>NZ_DATCRY010000152.1:0-12850 GCF_036568765.1 Dyella sp. | reverse complement strand
CTGTCAATGACTTGGACACAGCGAAAACGGATCCTATCGTTGTGGGAGCGACTTCAGTCGCGACAAGGACTTGCGGTGAGGCACGATTGTCGCGACTAAAGTCGCTCCCACAGAAAGCAAGTTTTTAGAGGCTCCCTTCAGTCGCCACATGGACTTGCAGTGAGGCACGATTGTCGCGACTGAAGTCGCTCCCACAACAACTAGATGGGTTTTCGCTAAGGGCTCTTTTATGTCGCGTCACAGCTTGAACGACCTGCTCGACATCATGACCCGGCTGCGTGACCCCGAACGCGGTTGTCCCTGGGATCTCAAACAGGATTTCGCGAGCATCGCGCCGTACACCATCGAAGAAGCCTACGAAGTGGCCGATGCGATCGATCGCAAGGATTGGCAGGATCTGCGCGATGAGCTTGGCGACCTGCTTCTGCAGGTGGTGTTTCATGCGCAGATGGCCAAAGAGGCCGGCTTGTTCGATTTCAACGACGTAGCGCATGCAATCAGCGACAAGATGCTCAGGCGGCATCCGCATGTCTTCGGCGACGTCAGCTACGACGATCTGGAAGCTCAGACGGAAGCCTGGGAGGCGATCAAGCGCGCCGAGCGCCTGGCCCGTGGCGAGGGTGCCGATGACGATAGCGCGCTGGCGGGTGTCTCACGTGGCTTGCCGGAGTGGAAGCGTGCGACCAAATTGCAGCAGCGCGCGGCCAAGGTCGGTTTTGACTGGCCCGATGCCGGTCCGGTGCTGGACAAGCTGAGCGAAGAGCTGGAGGAAGTGCGCGCGGAATTCGCCGCAGGCGCCGACCGTGAACGGCTGCAGGACGAGATCGGCGATGTGCTATTCGTCGTGACCAACCTGGCGCGCCATGCCGGGGTGGATTTTTCCCAGGCGTTGCGTCACGCCAATGCCAAGTTCGAGCGGCGCTTCCGCCATATGGAGCAGCTGGCGCGAAACGACGGCAAAGCGCTTTCCGAGCACGATCTGGCCGCGCAGGAAGCTTTGTGGCAGCGCGTCAAACGAGCCGAGTAGGGTAGCCATGCCGTTTGGCGGTTGACCCTGCCCGGGTGACAACGCAACCTTTTTGCCGCCGGCCGCATCAGAGAGTGCGAGCCATTCAAAAAGGAGCGATCCATGCGTCGTCTGATTCTCGCCACCCTGCTACTTGTGCCACTGACTGCCTTTGCGCACGAGGAATGCAAGTACCAAGCGCCCCGCAATATGAAGCTGGACCTGACTGGCGTCACCCAGGTGCAGTTCGACAACGGCAGCTATGACCTGCATATCACCGGTAGCGATAGCGCCGCAGGCGAGGTGACAGGCCGAGCCTGTGCATCGGACCAGAAACTGCTGGAAAAGCTGGTCGTGACCCAGCGTCGTGAAGGCGATCGCCTGATCGTGAAGCTCGGTGGCGAATCGTTCGGTTGGACGTTCGGCAGCTACCAGGCCTCGCTGGATATAAGCGTGCAGTTGCCGTCCAAGCTGCCGATCGTGATCAATGTCGGCTCCGGCGATGGCTGGGTAAGCAATATCATGCGCGTGGAAGGCCGCGTCGGTTCGGGCGATCTGCACCTGACCGATATCGGCGATACCTTGATCGCCAGCGTAGGTTCCGGCGATATCGACGGCCGCAACATCGGCCGGATCGAACTGGGTTCGGTGGGTTCGGGGGATGCTAAGTTCCACGACATCAAGGGCGATGTGAAGGTCGGTAGCATCGGTTCGGGCGATGCCACGTTCATTGGCGTGGGCGGTAGCGTGCGTGCCGATACATTGGGCTCGGGCGATCTGACGGTGCGCAATGTGCGCGGCGATTTGACTGTGGGCGCCAAGGGCAGCGGTGACGTGCACAAGTCGGATATCAGCGGCAAGGTCAATGTGCCGCACGATGACGACGATGAGTGACGCTCGGTTTGCGTGACGGGTTACCCCCTCACCCCAACCCTCGGGCGAAGGCAGGGCAGAGGGAGCTATCCGCGCAATTGCGATGTGCTGAGGTTCGCCTCAGTGTGCTCCCTCTCCCCTGGCTTCGCCGGGGGAAAGAGGGTTGGGGTAAGGGGGGCTCTTTTGCAGCAATCCCTCAATGCATCGCTATCCAGGCGACATACACCAGCGGTGCGCACACCAGCAAAAAAGGTACCGAGACTTTATGAAACAGTCCCAGCGCGTGGGGCTGTTTTGCTAAGCGCAGTGCAATCAGGTTCGCCAGCGAGCCAATGGCGATACCGAAACCGCCCACGTTGGCCGCTACCGCCAAGGCCATCGCATCGGGTGCACGATTCAATAGCAGCACCGTAGCCGGAACATTGCTGATCAACTGTGAGGCAACGATGCCACCGACGTAGAGATTGAGCGGCTGCTCCAGATCCAGCGTATTCATTCCCGCCTGCACTATCGGCAGCTCGGCCAGATGGCCAAGGCTCAGGAAAATCGCCGCGAAGGTTGCCAGCAGCAGCCAGTCCAGTCGAGCAAAAGTGCGGTATTCGAACAGGAACGGCACGATCACCAGACCGGCACCGAGCAAGGGCTGACCGTGTTCCATCAGCATCACCATCATCGATAGCGCGACCAACGACAACAGTCCCAGCAGCATGCTTGTCGGTTGCGATTCGGCCTGTGTATGCAGTTCGATACGTCCGCGCGGCAGCCAGCACCAAGTCAGCACGGCCACCATCGCAAACATGATGCCTGCGGTCGGCAGCATGGTGCGCATGAAACTCAGGAAAGGCAGGTGCTCGTACTGCCAGATCAGGAGATTCTGCGGATTGCCGATGGGGCTGAGCGTGGAGCCGGCATTCACCGCCAGAGCCTCCAGGATCACCATGCGCAGTACCGGCAAGTTCGACATGTCACCGATGGCTACCGTGAGCGGCACCAGCAGAAACAGGCTGACATCGTTGGTCAGCACCATCGAGAGCACAGCAGTCATCGATACGAGCAGCAGCCCCAGGGTGCGCACCGAATGCGCTCGCTCGACCAGCGCCCCGGCGATGCGCTGCACCCAGCCGCTATCGCGGATGCCCTGAATTGCCAGCATCAGACCGAACAGGCCTGCGAGCGTGGGCAGGCGCAACCAGCGCTGGTGGTCGCGCAATGGGTGTGGATCGAGAATCGCCAATACGAAAGCGAGGGCGGCGAAGAGCAACAATAGCCATTCGTGCTTGAGGCGCTGGAGCAGGACGGATCGGTTCATGCGCGGAAGCATAGCCGGTATGTGGGTCGTTCCCCCCTCCCTGCTATCGTCCCGGCGCGAGTTTCCCCTTCCGCGCGATTCGCCGGGACGACGGTCGGTGACTGAGGTTATTTACCCTTCGCGTAGCAGCCGCATAGGCGACGTCCGCGTGACCTTGCGCGTGCCGGCCAGTCCCAACAACATCACCACCAGAGCGGCGATGAGAGCGGCGACGAACAGCGGCCATAACGGCGGCACGAAGCCATCGATATGGAACACCGCATGCCCCAGCCACATCCCGGTGCCGATCGCGCCGAGTGCGGCTGTCAAGCCGGCAACCAACCCAAGCAACGCAAACTCGCATGCCGCCGCTGCGCGCAATTGCGCACGACGTGCCCCGAGTGTGCGCAGCAGGGCGGCTTCATGCCGTCGCTCGGCCGCGCTGGCCGCAAGCGCCGCCGCCAGCACCAAAGCGCCGGCGAGCAGGCTGAAGCCGAGCACCCAGCGTACGGCATTGCCGACGCGATCGACGATCTCGCGCACACGATCGAGCAAGGAATCGACATCGATCATGCTCAGATTGCTGTAATCGCGCGAAAGCGTAGCCAATTGTTCGGCGTGGCCCCGAGGCAGGTAGAAGCTGGCGATCCAGGTGTGCGGCAACTGTTCGGCGTGTGCGGGGTCGAGCAGCAGGAAGAAGTTCACCCGGAACGAGCTCCAATCGACCTGTCGGATGCTGCTCACTCTGGCATCGATATCGCCTTCGCCGATGTTGAAGCTCATGGTGTCGCCGACCTTCAGCTGGAACATGTCGCGCCAGCTCGTATCGATCGATACTTCCGCATGCGACGGATGGGTGCCTGCCCATTGGCCGGCAACGACCTGGTTGCTCGGTGGTAGTTCGCCGGACCACGACAATCGCAATTGACGGTCGGCCCATTCCTTGGCGCGCTCGTCCTTGAAATGCAACTGGTCGATCGGCGCGCCATTGATCGCGGTCAGCTTGCCCACGGCTAGCGGCAGCATGTTGAGCTTCTGGCCGCCGAGTGCGGCAAGGCTGTGTTCGAAGTTGTCTCGCTGGTCGTCCTGCAGATTAAGCACGAACCAGTTCGGCGTATCGGCCGGCAATTCCCGCCGCCAGCCTTCCAGCAGGGCAGGTGCGACGATAGCCAGCAACAGCAGGGCGACCAGCCCGAGGCTTAGCGCCGTGGCCTGGATCAGGCTCATGCCGCGGCGGCGCGCCAGTGCGGCCAGGCCTAGACGCAGTGCAGGGTGCGCGCCCGGCGCCACGCGACGAGCAACCCACAGCAGCAGCGCGGCCAGCAAGGCGGCGATTGCGGCAACACCGAGCAGACTGACGGCAAGGATCGCGGCCAGTTTCGCCGAGCCGCTCTGACTCCAGATCAGTACCAGCGCGACCAGCGCCGGCACCAGGTAAAGCGCATCGAATCGGCGCACGCGGCGCGCCACGCTTTCGCGAAAGACCGCGACCGGCGGTACCTCGGCCAGCCGGGCCAGCGGCGGCAAGGCGAAGCCGGCCAATACCGCGATACCCATCGCAGCGGCGGCAAAGGCGGGGCCGAGCGGCAACTCGGTCGGCACGGCGCTGAACAGTTGGCTGGCGAAGGCCCAGGCGCCTTGTGCCAGCGCAAGCGCCAGCACGACACCCAGGGCCGCAGCCGGCAAGGCCAGCGCAGCCAGCGTGCCGATCAGCAGGCCAAGCACCCGCCGGCGCGGCGTGCCGATCGCGCGCAGCAAGGCTACTTCGTGCGTCTTGCGTCGCGCATAACGCTGCGCGGCCAGTGCAATGGCGACACCGGCCAGCAAGGCCGAGAGCAGGGCAGTCAGGCGCAGGAACGATCCGGCGCGATCGAAAGCGCTGCGCATGCGTTCTTGCGTCTGTTCCGGCGTCATCAGCTCGGCGCCTTGCGGCAGCTTGCTGTCCTGGGCATAGGCGCGCCAACGGCGCACCGGGTCGGGATCGCCCGCGATCAACAGGCGATGGCGGGCGCGGCTACCGACACCGAGCAGGCCCGCTTGCCGGGCGTCGTCCAGACTCATGATGGCGCGCGGCGCCAGCGCAAACAGCTCGCCACCGTCGGGCTGGCGCAGCAGTTCGGCGGCGATGCGCAGGTCACGGCCGCCAACTTGCAGGGTATCGCCAACCTTCAGGCCCAGTGCGACAAGGGCGCGATGATCGAGATAAACCAGGCCCGCGCCGGGCGCGTGTGCATCGGTGCGATGGCGGCCCTGTGCATCGACGGTTTCGAGCGTGCCGCGCAAGGGATAAGCGGTATCGCTGGCCTGGACATCGAGCAACTGGCTATGGCCGTTGGCGAAAGCGACACTGGGAAAACTGGCCCCGCGGCTGGTGGTAAGGCCAAGCCGCGCGGCTTCTTCGGCGTAGTTGTCCGGCACCGGTTGCGGACCGGTGACGCCGAGATCGCCACCGATCAGCTCGGCGGCGCTGGCGAGCATGCCACGCTCGATGCGCGCGGTCAGCGTAGCGACGACACCGAGGGCCACTACCGCGAGCACCAGCGAGGCTGCAAGGGTGCGCAGTTCTGGCAAATGCCATTCACGGCGCAGGCCGCGTAGAGCGAGGGCGAAGAGTTTCATGCGCCTGCTCCATGGTTAAAGGCACTGGGTCCTGGCATTCGCCGGGACGACGAGCATGGCGGCATCCTGTCGTCCCGGCGAACGCCGGGACCCAGCGCCTTCTTTCCGAAGCGCCTCATAGCGCTACCTTCGCGGTCGTCAGCGGGGCCACCAACCGCCCGTTATCCAGCTCCACATGCCGCGCACAACGCGCGGCAAGCTTCTGATCGTGAGTCACCAGCACCAGGGTGGTGTGGCGATCCTGGTTGAGCGCGAACAAAAGGTCGCTGATATGGTGGCCGGTGCGCTGGTCCAGGTTGCCGGTGGGCTCGTCGGCGAACAGCAGGCGCGGTCCATGGACGAAAGCGCGCGCGATCGCCACACGCTGTTGTTCGCCGCCGGACAACTGAGCTGGATAGTGTCGGCGGCGTTGCCCGAGGCCGACCGCCTCCAGCGCTTCGCGCGCTCGTACGCGGGCCGCGTCGCTACCTTCCAGTTCGAGCGGCAGCATGACGTTTTCCTCGGCGGTCAGGGCCGGCAGAAGATGAAACGACTGGAACACGAAGCCGACCAGGCGCCGCCGCAAGTCGGCGCGCTTTTCTTCGTCGAGTTTCTCCAGCGCGTGGCCATCGAGCGCGATTCCGCCGCTGGTGGGCGTATCCAGGCCGGCCAGCAAGCCGAGCAGGGTGGTCTTGCCTGAGCCGGACGCGCCGACGATGGCGAAGCTTTCTCCTGAATGTACCTGCAAGCTGACGCCGAGGAGGATGTCCAGTTGACCCTCGGGTCCGCGGACCGACTTGCTAACATCGCGGGCATCGAGAAGAACACGGGATGTACCGCTCATGCTTCGTTTCCTTTGTGTGTTGCTGCTGTCGTTAGTGGCCGGCGCCGCCCAGGCGGCCACGCCTAAGACCGTGCTGGTGCTGGGAGATTCCCTCTCCGCGGCGCACAACATCCCCGTAGAAGCCGGTTGGGTACATTTGCTGGGCGACCGTCTGTCGAACATGGAGCCGACTTGGTCCGTGGTCAATGCCAGCATCAGCGGGGAAACCTCATTGAGCGGCCGCAATCGCCTGCCGGCACTGCTCGCCCGCTACAAGCCGGCGGTAGTCGTGCTGGAGCTGGGCGCCAACGACGGACTGCGTGGCCTGCCGCTGGATGCGTTGCGCGACAACCTGACAGCGATGATCGATCAGGCCACCGCCGCCAAGGCCAAGGTGTTGCTGCTGGGCATCGAGTTGCCGGTCAACTACGGTCCGCAGTATCGAGACGGTTTGCGGGCTGTTTATGCCGAATTATCGAAGCAGAAGCGCACCGGCTTGGTGCCGTTCCTGCTCGACGGGGTAGCGCTCGATCCATCGCTCATGCAGGACGACGGCCTGCATCCGGTGGCTGCGGGCGAGCCCAAGGTACTGGAGACGGTCTGGAAGGGCCTGCATCCGTTGCTCGACTAAATGGCTATGAAACCGTGTCTGAATCGCCCGCGAGGGAATTCACGCACCTATCACCGGCCGGATCGTTAGCTGTTCACCTTTGTGAAATTCCGAATCGCTGGCGGGAGGCTGAAGATGAGTTCACGTGACGAACAAGCAGGTTTGGTGCTGTTGGTGGAAGATAACCGGCAGATCGCCGAGATGGTCGGCGAATTCCTCGAACGCCGTGGGTACTCGGTCGACTATGCCGCTGACGGGGTCAGCGGACTCCACCTGGCGGTATCCAACAGCTACGACGTGGTCGTACTGGACTTGATGCTGCCTGGCATGGACGGACTGGACGTGTGCCGCAAGCTGCGCAAGGACGCCAAAAAATCTACCCCCGTGCTGATGCTGACCGCCCGCGACACGCTCGAAGACAAGCTGGTGGGCCTGGAGGCGGGAGCGGACGACTATCTGGTCAAGCCGTTCGAGGTGCGCGAGCTTGAGGCGCGCTTGCGCGCGTTGATCCGGCGCGACCGCCGCCAAGTGTCCACCGAGGTGCTGACCGTGGGCGACATGACCCTGGATACGGCGACCCTGCGTCTGACCCGAGGAGGCCAGGAACTGACGGTGTCGCCGATCGGCTTGAAGCTGCTGGCGATCCTGATGCGCGAATCGCCGCGTGTAGTCAGCCGCCGCGATATCGAACGCGAGATCTGGGGCGATACGCTGCCCGATTCCGATACGTTGCGTTCGCACCTGTACAACCTGCGCCGGGTCATCGATAAACCGTTCGAACGGCCCCTGCTGCACACCATCCACTCGGCCGGCTATCGTCTGGCGGACCTGGAGTCGGAGGTGGCCTCGGCCATGTAATTGGCATTCTGCCGGTGGCTAATTATGGAGACCAGGGGTAGTCCGCAATCGTCAGTGGGTTCGCAAGGTGGAACTTATTATCGGCGTATCGCGCTGATATTCGGGTTACAGCTGGTGGCGCTGATTATCGTGTCGCTGATGGGGGCCTATAACATGGCCCCCTTGGTGGCCGTGCTTGTGCTTATGGCGATCATTTGCGTACTGGGGTGGTTGGCGGCGCGGCGCGAATGGTCGTCGGTGAATCATCTGGTGGGCGCCTTGCGCGGCTGGGACGAACGCAAGCCGGATCTGGAGATCTGGGCACAGGAGCGGATGCCACGCCGATCCACTTCGGATACACGCGAGCTGGCGCGGGGCATGAGCCAGTTTGCTGCGCGCATCGCCAGCTACAACCAGCGCGAGCGCGAGTTCACGCGCGATGCAAGCCACGAGCTGCGCAGTCCACTGACTGTGATCAAGATGTCGGCCGATATGTTGGCCGACGAGTCTTCGATCGGCGAATTCGGTCAGCGTTCCGTGCAGCGCATCAAGCGCGCCAGCCGCGAAATGAGCGCACTGGTGGAAGCGCTGCTCATTCTGGCGCGTGAGTCGGATAACGGCTTGAGCATGGAAGACTTCGTGGTGAACGAAGTGATTCGGCGCGAACTGGACGATGCGCGCGATCTTCTGCAGGGACGCCCTATCCAATTGCAATTGGATGAGCCGGCACGTTTCGCCTTGCACGGTTCGCCGCAGGTATTTTCGGTGCTGTGCTGGCAGTTGATCCGCAATGCTTGTCAGCAGGCGGAGCAGGGCACGATCGTGGTCACGGTATTGCCCGGCGCCGTATCGGTCTTGAGCCGTTCGCCGGCCGACAAGGTCCATGCGGTCGATCGACATGGTTTCGAATTGGCGATCGCCCGGCGGATCAGCGAGCGCTTCGAATGGGAACTGGATCTCCAGACGCGCGACGGTACGCAGCATATTGCACGGGTCACATTCCCGCAGCCGTTGCCGGCCATCGAATGACTCTTACACCCCTACCACTGCGTGCAGGGGGAAGCCGGGAGGGCGTAGATCCATGAGGAAGGCCATGCGCTCTTTGGTTCATAGGAGGTAGCGGGCCAAGAGCCCACTCCTCTCCAAACCTGCCCTGTGAACAGGGGAGGGAGCGCTGGCGCTGATCGTTTACGCTTTCAGATCGACCTTGAATTCGCAGCCGGTCTTCGCCTTGACGTCCTCGACCGTCACGCCTTCCTGCAGTTCGATCAGTGTCAGGCCCTTGCCCTTTTCCACTGCGAACACGCACAGGTCGGTGATGATCAGATCGACCACTTCCTTGCCGGTAAGCGGCAGGTCGCACTGGTTCTTGATCTTGGGCGAGCCGTCTTTGGCGGTGTGTTCCATAAGCACCACCACGCGCTTGACGCCGCTGACCAGATCCATCGCACCACCGGGGCCCTTGACCATCTTGCCCGGCACCATCCAGTTGGCCAGGTCGCCCGTGCAGGACACTTCCAGGCCGCCTAGGATCGACAGGTCGATGTGGCCGCCGCGGATCATCGCGAACGATTCGGCACTGGAGAAATAGCTCGAGCCCGGCAGGCTGGTGATGGTCTGTTTGCCGGCATTGATCAGGTCCGGATCGACGCTTGCATCGTCCGGGAACGGGCCGATGCCCAGCAGGCCGTTTTCCGATTGCAGGGTGACATCGATATGCTCGGGAATGTAGTTGGCGACCAGGGTCGGGATGCCGATACCGAGGTTGACATAGAACCCGTCGCGCAACTCCTTGGCGGCACGCTGCGCCATGGCGACGCGGATCGGGCTTTCCTTGCCGGTATTGGCACCGGCGACGGTACGGAACTCGATGCGCTTTTCGTACGCGGGGCCCTGGATGATGCGGTCGACATAGATACCGGGCACGTGGATTTCGTCCGGGCCCAACTCGCCCACTTCCACCAGCTCCTCGACCTCGGCCACGCAGATTTTGCCGCAGGTGGCGATCATTGGGTTGAAATTGCGCGCGGTCTTGCGGAAGACGAGATTGCCGAGCTTGTCGCCCTTCCATGCCTTGACGATGGAGACATCGGCGTGGATCGCTTCTTCCAGCACGTATTCCTTGTCGCCGAAGCGCTTGGTTTCCTTGCCCTCGGCCAGCTTGGTGCCGAAAGCGGTACGGGTGTAGAAGCCCGGAATGCCCGCGCCGCCGGCGCGCAGTTTTTCGGCCAGGGTTCCTTGCGGCACCAGGTGCAGCTCCAGTTCGCCTGCCAGCACCTGACGCTCGAATTCCTTGTTCTCGCCCACATACGAGGCGTACACGCGCTTGACCTGACGCGTCTTGAGCAGCGGACCCATGCCGAAGTCGTCCACGCCGGCATTATTGCCCACGATGGTCAAACCCTTGGTGCCTGCCTCGAGCAGGGCGCCAATGAGGTTTTCCGGAATGCCGCAGAGGCCGAAGCCTCCGGCAGCGATGGTCATGCCGTCGGACAACAATCCGTCCAGGGCCTGCTTCGCGCTCGTAAAAACTTTATCCATTGCGATGCCTTCTAACCGGGGAGAGTCAGCCTCCTAGGATACGACGGATCGAGCCTGGCCCGCGTTGTACGAAGGTACAGGTCATGGCGCGGGTGGGCTATTGACGTCTGCGTTTACGTGTGTAATTGTTCATCTCGCTTACACTTGTAAACGGTGATTCATGTCGATCAGCGAAGCCGAATCTGTGGTGATGGAGGTGCTGTGGCGGCAGGCGCCGCGCACCGGCGAGGAAATTCTGGCCGAGGTCGGCCCGCGACAGGGCTGGCAAGAGGGCACGGTCAAGTCGTTGCTCAATCGCTTGCTGAAAAAGAAGGCGGTGCGAGCCGAGCGTGCCGGTCGCAGGTACTTGTATAGCCCTAAGCTCACTCGCGAGCAGTACGTATCGCAAGAGAGCAAGGGATTGCTCGACCGCCTGTTCGACGGCCGGGTTGCGCCGCTAGTGACGCTCTTTTCCGAGCAACACAAGCTGAGTCGCAAGGACGTTGCCGAGCTGAAGAAGCTGCTGGAGGACCTGGACGATGAGCAGCCTTGAAGCCGCCCTGTCATTGTTGTGGTTGACCACCCTGAGTTTTTCGTTCGGTCTACTGACGGTGGCCTGTCTGCGCCGTCCTGTACGTCGCCGCTTCGGTGCCGGCAGCGCATATCTGCTTTGGGTGTTGCCGCTGCTTGCCGTTTTGGTCAGCCTGCTACCTCATCCGATACATATGCGGTCACAGCCGTTGCCGCCGATGGTGCTGACGGTGGTCGCAGGCGATGCCATCGCCGAGATGCCGGGTGCATCTTCGGATCGGCTTTTGATCGTCGGTCTGATGTCGGTGTGGATGCTCGGCGTTGTGCTTTCGGCAAGTCTGGCTATAGCGAGGCAGCGCCGTTTCCAGCTTGCGTTACGGACGGCGCGACCATTTTCAGGTGCATCGCTGGCATGGCCGGTGTGGCTTGCGCGGGACGATGCGACAGGACCTGCCATGGTAGGCGCATGGCGTCCCTTCATCGTGCTGCCCAGGGATTTCGAGAAGCGTTACGACGAAAGCGAACGCGTACTGATTCTTGCGCACGAAGCCATGCATATCCGTCGCCGCGATGGCTGGTGGTGCGCGGTAGCACAGGTATGCGCCTGCCTCTTCTGGTTTCACCCCTTGCTCTGGTGGGCGTTGCCGGCGTGGCGCCACGACCAGGAACTGGCATGCGACGCGGCGGTTATCCGTGAGCATGCCGGCCAGCGCCGACGTTATGCCCTGGCCATGCTCAAGACACAGGCGGTAGCAACGGTGCTCCCGATGGGTTGTGCATGGTCGCCTCGTCATCCTCTTACGGAGCGTATTGCCATGTTGCACAGTTCGCAGATCTATACCGTCAAGCGCCTTAGTGGCATATCGACAATCGCGTTGGCCGCGTTGCTTGCCAGTGCCGCTGTCTACGCTGGCACGAGCATCGCCGGCATCGCCTCGCCACGCGATCAGCGCTATAGCCTGAAGCTTGAAGTCGCTGTGAACGGTCAGCCCGCGAAGGTGCATGCTGCCACTTGTCTGGCGGTTGGACAGCGCTATGAACTTATCGAGGACAGTACGCCCAATCTCGCGCCCTGGCGTGCGCTCGTGGGCGTGGTGCCCACCGACAAGGGACAACTGGAGGTGCGAGCCGATATCTCCGGCGGCACGCTGAATGGAACGACGCAACCGCGTATTCGGGTTTCGGAAGGCCAGGAGGGCACGATCATGGTCGGATCGCGGTTAGGACCCTCGGCGGGCGTGCCGGTGGGCGAGCATACGCTTACGCTACGAGCCCTGCCCAGCACAGGTTGCTGAAACCGGAGCGTCATTTTCGTCGCTTCTGAATGCCCGCGCGCTCGAGTAGGCCGTACGGCTGAGCATGGGTCCGCGGCTAGTTATACTTCGGACACGTTGCTAGGGAGACGTCGTTCGATGAGGCAGTACCTGTTTGCCGCCATGGTCGCCTGTGCCATGACCGGCCTGAGCCATGCCGCCACACCGGTGCTGGTGATTCATGGCGGTGCGGGGGTGATCAAGCGCGATATGAACCCGGCCAGGGGAAAGGCCATACGGGCGGCGCTGAACCAGGCATTGCAGGCAGGCTATGCCCAGCTCAAGGACGGTAAACCGGCGATCGACGCGGTAACCGCGGCGATCGTCGTGCTGGAAGACGACCCGAATTTCAATGCCGGCAAGGGCTCGGTTTTTACGCATGACGGCAAGAACGAGCTCGATGCCGCGCTGATGGATGGCTTTACGCTCAAAGCGGGAGCTGTCGCCGGTG
>NZ_DATCRY010000151.1:0-38694 GCF_036568765.1 Dyella sp. | reverse complement strand
CGCCCGCCCCGCCACCGACGACGCCCCGCTGCCGGATTTTTGCAGCCTGCCGGTGGTTTTCGCGCTGCTGGTCATCGGTGCGCTGACCGCTGCCGTGGTCTGGCTCGCTTCCAACGGCATGGGCTTGCGCGCCTATAGCCTGTGCCTGTTGTTTATCGAGTGGCTGATGCTGGTGCTGGGCGTGACGCTCTGCAAATTGCGCCCTTGGCTGCAGCGGCTAAGCGGCCACTTCTCGTATGTCGGTGCATGGCTGTGGATTCTTGCGGTGGTAGCGCCGGGTAGCGCGCTTGCACACTGGCTGGCCATCGCGCTACCGATGGAGCACCTGACCAGCAGTCGCCTCGGCTTCGTGCGCGACTGCGTGCTGATCGCCGCGCTGCTTGGCGCAGCAGTGTTGCGCTATTTCTATGTGCTGGCGCAGTGGCAGGCACGCCTGGAAGCGGTCAGCCGCGCGCAGGTGGATGCCTTGCAAGCACGTATCAGGCCGCATTTCCTGTTCAACAGCATGAACACGGTGGCGGCCCTGGTGCGCGTGGATCCCGACGCCGCCGAGCGCACGGTGGAGGATCTTTCCGAATTGTTCCGCGCGGCACTGGGCCAGCACCAGTCGCGCGACGGCACGCTGGCCGAGGAGTTGGCTCTGGTCGAGCGCTATCTGGCGATCGAGCAACTCCGCCTGGGCGAACGATTGCGGGTGACGCGCGCGCTCGACGATCTGCCTGGCGACTACCCGCTACCACGCTTGCTGCTTCAGCCGCTGGTGGAGAACGCCGTACGGCATGGCATCCAGCCATCGCGCGAAGGTGGACAGATCGTGCTGCGCGGCTATCGCGAACGCGCCGCCTGGGTGATCGAAATCGACAATCCGCTACTGACCACGCCGTCCGAACCAGGCAATGGCCACGGCCTGGATAATGTGCGCCAGCGCGTTGCCTATCGCTATGGGGCGCGAGCCCGTGTCGAAGCCGGTCCGCGGGATGGCCGTTTCCGGGTGCGCATCGAATTGCCGGAGTCGCCGTGAGTACCGCGCCCCTGAAAATCCTCATTGTCGACGACGAACCGCTGGCACGCGCGCGCCTGGCGGCCTTGTTGGGTGAATGCGATGGCGCCGCGGTGGTCGGCAGCGTCGGCGACGGCGATGGCGCGTTGAACGCACTGGACGAGGCCCAGCCGGATTTGCTGTTGCTGGACATCAACATGCCGGGACTCGATGGCGTGGCATTGGCCCGGCGGCTGGCCGGTCGCAGCCGGCCGCAGGTGATCTTTTGCACCGCCTACGAAAACCACGCGGTGCAGGCCTTCGATCTGGGAGCAGTGGATTACCTGCTCAAGCCAGTACGGCTGGAACGACTGCGCGATGCACTCGAACGCACGCGCCTGCGCCTGAGCCAATGGCCGCGCGAGTCTGCACGCTACTTGCGCGGACGCCGTCATGGCGAACAGGTGCGCATCGCCCTGGATGAGGTGATCTGCCTGTTGGCCGAAGAGAAATACGTCGTGGTGCAGCATCGCGACGGCAGCCTGCTCTTGGACGAATCCCTGCGCCAACTGGAAGAGTCCTATCCCGAGCATCTGGTGCGGCTGCATCGCAATTGCCTGGTGCCCGCACAGCGACTGCTCGGCCTGAAGACGCTCGCCGATGGCCGTGTGCTGGCTCGCCTGGGCGGCACCGAGCTGACGCCGGAGGTCAGCCGGCGCAATCTGCCGGCGCTGCGTCGCCTGTTGCGGATGAGCTGAACCCGCGCACGCGCTTTTTACGCGACAATAGGTTTTTCGTTGCCTCCAGCCGCCATGATTCCCACCGTTCTGCGTATCGCCACTCGCCAGAGCCCGCTTGCCCTCTGGCAGGCAGAGCACGTGGCCGCAGCCTTGCGCGCGGCACACCCGTCCCTGCACGTCGAGCTGGTGCCGATGAGCACCCGAGGCGACGAGATCCTGGATAAATCGCTGGCGACTGTCGGCGGCAAGGGGTTGTTCCTCAAGGAGCTGGAAGTGGCCATGCTGGAGGGTCGCGCGGAATTGGCCGTGCACTCGCTCAAGGACGTGCCGGCCGAGCTCGAACCGGGCTTCGCACTGCCGGCCATCCTGCCACGCGCCGATGCGGCCGATGCCTTTGTCAGTAATGACTACGCCAATCTGTCGGAGCTGCCGCAAGGCGCCCGCGTCGGCACGTCATCGCTGCGCCGGCAGGCCCAGTTGCGGGCACTGCGACCCGATCTGACGCTGTTGGACTTGCGCGGCAATGTCGGTACACGGGTATCCAAGCTCGATCGCGGCGAGTACGACGCCATCGTGCTCGCCTGCGCGGGTCTGGAGCGCCTGGGACTGGCAGCACGCATCCGCTCCCGTCTGGCTGCACCCGAGTGGCTGACTGCGCCCGGGCAAGCGGCGATCGCGATCGAAGCACGTAGCGATCAACCCGCGGTGCTCGAATTGCTCGCCGCGCTCGACGACGAGGAAACACGCTGGGCGGTCACTGCCGAGCGCTCGATGAATCGTGCCCTTGGCGGCAGTTGCACGGTGCCGGTAGGCGGTTGGTGCACCGTCACCGAACGCGGTCTGTACTTGCGCGGCATGGTCGGCGATGCGCAGAACGGCCAGCTGCTGGTCGCCGCGGCGGAGGGACGCTGCGACGAGGCCGAGGCATTGGGGCAACGCGTGGCCGAAGCATTGTTCTTGCAAGGTGCCGGCGATCTGCTGCGCGGACACGCCTGACAGACAGGCGCATCTCACTGCAAGTCACATTCCTGACACGCGTCACGACTAATGTAACGCGACTGTCGCGAGAGCCTGTCTACAGGGGGCAGGCTTCGGTTGCGGCCCTCTCCCCGATCCGATGTCATGAACGCTTCCTTTTCCGCGCCGCATCGGCGCTGGCTCGTCTGGGCCTCGCTCGCCTTGGCCGTCCTGCTCGTCGCCGTCATTGGCTGGCTGGCCTTTGCCCGTGGCAGCCATAATCTGGCCGGCGGGAGCTCACCGGCATCGGCATCGACTGCCGAAGATGCCAGCGGCGTAAATATCCTGCTCGACCTGGCGCAAACCGCCACCAAGGAAAAGCGTCTTGTCGCACCGGCCGGCAGCAATGCCTTCGAGTTCTACATGAGCGTGCTGCAGCTCGACCCGGAAAACAAAGCCGCGCAGGACAGTTTGCACGGCCTGTTCAGCCCTGCCTCCGAGGACGTCGAGCGTTCGATCAACAATAACGATCTGGACGAAGCCCAGCGCGAATTGGCGCTTTTGCGCGAATTCGACAGCACCAATTACACGCTATCGTTGCTGGGCGGCAAGCTCGATGCCGCGCGCCAGGTGATGATCAAGCAAGATGAAGCGCGCGCGGCAGCTATCCAGGCCGCCAATGTGCAGAACGACGCTGCGCACTAACTTTGACGGGACAATCGTTCTTCCCGCGCCGCCTCCGTCGCGACTGAAGGGAACCTCGAAAAACTTGCTTTCTGTGGGAGCGACTTTAGTCGCGACAATCGTGCCTCACCGCAAGTCCTTGTCGCGGCTGAAGTCGCTCCCACACCACTAGGCAAACCTTCCCTATCCTTGTAGGAGCGACTTCAGTCGCGACGGTTCGAAGCACTATCGCTCAGGGTTCGACGATCGATGCGCGTGGCCGCAGCTACATTCGTGCTTCCAAAATAAAAACCCAACGCCTTGACGGCGTTGGGCCCGATGGAAAGCCCGCGACAGCACGCTCCCCGCAGGGGGTTGAGGAGCGTGCCGGGCAGACCTCACCAGAGGAGGCTGGCGTTGCCACCGTCCGGCGAACCGTCCGGATGGGTGAACCAGGAAACGCGGTTCTGGCCAACCAGGCAGCCTTTGCCTGTTTTGAAGCTGGCCACCGCACCGTCAGCGGACGTCAACGAAGCCTTGTAGCAACCCAGCAGGGAATCGGTATAGCTGAAGTCCTGCGAGCTATGCTGATCCTGATTCGTGACTGCGCTGCTGTTCGCGTCAAACACCTGCGTATTGGTGCTGTTGACGGTATTGGAGACATCGGCGGTAAACAGGTTGACGCCGAACAAACGGTGCGCCAGATGCTTCTGATAACCTTGCTGCACGGTGCTGGCAACTTCGAAATTACCCGAGTCGTCGATGGTCTGGTTGAAGTCGACGCTGAGCGGATAGCTATAGGTTTCACGATAGTCGGCGCTGATCAGCGAGCCGATCTTGCTCTGGCTGTTGCTGTCGACCGTCGTGGACTGGGTACTCACCTGGCGAAGCTGTGTGTCGCTGCTGGTGAATGCTTGGGAATTGGTGAAACCCACCGTCTGCTTCACGGTCGACGTCACGCGACCCTTGGATGTGTTGGCCACGCCTTCGATTACGAATTGGCGGCTGAGCGCTGTATTGATCGCGCCGTTGATGTTGCCCGTAGCGTCGGTCTGCAAGGTGTCGCTGACCGCAGGTGTGTTCGACTGGCCGACCAGCGTATTGCGCGTCACGCTACCGGTGACTTGCTGGCTGTTGGCGTCCCGATATACCAGTAAAGCAGCCGTCGCGGCAAAGGCATTATCTGCACCGGCGACATTCACCGAGACAGTATGCGGCTGGCCGTTGCTCAGGACGCCTGCGAATGGCGTCAGGTCGACGCGATACGGCATGAAGTTGAGCGTTTGCACACCCGGCGTCGGCTGCCACAAGTTCGCATCGAAGCCATCGGCAGCGATGGAGGGATAGACAGGCGCAACACCGGCCGGCTGACCGTCGATGCTGACCTCTGCCTCACGGAAGCTGCCACCGCCGCAGGCGACGACCCTATCCAGGTACTCATCTGGCACACAGGTATACCACTGCGCATCGAAATCGCGGCCTTGAGCGAATACGTCGAGGTAAGCCTTCTCCACATTGCGCGGCAAGGTAATGGTCTTGGTCACTGCATCGGATGGCGAGACCAGCTTCACGGTGGCGCCCACCGGATCGCTACCCAGCGGATATACCGCATCCGGCGTGCTTGCCGCAGGCGTGCCCGGATAGAACAGCAGGCGAGCGGTGCCCGTGACGGTACCGATGTTATTACCGGTAATGAGAGTGCTGATCTGGCTCTGGCCTTGCTGTACGGACTTGAGCACCGCGGTGTAGTCGGTCAGGTCGCGTTCGACGTGCCAGCTTGGCGACTGCACGGTAGCCGTCTGCTGCGTAGTACCGAAGAACAGGTTCACGCCGCCAACCCAGATGGCGGCCGCGTTGGCATTGGCCTGGCCGGTCACCGAGAAATCGGCCTCCAGCACAACTTTGGCCCAGTTGCCCTGGCAACCGGCCGGCGGAGCGTAATTAAAAGGATGATTGGTAGCGTCGGTGAAGCTTTCATTGCTGAACAGCTCGACCACGCACGGCGTACCCGCCGGACGCGGCACACCCGGATCGGCCACGGCGACATTGGTGGAACCGACCGTGGGCTGCGAAACGCCACCGGCGAAAGCCGTGCCCGCAAAACCCAGGGCACACAGACTGGCCACGTAAAGGACGCGGCGAGCCAAAGCGCGATGCGACATAACTATAACTCCCAAAGAATGATTTGCCCAAAACATGAAAAACCCGCCCCCTGCGGCCGGCAAACCTAGCACGCGAATTATTCAAAATGATCGAAAAAAAGGCCTAATAATAAAATTTATTCTCTTGGAAATATTCAAGGTAATAAACTAAATACCGACATATTCCAGGTCATGAAATCATTGCGAAATAGACACACCGACAGCTGAAATAATCGATGTAACACATTCGCTGCGAGCGCGTGGCAACTTCGCAAATCCCGCGATAAACACAGACATAGAAACTGCGGCCGCCTGACCGACGCGCACGACGCCCACGCGACAGTTATGAGCGGCGTCATAAGAATGTAGCTAACCCGGACCGGCGCCGGGCAGGCGTTGAGCTGCAAAATCCTTAAGGGGGCTTCCTGCCGTCAGCCGACGAGGTAATCGTCCTTGACGCGCACGTAGTGGTCCGCGGAATAGACAAGCTGTTCGACCTGCTCGTCACTGAGCAGACGTACGAACTTGGCAGGATTGCCCAGCCACAGCTCGCGCTCGCCCACCACCTTGCCGGGCGGGATCACGCTGCCCGCGCCGACGAAACCGTATTTCCTTACCGTAGCGCCATCCAGCACGGTGGCATGCATGCCGATCAGGCAATAGTCCTCGATGGTGCAAGCATGGATCACCGCGCCATGACCGACGGTGACGCCCTCGCCGACGATCGTCGGTCGCCCGCCGGGCGTATACCGCCCGTCATGCGTGACATGCACCACCGCTCCATCCTGGATATTGCTGCGTGCACCGATGCGGATGAAGTGGACGTCGCCACGCAACACGGCCGCCGGCCAGATGGACACGTCGTCGCCCAGTTCGACCTTGCCGATGACGGTGGCATCGGGATCGATGTAGACGCGGGAACCGAAGGTGGGGGCGATGCCCTTGTAGGTGCGGATGGTCATGGGGTGGAGTTTATCGGGTTGCGCGAGGAGCAAGGAGTGAATGGATAGGAGTGAGAGAAAGAGGCGTCGCAATCTGCGCGCCAGCCGCCCCGCTCACTCTCTAGCTCTTCGCGCTCAGCCTTTCTCCAGCACCTCGCACGTATGCCGATATCCCGCCTCGATGGCTGCCTGCCAATCCTTCCAGTCGAGCATGCCTACATGTTCCAGCGGCGGAGTAAGGAGCAGGTCGGCGCGGGCGCGTCGGCGTTCGGCAGGACCTTCGCTGTTGACCATCGCCGCGCGCACCAGGGTAGAGACGATGCCTGGACGACTGATGTCGGCATCCTTTTGCATCAGCACGCGCCACCAGGGTGGCGTGGCGAACTCCTCGGCGGTGGTCGCCAGGGTGATCTCGGCACGGATGTCCACCGCAGTGATGTGCGCGATGCCCTCGTCGGCCATGACGTCGGTGGGCAAGTTGGCGACCAGGGCGCCATCGACATAGACGCGACCTTGATGCAGCACCGGTGGCAGCACGCCGGGAATGGCGCAGGAAGCACGTAACCAGAGCCAGAGCGAGCCGTGTCGATGCACGCTCATGCCTTGCCCGGAGAGGCATGTAGAGACACAGAAGAACGGCAGTGCGGTGTCTTCGATATCCAGCGCACCGAAGGTCGAACGCAACATGGCCGAGGTGCGATGCCCGCGCGTCAATGCCACTAACGGCAAAGTCCAGTCCGACAGCGGCCGGCCCTGCATGAAGGCGCGCCGATAGGTCTCGGTCATGGCATCCAGCTCCCAGCCGCATGCCACGCCGGCACCGATGATCGCACCGATACTGGTGCCGCCGACCGCGTCGAACACGTGCCCGGCTTCGTGCAACGCACGTAGCGCACCCAGGTGCGCCATACCGCGCGCGCCGCCGCCGGCCAGCACCAAGCCGCGGGCATTGCCGCTGATCAACCGCGCCAGCCGCTCCACATCGCCGTTGTGGCCGATATGGTGATGCTGCAACTCACCGCTGAATGGGGCGCGCCAGCGATGGGCCGAGCCGAGTCCAGGCTGGCGTCCCGGCTGCAGCAAGATCAGGTGGCGTGGCCGATGGCGGACGCGCGAGGGATGCTCCGGTGCCGATTCCGGCCAGGGCCGAGCCGGTTGGGCGGCCAGCGTGGGCAACAGCAGGGCATCGGCCTGACGCAGGCAGCGATCGCGCCAATGCGGATCGAGCTGGGTATCCAGATAGATAACGAAGCGCGCCTGCGCCTCGCGCTCGGCAAACCAGTCGCTACCGCGACCGACGGCCATCGCCGCATCGATCACCAGGCAGCTACCGTAGGGTTCCAGCGCCTGTGCCAACTGCATGGCCAGGGCACGTGCCGGTACATCGGTACTGACCGGAAGCAGGGCAAACGTACGCGGCGTGAACGGCACCGCGTCCTGGCGCTCGCGCCGCAAGAGGCGGTCGACCGCGACCTGGGCCACGCCGAACATGGCCTGGGGGTAGCGCGCCACCAGCGATTCGAAGGCGCCGCGATCGAGCCTGAACAGTTCCGAGTCGCGCAGCGCACGCACGGTACGCCGGCGCGGCTCGCCGCTGATCAGGCTGATTTCACCGGTGCTATCCCCGGGGGCAATCAGTTCGCCCAGGTCGGTCGGGCCATCGAATACGCCCAGGCTGCCGCTCTTGAGCAGAAACAGCGCATCGGACGGCTCGCCCGCTTTAAACAGCGGCCGGCCACCGGGAAGGCTGAACCACACCAGTTCGCGTTCCAATGCCGCCAGCGCGTCCTTGTCCAGGTGCCGGAAAACGGCATAACGCGCGAGCAAGCCGGCAAGTTCCATTGAGCCCATACCCGACGATAGTACGGCGCGATTTATGACAAAACGAAACCTGGCCGGACCCCGGCCAGGGTACCGCTTGATTTCGGCCGGCCCGGTCGCCACGCTGGTTGCCTGATCTATCAAGGAGTACCCATGAGCCAAGACAATCCGCTGCTGGCCGACGACGCCCTGCCGGCGTTCTCGAAGATCCGCCCCGAGCACGTGGAACCCGCGATCGAGGCGCTTCTGGCCGAGTACCGCAGCGGCATCGAGGCGATTGCCGCCCCTGGCGCGCCGCGCGACTTCGCCAGCGTGATGCTGACGCAAGAGCGGCTGGAACAGCGCCTTGCACGCGCCTGGGCGCCGGTTGGGCATTTGCATTCGGTGGCCGATAGCGAAGCCCTGCGCAAAGCCTACGGCCCGGCCGAGGAAAAACTGACCGATCACGCCATCGAGGTCGGTCAGAACCGCGACCTGTACGCCGCCGTGCAGGCGGTCGCCGATGCGCCGGGTTTCGGTGCGTTGGGCCGGCCGGAACGCGCCCTGGTCGAACACGCGCTGCGCGATTTCCGTCTATCGGGCGTCTCCCTGGACGAGCCGGCTCGTTCGCGCTTTCGCGAAATCGGCGTGGAGCTATCCAAACTATCGACCGAATTTTCCAACGCCGTGCTCGATGCTACCGATGCCTGGCATGAACACCTGACAGACGAGCGCGATGTCGTCGGCATTCCCGAATCCGGTCGGGCAGTGCTGCGTCAGTACGCCAAAGACCAGCAGCTGGACGGTTACCTGGTCACCCTCAAGCAACCCAGCGTGCAAGCGGTACTGACCTACGCCGACAATCGCGGTTTGCGCGAACGCGTCTATTGGGCATACCAGACCCGCGCTTCGGACCAGGGCCCGCATGCCGGCAAGTTCGATAACGGCCCGCGCATCGAAAAAATCCTGGCGCTACGGCACGAGGCCGCGCAACTGCTCGGCTTCGATAACGCCGCCGAAGAATCGCTCGCGACCAAAATGGCGCAATCGCCACTGGAAGTGATGGAGTTCCTGCGCGATCTCGGCGCGCGGGCCAAACCGGTAGCGCAACGCGAGCTGGCTAACCTGCGCGAATTCGCGCGCGATGAGTTGAAGATCGACAATCTCGAACCCTGGGACGTGGCCTATGCTTCCGAGAAACTTCGTCAGCAGCGCTATGCCCTGGACGAGGAGCAGCTCAAGCCATACTTCCCGCTGCCGGCGGTCATCGACGGCCTGTTCGGGCTGGCCGGCAAGCTTTACGGCATCGGGCTGACCGAACGCAACGATGTCGATCTGTGGCATCCGGATGCACGCTACTACGACGTACACGACGCCAACGGCCGGGTCTTCGCCGGCGCCTATGTCGATCTCTACGCCCGCAACGGCAAGCGCGGCGGCGCGTGGATGGATGTCTGCCGTGCGCGTTTCGACGATGAAGGGCGCAAGCAGATACCCGTGGCTTTTCTGACCTGCAACTTTGCCCCTCCCACGGAAGGCAAGCCGTCCTTGCTCAAGCACGACGACGTGCTGACGTTGTTCCACGAGTTCGGTCACGGCTTGCATCACCTCTTGACCGAAATCGCATTGCCATCGATCGGCGGTATCGATGGCGTGGAATGGGATGCCGTGGAATTGCCCAGCCAGTTCATGGAGAACTTCGGCTGGAACCGCGAGGCGCTGGACCTGTTCGCGCGCCATTACGAGTCCGGCGAGCGCCTGCCCGACGAACTGTTCCAGCGCATGCTCGACGCACGGCACTTCCATGCCGGCCTGTTCCTGGTACGCCAGCTCGAATTCGCGTTATTCGATTTCCTGCTGCACCTGGAATACGACCCGGCCCAGGGCGCGCAGACCCTCGCGGTACTCGAGCAGGCTCGCAAGGAAGTCGCCGTGCTGCACCCACCGGCCTGGCAGCGTTTCCCGCATGCGTTCACCCATATCTTCGCCGGCGGCTATGCGGCGGGTTATTACAGCTATTTGTGGGCCGAGTTGCTCAGCGCCGACGCCTTCGGCGAATTCGAAGCCCATGGCGTGGTGGACCGCTCGACAGGCGACCGCTTCCGGCGCGAGATCCTGAGCGTGGGCGCCAGCCGACCGGCACTGGAAAGTTTCGTCGCTTTCCGCGGACGCAAACCGGAACCCGATGCGCTGCTTAGAAGTCACGGTCTGGTCGCTTAGAATGAGCGCATGAAAATCGCATCATGGAACGTGAACTCGCTGAAGGTGCGCCTGCCGCACCTCGCGCAGTGGTTGGCCGAGGCACAGCCCGACGTGGTCGCCTTGCAGGAAACCAAGCTGGAGGACGCCAAGTTTCCGGTCGATGAGATCGCCGCGATGGGTTATCGCGCGATCTATTCGGGCCAGAAGACCTATAACGGCGTAGCCATCCTCGTGCGCGAACCCTTCGGCTTCGACGACGTACTGACGGATGTGCCCGGCCTGGACGATCCGCAACGACGCATACTCGCCGCCACCATCGGCGGCGTGCGCGTCGTGGACCTGTACGTGGTCAATGGCAAGGCCATCGGCGACGAGAAATACACTTACAAGCTCGGTTGGCTGGCCAGCATGCGCGATTTCCTGGCGCAAGAACTCACGCGCCACTCCAAGCTGATCGTGCTGGGCGATTTCAATATTGCCCCCGACGATCGCGACGTCTACGACCCGGTCGCCTGGGGCGAGGACATTCTCTGCTCGCCGCCCGAGCGAGCCGCCCTCAAGGCCATCACCGACCTGGGCTTGAGCGACAGTTTCCGGCTGTTCGAAAACGACGCCGGGCACTTCAGCTGGTGGGACTACCGTCAGGCGGCGTTCCGGCGCAACATGGGCTTGCGCATCGATTTGATCCTGGTCTCGGATGCTTTGAGATCTGCAGCAAAAGCGGCGACCATCGACCGCACGCCGCGGCTCTGGGAGCGTCCTTCCGACCATACGCCGGTGACGCTGGAATTGGACATATGAATACGCCCAAGACGGATTGGCCCAGTTCGCTGGACGACAATGAGCTCGACGAGCTGGACCGCTACCTGCGCGCCCATGCCAATGACGGCGATCTGCTGCTGGATGGCGTGCACGGCATGCTCTCGGCACTTGCCGTCGGGCCGGTCCAGGTGTTGCCGGAAGAATGGTTGCCGGAAGTGCTGCACGAACCGTTCGCCGATGAGGACGAAGGCAACCGGGTGCTGGCCTTGCTGGCCAAGCTCAATGACTCGATCAACGCCGAGCTGGATGTCGATGCTTACGAGCCGATTCTTGGCGAGATCGACACCGAAAGCGGTCCGGTGCTGAGTGCCGCGGGCTGGTGCGAAGGCTTCAGCCGCGCGATCGACCTGCGTGCCGGCCTATGGGAAAAGCGTCTGGCCGACGATCCCCACCTGATGGAATTGCTCGGGCCGGTAATGGCGTTGGCGGTGGACGAAGGCATTCTCAGCGCCGAAGCCGATTTCGAAAAGCTCAGCGACGAGGAGTACGACGAGTGCCTGACCCAGGTGCCCATCGTGCTCGGCGCAGTCGGCCAGTACTGGCAGGAACATCCGGCGACCGACGCGGAAATGCAGGCAGTGTCGCAGGAACGTAACACCGACAAGACGGTCGGTCCGCCGCGCCAGCGTAGCGGACACTGGGTCCACTGAATCGAAAATCACCGAACGCCGCGACATCGACGTCGCGGCGGCGTCGTTACGTCAGGGGGAGAAAAGGATGGCCTACGAATACGGCTCAAGTGCCCAACGCCTGGATTTCCCCAATCCGTACCGGATCGAGAATGTCTTTCGCATGGTCGCGGCCGTCATTCTTATCGGCGGCGCTCTGTATGCGCTGTTGCTTGCACGGCATGGCCTGAGCGCACACCTGAATGGCTGGTCGCTGGCACCCATCGTCGTCGGCGTGGGCATGCTCGCCGGAGGCATCAAGCACGCGGCCACCGCACTGGGTCGGCTGCGTTTCTTTTTCGGTCGCGGCAAGCCAGCGGGCTTGGCCGGCGAGCTGGCCGATGGCGAAACCGGCGAAAAATCGAATGCCCCCGCCCTGAAGGCCACCATGCGCGGCGGTGCGATCGCCGTGGAAGAGCCCACCGGTCCGCTGAACGGCCTGCTCTATAGCCTGGTACGCCCACTGATCTGGGCGCCACAGCCGATTCAATGGGTGGCGCAATTGCAATTCCGTACCGGCCTGACCCTGGCGGTGGTGCTGCTTGCGCTGCTGGTTACCCTGTTCGGCACCTCAGGTGCGCACGACCTCGCCTGGCTAGGCCTGTTCTTCTTTGTTTATACCGCGGTGCTGCTGTTGATTCCGCTGGAGCGGGGCGCGCAGGTACGTACGCGGCTGGGTATGGGTGGGTTGATCGGCCTCGTCCTGGTGGCCATCCTCGCGCCGGTGCTGATTCACAACGTGTCGCCGCACCTGGGTTCGCTCGGCGGTATCGACCTGAGCGGACAGGCCTTGCTGCTGCTCGTATGCGCGATTGCCGCCGTGCTGGTGTTCTTTGTCGCCCTGTTGCGGCAAATGGTGGCGCCGCCGGAAACCGTAATGGCCTGCGAGATCGCGACCGTCTCGATGAATGCGCCGCCGAACCAGATCCTGGTCGAGCTGGATCGCGAAATGCAGCGCGGCTGGGTCGAGCAGATGCCCAATCGCCGGTACGCGCGACAGGTGCCGCTGACCCTCGGCGCTTCGGGCAGCTTCAATGGCGAACTGCTGGAAGAAACCCAACCGATGCCGCGCGACGACATGCGCAAGATCACCTTGCAGGATGCCCTGGGCGAACCGCGCTATCGCTGGCTGACCCTGCTCAGCGGCCTGGGCGTGCTCTTTACCCTGGCCTGCACGATCGCTTTGCTGATGTTCGCGCACCGGGTCGCCGGCGAAGACACCGATCCGAAGATCTGGCAGTACATCTGCTTTGCCGGCGGCATGTTTTCGCTGGCGACGTTCTGCCTGCGCGCCGGACATATCCTGTGGTCGCGCTTCGATTTCACCTCGCGCCTGACCTGGGTGGAGATCGAAGGCAACTTCCAGCGATCCAACACGGCCATCGGCGCCCAGTTCACCGACCGCGTACGCACCGAGAAAGAAATCATCAGCGTCAACGACATGACGATGCGCGTCTGGGTCGCCGAGGTCGACTCGGTCACTTTCGGAGCCGATTCGCTGCGCCGCATGATCGGCCTGCGCGGTCGTCCCGATCTGGCGCAATCGCTGCGTCTGCATCTGCAGACCTTCGCCGAAGGCCAGAGCAGCGTGGATATGCCGCAATCGCGCGTCGATGTGGAAAAGATCGCCGCGATGAATGCGATGAACCGCGCCAGCGGCCAGGCCGATACCCGTGCGGCGTTACAAGGCGCGGTCGACGCGCTAGTGGCACCGGAGCCTCCACGCCCACGCCCGACGGCTTGCCCGCGTTGCCATCATCCGGTCGGAGCGACGGCGAAGTTCTGTGGGGAGTGCGGAGCGGCGTTGGGGTAAGGAAACAATCCGTTCACCTCCTGCCGCTTGGCTTCGCCTGCCGCAGGCGCCATCTTGGCGCCATCAGCATGGGAGGTTGGAAACATGAGCGAGCGCAGTATTGTCCGCCGCATCCGCGGCATGGACACATCCGACGGTGCCGGCGTGCGCCTGAAGCGGATCATCGGACAACCGGGCCTGGATATGGTCGACCCGTTCCTGCTGCTGGACGAATTCCGTTCGGATCAGGCGGGTGACTATATCGCCGGCTTTCCCGAGCACCCGCACCGCGGCTTCGAAACGGTGACCTATATGCTCGCCGGCCATATGCAGCATGGCGACAACCATGGCAATCGCGGCGACCTCGGTCCGGGCAGCGTGCAGTGGATGACGGCCGGGCGCGGCATCCTGCACTCGGAAATGCCGCAGCAGGAAAACGGCCTGATGTGGGGTTTCCAGCTATGGGTCAACCTGCCGGCGGCGGACAAGATGATCGAGCCGCGGTACCAGGACATCGCGCCTGAGCGCATCCCGACCGTACATCCCGCCGATGGCGTGGAAGTGCGCGTGATTGCCGGCGAACTGGCCGGCGCGGTCGGCCCGGTGAACGGCATCGCCACCGCGCCGGTATACCTCGATATCGCTCTGCAGCCCGGTGCGCAGATCGAGATTCCATTGCCGGAAGAGCACAGTGGTTTTGCTTATGTGTTCGATGGCCATGACGCCGCCGTGGCTGGCGAACGTCTGGGCCGCAGTGAACTGGCTGTGTTGTCCAAAGGCGATAGCGTGCGCGTAGCTGGCCGCGACGGTGCGGCGCGCGTGCTGCTGGTGGCAGGTAAGGCGTTGAAGGAATCGGTAGCTCGTTATGGGCCGTTTGTGATGAATACGCCGGAGCAGATTCACGAGGCGATTGCGGATTTTCGGGCTGGGAAGTTTTGATGCGGCTCGCTTGCGCATCGCAGAGCTCCCCCCGGCAAAACCAGGGAAGAGGGAACAGGCTATGCAGGTGCGAAGTATTGAGGCTTACCTCAGTCAGGCTCCCTCTCCCCTGGCTTTGCCGGGGGAGAGGGTGGGGTGAGGGGGCAACCCTACGAAGCAAAACCCTCAATCGCGCCGTATCGTCACCACCGCCGGCACTTCCCGCACCATCAACTCATTGTTGCGCCATTCGGCAGGCCGGCCACTGATCTGCACCGTGCCGGTCGCGGCGCCTGCGTACGGCCATGGCAACACCAGGCCGCCCGGCGGCACTTCCACACCTTTGGCGATACGCAGTTCCAAGTGGCCATCGCGCTCTCGCAGGATATAGCTCAACAAACCATAAGGCGTGCGTAATTTCTCTACCCCAACACCTTCGCCCTTGAGCCAGCTCGCCGGAATCCCCGCCGCCAACACCAGGGCATGATCGCCCGCACGTTCGTAAGCAAGCAGATCGTAAGCCGAGCGCAGAAAATCCGAAGCAATCCACGCATGCGGCATATCGCCGACAAAGCGCGGCTTGCGCGGATCGTGTCCGACCACTTCGGCCCACTGGTTCCACGCCTGCGGCCGCCGATCGGCGAAGAAAAAGCGCAGCAAATCGTCGATGCGATCGCGCCAGCCCAGACGTACGAAGCTGGCGATCGTGCGTACCTCATATGGAGTGTAATCCTCCCAGGCATGCGAGCCGTCGCGACGCGCGACAAAACCTTCCCAGTATTTCTGGAAGGTTCGATCGATCAGCGCGGGCGGCAGCCAGGTTTGCCCATCGCCTGGCGACAGCGCAATCGTCGTCGACGTGGCATCGAAATCGCCAAGCTCGGCAGCACCGGGCAGGTAATCGATATGGTGTTGCTCCACCGCGGCAGCAATGGACGCAGCGAGGTTCGTGCGGAAGGTGTCACGCGAGGCGCCGATCGTCGCCGCCTCGTCGGACTTGCCAAGTGCTGTCGCCAGCATGACCGCGTCGTCGTAACCTTTCAGCGCCCAGAAATCGTCCCAGTACGAATGCATCGGCTTGGCCGAATAGCCTTCATGGCTGATCGATGCTGGCATCATGCCGTAAAATGGCGGTGGCTGTGTCTGGCTTGCGCGCAGCGTGTCCATATAGGCAATGGCTCGGCTGACGTGTGGCCATAACGGCTCGACCAGCGTGCGATCGTGCGTGTAACGCCAAAGTTCAGCGATGGCAAAAATCAGTTCGCCATGGCTGTCGTTCTCCGGTACCGGATCGGAACCGCGCGCATCCACGCAGCACGGCACCTTGCCGCTGCTGAACTGATGCGGTGCGTACCATCGCACGAACTGCGCGGCGACATCGGCGTGACCGCTACGCACCAGACCCTCGGTCATCATCGCGCCGTCGCGTACCCAGGTACGGGCATAAGAACGTGTGCCCGGCTGTAACGCCGGGCCATCGCGCGACATCAGGATCTGCGCCAGCGCGCTGCGCATCGTGTTGGCGATGGCCTGTTCGGATGCCGGCAGATACAAGATCACGCGATTGAGCTTTTCGCGCCACACCTTTGCCGTTTGCTGCGTTTGCAGTGCCAGCCATGTCAACGTATCGCTACCGGTCACGGGCGCCTCACCGCTCCAGGGAACGATCACACCGAAACGGCGACTGCCATGGGCGGGAAGCCGGACCTTGTAGAGCAGTGCGCCTTGTGCAAAGCCCTTGGCATCGTCCATCTGCACGACCTCAGGACGTTCGCCACGGGCTAGGCGTTCAGGCAAGTTGTCCGCATCGGATGGACTGGCCACGAAGGCATCGGTGGCCTGCAGGGGCAGGACGGCCTGCGAGCGATTGACGTGCAACACATGACCGTCCCAGTCGAAGCGGTGCAAGGCGCTGATGCCGCCGGGCGTATTGAGAAACTGCGTCGGCGGATTGACCTGGAACGGACGCGCCAGCAGGGCAAGGGTGAGTTCGCGCGCACGATCGCTATCGTTGCGCAACTCGTAGCGCAACAGCAGTTGCGACTGCTCCGGCGTGCCATGCGCGATGGCGGTGGTTTCCAGGCTGAGCTCGCCCACTTGCCAACGCACGGTCGGTATCGGCAGGTAGCCATCCTGCAATCGCTGGCTGTTGCTGCCGCTGGCCCAGTCGATTACCCTGCCGCCCTCGAACAGCATGGGCTCGATCGACCAGCCGCCCTTGTCGATTTCCGCTGCACCGTCTTCGGAGAGCAAGGCCGAATGACGCGCGCCGCCGTCGACACCCACCAGGGTCCAGTAACTTTGCTCGCCGGAAAATCCCCGCGGATAGAGGCCACGCGCCGCTTGCTTGGCACGCTGCTCGAACACCGCGTTGGGCGTAGGCGGCAGCGGCGCTTCGGTAGCATGCGGCGGTAACGCCCGCAGGGCGAGGTTGGCGATGCACAGTTGGCCCTTGCCGCCATGACCGGCGTAAACGGTGAACTCCACCGCAGCCGTGCGCTTCAATCCATGGTCCTTGATCGGCCCCCAGGCAAACTCCACCTGACGATCATCGGCGCGCACCGTCCGCCAATCGGGCGTGGGTTGGAATCCATCGCTGCGATACCACCAGACATTGTCACCACTGGCATCGATGAACTTCACTTGCAGATCGTTGGGTGGCATCGCGCCGCGCACATCGAAAGACAAGGCGAAGTGCTCGGGAAAGTCCACCGGCAAGTCGCGATGCAGTGTCGCACCGCCGGAGACGCCGTTGAAATCGAAGTCCATGCATGCGCCCTGGCGATCCGTGGCCGGATGCAGGCTTACGGCAATATCGTCGGTCGCCTTGACCTGCCAGGCCCCGGACTTGGCGAAATCGTCGAGCACGCGCGCATCCGCGGCGACGGCTGCCTCCGACACCAGCAGCAATGCCGCCGCAAGAACCCGCCATCGCTTCATCGTCAGCCCTTTACGCTACCCAGCAGCAGACCTTGCAGGTAATAACGCTGCAGGGCAAGGAACAACACCAGGACCGGCAGCACGGTGACGACCGAGCCTGCCATCATCAGTTCGGAATCCTGCACGTGCTCGCGCGACAGCGATGCCAGCGCGATCGGCAAGGTGTAGTGCTCCTGGCCGGTCAGCACGATCAAAGGCCACATGAAATCGTTCCACGCGGCCAGGAAGGTGAAGATGGCCAGAGTCACCATGATCGGCTTGAGCAGCGGCAGGATGATCTGCATGAAGATACGGAACTCACCGGCACCGTCGATGCGCGCCGCCTCGATAAGATCGTCGGGAATGCCGCGTGCGTACTGGCGCACCAGGAAGATGCCGAAGATCGTCGCCATGGCCGGCACGATGACACCGGCATAGCTGTTGACCAAGCCGATGTACTTGAGCAACAGGAACAGCGGCAACATCGCTACCTGCGCCGGAATCACCAGACCGCCGATCAGCATCTGGAACAAGCGCTCGCGACCGGCGAATTGCAGCTTGGCGAAGGCATAGCCGGCCATCAGATTGCAGGCCAGCGCCAACAGCGTGATGGCTGTGGAGATCAGCAAACTGTTGAGCAGATAGTGTCCCATGCCGGCGTGTACGAACAGCTCGCGGTAGTTGCCGAAGGTTGCGTGTGCCGGCAGCAGCGGCGGCGGCAACGAACTGGCCTCGCCGGGCTGCATGAAAGAGACCGACAGCATCCACAACAAGGGAAACAGCGCTACAACCGTGCCGCCGATCAACAGACCGTTGATCAAGGCCTTGGCAAAACGGGTGTCGTTCATGCCGGCTCTCCCCGACGCGACACACGCAGCAGCACCGCCGTCACAGCGAACATGATGACAAAGAGCAGGAACGCCACGGCCGAGGCGGAGCCGAGATTCCACCACTTGAAGCCTTCTTCGTACATCAGGTACAGCACGCTGGTGGTGCTTTGCAGCGGACCGCCCTCGGTCATCACGTACGGCTCGGCGAACAGCTGGAAGTAGCCGGCGACGGTGAGGATCGACACCATCACGAGCGTGGGCTTGAGCATCGGCAAGGTGATATGACGGAACTGGCTGGGTACCGAGGCGCCGTCGATGCGTGCCGCTTCGTACAGATCGGCCGGAATGGCCTGCAAGCCCGCCAGGAAGATGATCATGTTGTAGCCGAAGTTCTTCCAGACGGCGAACAGAATGATCGTCGGCATCGCCCAGTGCGGGTCGCCGAGCCAGTCGATCGGATGCAAGCCCAGGCTTTGCAGTCCGTAATTGGCCCAGCCGTACTTGGTATTGAACAGATAGCGCCAGATCACCGCGGTGGCGACTACCGTGGTTACCACCGGTGCGAACAACGCCGTGCGGAAGAACGATTGCATGCGCGCCAGCGGCGAGTTGAGTAACAGCGCGGCACCGAGCGACACCGCGATGGACAACGGTACGCCGACGATGACGAAATAGAACGTGTGGCCCAGAGCCGACCAGAACAACGGCCGGTGCAGCAGTTCCCAATAGTTGCCCAGGGCGACGAAGCGCAGATTGCGCAAATCGGCCAACGCATAGAGGTCGTAGTCGGTCAGGCTGAGTATCAGCGCCGCGATCACGGGCAATAGAAAGAACAGGCCCAGTACCAGCAATGCGGGGGCGAGAAAGATCCAGGCGGCGCGGCGAGTGGTCATGCTGGACTCCTGGGCGCGATGGCGAACGAGTAGCGCTGTTTCATGGCGCGCTCCGATGATGGTCCAGCACCCAGCGCCGTTTCTCGAGAATCGCATCGGCGCGACGATCGATTTCCGCCGCGGCCTGATCGATGGTCAGTCGGCCCGCTACCGCTTCGGCGGCGACCAGCTGCATTTCGGTGGCGATGCGTTCCCATTCGGGAATCGGCGGCAGCGCCTTGACACGTTCAAGCTGATCGCGGAAGGCGCGCGCTTTCGGATCGTCGTGCAACGCGCCGCCTTCCCAGGACGAACGTCGCGGCGGCATGTCGCCGAGCAGGTTGTAGAAGCGTTGCTGCACATCGGGACGGGAGAGATATTCAATCAATTGCCAGGCTTCGTCTTTATGCCGCGAAGTCTTGAAGATCACCAGGCTCGAACCGCCCGCGTTCGACGCGCCTGGGCCATTCGGGCCTGGCAGCGGCGCGGCATTCCAATCGTCCTGCTGGGAGGGCGGCAGACGCTTGCGGAATTCGCCGATGTTCCAGGGACCAGAGAAATAGAAGGCGTACACGCCTCGACCGAACTCGCTCCACGGATTGCCGGCTTCGACATTGGTGATCGCCGGCGCCTGGCCGAGCTTGAATGTGTCGACATAGAAGGCCAGCGCGCGCTTGAAGCCTTCGCTACGGAAATTGCCGTAGCGATTGCCATCGCGCAGGATCGGTTCGTCCTGCTGCAAGGCCAGCGATAGCAGCTGTTCGAACTCGTTGGTCGGCAACAGGATGCCGTAGCTCCTGGTCGCAGGGTGGGTCGTGGCCGCCAGCGTCCGCCGCCACTCGGCCCAGTCGCGCGGTGGATGATCGAAACCGGCTTGGCGCAGTAGATCGACACGATAGAACAGCAAGCGCGTATCGACATACCAGGGCACGCCATACAGCGTGCCGTCGACCGAGTTCGTGCTCCAGATGCTGGCGAAGTAGTCGTCCGGACGCACCACGGACGACTGCGTCACCCGTTGCTGCAATGGTTCGAGCGCATCCAGCGCAGCCACTTCAGGAATCCACGTATTGCCCAGCTGAGTCAGATCGGGTGTAGACCCGCCGGCGATTGCCGTCAGCAATTTCTGGTGCGCCGCCGTCAACGGCAGTTGCTGCACCTTCACATGGATACCCGGATGTTCGCGCTCGAAATCCGGAATCAGCTTGGCGACGGCCTCGCCTTCCCGGCCGATGGTCCAGAACGTCAGCGAGGCATCGTCACTGTCGCGCGCGCAGCCACCGAGCGCCAGGCTGGCGCCTAGCACCCAGGTCATCAGCGGCAGCAGGCGCGCGAGCCGCTTCATGGTTGCTTGCTATCCCCATCCAACCAACCGCCGGTAAAGCCGGCGCGCTCCAGGCCTTTGCGGATATACGGGTTCTTCTTCATCACGTTCCAGACAAAGTTGCTGCGCCAGTTCTCGATCATCAGCACGATCGGACCCTGGTCGATACCAATCTGCACGGTATCGGTCCAACCCATCTCCGGCACCAGCTTGCCGGTGCGCAGTTGCACGTTCTGCAGGTGGAAGCTCGGATTGAAGGCGTCGACAAAACCGTACTTGTTGTAGATATATTTGCCGTAGCGCTTCTTCATTTCTTCCAGCGCCGGCACCACGATTTCCGGTGCGAAAGCGATCGAGCCGCCCGCCGCGGTGGGCGCGATGGTGCAATCGTCCTGGATATAGTCGATGCCCGCGCCGCGCGCGGTGTAGCCGAAGAACTTACGCTGCGGCTGCGTCGGGTGACCGAGCACGACATAGCCACCGGGACCGTTGCTGGCGGTCAGGCCCCAGACGTTCTTGCCATAGCCGGTGCAGTTGCCAGGATTGGCGACGGCATAGGCCCGCTGCGCATACGTTGCGCGACGACTGTTCTCGAAATAATCCAGGCCCTTGTCGCGGCTCCAGCCATCGCGGATGCCGCGGAAATCGACCCATACATGGCTGTACTGGTGACCGAACAGCGGCGCGAAGCTCAGGTGTTCCTGGCCGTAGAAGGTGCCCCAGGTACGCTGGTAATCCGTAGTCCTGGCAGCCCAGGCGTCGTCACTCACCGGATGCGTCGGCGAGCCGAGAGCGAGGATGTAGACCAGCATGCTTTCGTCATAGCTCTTCCAGTCGTGCGGAATGAACTTGCCACCCGGTGTCCAGCCCATGCTGATCAGCGGTGCACGCGGTTGCGCCCATGACCACTCGACGTTGCGATAGAGCTGATCGGCGATATCGCGGATTTCCTTTTCCTTGGGTGTATCGCGATCGTAGTAGGACTGCGCGAACAGCACGCCCGCCATCAGCCACGTGGTATCCACCGTCGACAGCTCGACCCAGCGCGCCTCGCGCTTGCCGGTCTGCATGTTGAGGAAGTGGTAGTAGAAACCATGGAAGCCGGTGGCGTCGTCTTCGCTATCGTTCTGCGGCGCATCGCGGAAGAAGCGCAGCGTGGTGAGCGTGCGGTCGATCGCCTGGTCACGGGTAATGTAGCCGCGTTCCACGCCGACGCCGTACGCGGTCAGGCCGAAGCCGACCGAGGCGATGCTGGCGAACGAGTCGGCCGGGTAGTGATCGGGCACCAGGCCGTTGGCCGGGTTGGCGCTCTCCCAGAACCAGGTGAAGGTGCGCTTCTCCAAATCCTCGATCGACGGCGGCAGCGGTTTGGTGGCCGCCTGCTTGTGCACCGGCGAATGGACCGGCTTCTTCGCCTGGGCTGCCAGCGGACTGGCGCAGGCCAGCGCCATGGCCAGGACAAAGATCCATCGGGTTTTGGTCTTGCTGAGCATAGGGGCCGCCTTTTCTTTCGATGCGCGCCGAGCGGGGACTCGATGATGCGCCTTGTATGGGAGTATGCCGAGGCATGTAAACGTTTACATCCCTCCGCTTAAAAAAGCCCGCGCGAACGGGCTGAGGAAAGCGGCCCTGCCTTTCCCGTTGACCGGGAAAGGCAGGGCGGTTGAATCAGAACGAGTAGCGTGCGCCGATCTGGAAGCGACGGCTCTGGTTCGGATCGGCGCCGGTCGCATGCCCGAAATTCGGGTTCGGCGTCGAGGCGTCGTTGTTGAGGTAGTAGCTGCCGTCGTAGCCATTGATGAAGTCGCGGTTGAACACGTTAAGCACGTCCAGGCGCAGCTCCAGGGCCTGGCTGTCGCCCCAGCGGAATTCCTTGGCGATCGACAGATCCAGGTTCACCCACTTACGACCGTATGCACCCCAGTGATAGAAGCTACAGTTGTAGTCGCAGGTGTCCGTCGCTTTGAACACATCGAACGGCAGGCCCGAACCGTAAGTGAAGATACCGGTGATGCGGGTATCCCACGGGCCGGTCACGATACCGTTGATGACCAGATGGTGCTTTTCGCCGACGTTGCCAGCCGGGTAGCCCGACGGAGAGACATAGTCGAGCGAGTAGTTGTCGTTACCCTGCTGGCGAGCATTCTGATAGGTGTACGCCAAGCCCACACCCCAGCCAGAGGCCTTGGTGTAAGGCTTGTCGATGCCGATCAGCACTTCGCTGGATTGGGTCTTCTTGTAGACGTTGTGCAGCACTGCCCCATAAGGCGAATCGGGCGGGGTGTCGAGATAGAAGCCCGGTTCCACGATGCGGTTCCACACCCAGGTGAACTGGTCGTAGCCGAGTACGCGCGCCAACGTCAGCGAGCCGGTCCAGTCGCCGAAGCTTTGGCGGACACCCAGGCTGAACTGGTCGGTGTGTGGCGGACGAGTCTTGTTGTTGATCACGTCGATTTCGCTGCTGAAGCCCGGCACACCCGCGGCCAGCAACGAATCGAGGCCAGCCTTGGTCAGGTAGGCCGGATTCCAGGCGATCGTGCCCGGCTGGGTCGGATTACCGTTGGCATCGGCGGGGCTGAACTGGAAGGTGTAGTTCGGCACAGCCGAATGCAGCGCTTCCTGACTGATCCAGTCAAATGGCGTGCGGTCGTAGTAACGACCGGCGCCACCGAAAATGGTGGTGCTCTGATCGCCATCCTTGCTCACGTCCAGCGAGAAGCCCAGACGCGGCTGGATCGCACCCTTGAAACCATCGCGGTTGTTGCCGGTGCTGATGTAGTTCTGCAGACCCAGGTATTCGAGCGTGGCGTACTGCGCCTGTGGCGTGACGTAGTCGTTGTTGAGCGCATTGGTCTCGTAATCCCAACGCACACCCAGGTTCAACTGCAGGCGCTGCGTTACATCCCAATCGTCCTGAACATATGCGCCGAACTGATTAGTGTGCAGATTGGCATTGGCACCGAGCGGCGAGTACACCGCTTCATACGGAATATTGAAACCGCCCGGGTAAGCATCGCCTTCCTGGTAAGTATAGGAAGGTACCGCGTTGTTGTTCTGTTCCAGCGTGATGCCATAGGAAGCGTATTTGATGCCCATCTTGACGGTGTGATCGCCATGCCAGCTCAAGCCGGTGAACGTCAGGTCGTCACGCAGGGTCGTCTGGTCCTGCCCCTTGTTCTGCAGATTGACCGCGCCGCCGAGCACAGCGATGCCGGGGTCATAGACCTGCTGGATCAGGTCCGGCTCGGCCGCCGCAGGGTTCCACTTGGCTTGGCCGGCATCCAGCATCAGGTCGTTGGTCCAGATGTCGCCGCGTGCTTGCCATTTCAGCAACAGGTCGTCGACCTTGTTCTTGCGATTGGTGCGGCCGTCATAGCTGGTGGTACCGCCGAAACCGAGCACTTCATTATCGCGGCGCGTGGTCAGGCTCAAATCGACGTTATTGTTGGCATTGGGCTGCCAGCTCAACTTGCCGAAGAAGGTCTTTTCATGAAACGGCGCGGAGAATGTGCCGTTGTACTGAGCAAAACGCGGATCGACGATCTGCACCGAATCGTTACCGACATCCTTACGCTCTTCGTAGTTGACGAAGAACTGCAGCTCGTCCTTGATGATCGGTCCACCGAGGTTGAAGCCGCGCTGCTGGCGCTTGTATTCCGGCTTGTCGACTTTGTTCTTCTTGTCGAACGAATCCTGCGAAATCATGCCGGTGTTCTGGAAGTAGTCGTACACCGTGCCATGGAATTCATTGGTGCCGGACTTGGTCACGGCACTGATGATGGCGGTACCGGCCTGTTCGTACTCGGCCTTGTAGTTCTGCGTCAGCACGCGGAATTCCTGCACGGCTTCCTGCGAGAACGGGTTGCCGCGCGTGGAATCCTGGCCGGCGATACCGCCCTTGAGCACATTGTTCTTCAGGCTGGCGCCGTCGATGAAAACGTTTACATTCTCAGCCGATTGACCGCCCGCCGAGAAGGTCTTGGCGTTGGGGTCGCTGGATACCGTAATGCCCGGCACCAGCTTGGCGAAATCCAGGAAGTTGCGCTCGTTCTGAGGCAACGTATTGATCTGCGCCTGGCTGATGTTCTTGGCTACTTCCGAGGTGCGCGTTTCCATCAGCGTCAGCGCGTTCACCGTCACGGACTGCAGATTGGTGGCGTTCGCGGTGGCGGCCGCAGCCGTGGCTGCATCCAGGTTGAGCGTCAATGCCTGGCCCACCTGCACAGTCACTTCCTGGCTGGCGTTGATACCGCCTTCGCCCTTGACCTCGATGCGATACGTGCCGGGAATCAGACTGGCCAGCGTGTAGTTGCCGTCGCTGCGCACAGGCGTCTGCGCGATGAAGCCGGTCTTTAGGTTGGTCGCGACCACCTGGGTCGCAGTTTGTCCCTGTGCGGCATTGATGTGGCCGCGCACGGTAGCGTTCGCGTTCTGCGCAAGCGACGTGGTGGGCAGCAGCGCCGCCGTGGTGAGCACGCCGGCGAGTGCCAGCGCGATGTGTTTGGAAAGTGCGTGTCTGCGTGCCATGGCGTGCTTACCCTCCCTCAAGGGTCGAAACGTTGCTGTCGGCTGTGTTGCCGTTGTTGTCGTCGGTCCCCGGTCGTCAGGTAATGAAGCGGACTCCCCACTCACGCCTCAACGCCAGAAACGTTGATTTTCTGAAGAACTACCCAAGCTCGGCCACGCCGCTTTTACTCCCCGGCGGCGCGCGGCCTCGCATGGACTTGTTGGCCGCCACTGGACTGGCGGATGACCAGGCCGGCATCGACGCGCTGATGCGTGCGCGGCAAGTGCTCGGCTTGCTCGATCTCAGCCGTCAGCCGGAGAAGCGCTTCCTTACCTAACTCGGCGATGCTTACCCGCACCGTCGTCAAAGCAGGCGTGACATAGCGCGCCATCGGTACATCGTCGAAACCGGCGACGGCGATGTCGTCGGGAATACGCAAGCCGGCATCGCGGATTGCCGCCATGCAGCCGATCGCCATCATGTCGTTGGCAGCGAACACCGCATCAGGGCGCGACGACATCGCCAGCAATTGCTCGCCGGCGCGATAACCCGACTCTTCGTTGAAATCGCCGGGTAGTACGATGGGCTCCAGCCCGTGCTCGGCGACTTGTTGCAAATAGGCCGCTTCGCGCTCGGCGACATCGCGGTTCTTCGGCGGCCCCTGGATAAACGCGATGCGGCGATGACCGCCATCGATCAGGTGCTGCATCAACAGGCGTACGCCGCCGTGGTTGTCGACTGATAGCGCCGCATAGTCGTCGCCATCGAGCACCGTGTTCATCAGCACGGTCGGCAAGCCCATGGGCAAATTCTGACGCAGAAACGCCGCGTCGGCATGCGGCGACATCACCAGCAGCCCATCGACGCGCCCCTGCATCGCGCGCAGCGCGGCAGCCGCTTCGGCCGCATCGTCGTGCGAACTGGATACCAGCAGATGCAGGCCTTGCGCACGCGCGGCCAAGTCGATGCCGCGAATCAATTCGGAGAAGAACTCGCCGTAAAGGTCCGGCAGCAGTGCGCCGACGGTGTGGGTGCGTCGCGTGATCAGGCTGCGTGCGGCGCCATGCGGCACGTAGCGCAGGCGTGCGGCGACTTCGCGGATGCGCTCGAGCGTGTCGGCCGTCACACCGCCGTGGCCATTGAGCGCACGCGACACCGACGCCACCGACACGTTGGCCTCGCGCGCCACGTCTTTGATCGTCACTGCCACAAGTATTTACGTCCCGGCGATAGCCGCCCCGTGCGACTTCGAGCGCAACGTAAACGTTTTCATCGCGGCTTGTAAAGCTTTTGCAAAGCGTAAAATTTGTTGCTTTGCAATATATTTGGCGCGAAAAACTCGCGTTTTGTGGCGCCGCGAAGAGCAATTACATTGTTGTATCGCAGCGCATCTTTTTGCGATGCAACGCAACAATGATGGGGCAAAGATCGACCTCATGCCGAGTGGGGCTCCGTGGCGTTTGTCGCGGCTGAAGCCGCTCCCACAATCGCTAGGCGATGCTTCACTGGCTCCTGTGGGAGCCGCTTCAGTCGCGACAAAGACTGGCGACGCGGCGCACTGCACGGCATAGGGAGCCAAACAGTTTGGTGTGGCGTCGCGGCTGAAGCCGCTCCCACAATCACTAGGCGATGCTTCACTGCTCCTGTGGGAGCCGCTTCAAGGAACGTCTAAAAACCTCTCATCGCCCGAATATAGGGAAAGCGGATCCTATCGTTGTGGGAGCGACTTCAGTCGCGACAGGAGCTTGCGATAAGGCACGATCGTCGCAACGAAAGTCGCTCCCAGAAGAGTCGGTTTTTAGAGGTTCCCTTCAGTCGCGACAAAGACTAGCGACACGGCGCACTGCACGGCGTAGGGAGCCAAACAGTATTGGTGTGGCGTTCGCTGACGCCTGTTTGCCGCGATGCACCTTCGAGTTCGGCCGCGCCATGCGCCATGACCCGCGCAACGGCGAGCATCGCGCGATTGAGATCGGCGAGTCGTTGATCCGTGGGGTGAACGTGGGATTGAGAGCCGGAGATTGCCTCGGAACGACTCTTGAGGCGTGCGTGTGTCGTTCAATCCGGTCATGCGAACGACGGAGAAAACAAGCCATACACGTGGCCTCTTGTCGCACGATGTTTTTCGATTGTTGCGCAGACTTTTTTGCATGATTTGCGCGACGTGTTTCGCTCGCGCGCCGGTGTTCCATGTCGATCGATATTCGCATTGATCGCGCTCCTCCCCTGTGCGACCCCCTCCCGGCCTCTCCCTGTGAACAGGGGGGAGGAGCATGCGGGCGTCGCGCCGCCCAAAAGAAATTGCGCTCGCGGTCGATAACGTCAGGGAAGCTGCCGGAATCGAGACACAGTCGGCTTGGCCTACACCGAAAGTCGGCTTTAAAAAGTCATCAGAATGTCGTTAAATTCAGATTAATCTACGAGTTAGCAGACAGCTGTACCCTAAACCTCTGCAACAAAGCGAACTTTACCTATCTAAGTATCTGTTTCTAAAGACATGAACACCTTGCTCCTTCTCATCGTCGTGGCCTTGGTGCTGGCATTCGCCGCCAGCGCGGTAAAGCGGGTGCCTACGGGACAGGTGATCAGCGTCTATCGCCGCGGCAAGCCGCGCCTGCTGCAACCGGGCACGCATCTGACCCTGCCGTTGCTGGACCGCATGGGCCACCGCATCGACCTTGGCGGCCGCGTATTGCGCTTCGAGGAACCCTTGGCCGATGCGCACGGCGTGCGCGGCACGGTGTACTGGCAGGTGCTGGAGCCTGAGCGCGCCGATCCGGTGATCGAACAAGCCGATCAGTTGATCCGCGGCGGCGCCATGGCGGCACTGCGCGAGGAGCCGACCGCCCTGCAGACCGATCGCCGCGATCTGGGCTCACGCCTGAAGCAGAGCATGAACCAGGCACTGCGCGAGCGCGGCATGATGGTCACCCGCGTCGAGCTCGATATCGCCTGACCGTCAACGCCCTCGTGCCCCCAAAGCTCGCCCTGGCGGGCTTTTTCATTTCAGGATGACTGCGACGCCGAATTTTGGTTTTCGACCATACCAAAGTCCGTCAATCGGTTTATCAAGCACTGACTAGATCGTAGCGGGCAAGGGACAGGCATGGACAAGCCCGTGGCTTTCTTCGAGCAGTATTTCGGGCTAGGTTGAGACTATGGCTGATACCGTTTTCCAGACCAAACTACTCAAAGGCGAGCTTAAGCAGATCGCTGATGTATCGCGGGCAACGTTAGAGCTGGCGGTCAGCGAGCAGGTCGGGCATGCCTAATCACTACCCGAATCTCAACCCGGAAAAGGCGCTGATCTGGCGCATCGTTCACCGCGACAATCTTCCTTGGATCCTGCAAAACGGCCTGCACTGCGGCAACGGCAACGTACAGGCTCCAGGCTGGGTGAGCATCGGCAATCCTGAATTGATCGACAAACGTGCCGACCATCCGGTGCCATTGCCGCCCGGCGGCTTCTTGAACGACTACGTGCCGTTTTATTTCACTCCCTTCTCGCCGATGCTGCGTAACATTCATACTGGCTGGGGCGGTATTCAGCAGAGGCCTAACGAGGAGATCGTGATCCTCGTCTCCAGCCTGCATCACGTTGCAAAGCAGAGGTGGCCGTTTCTGTTCACCGACAGCCATGCCTACTATCAATGGGCGAACTTCTATTCCGATCTGGCTGATCTTGGCAAGATCGACTGGCCGCTACTTCAAGCACGGGATTTCCGACGCGACCCGGAAGACCCCGCAAAATTCGAGCGATATCAAGCTGAAGCTCTGGTTCATCAGTGCTTGCCAATCAACGGCTTGCTCGGCATCGTGTGTTATACGGATAATTTGAAGCGAGCGATCGAGCAACAGGTTCAGGCTCAAGGTCTGAACCTGTCGGTTTATGCCCGCACCGGGTGGTATTTTTAATGATCACATTCACGCAAGGTAATCTGCTGGAGGCCCGCGCCGAAGCGCTGGTCAACACCGTCAACACCGTGGGCGTGATGGGCAAGGGCATCGCGATGATGTTCAAGGAACGTTTTGCCGAAAACTTTCGCTGCTATGCCGCTGCATGCAAAGCTAAGGAAGTGCACACAGGCAAAATGTTCGTTACCGAGGTTAACGAACTGGATGGCCCGCGCTGGATCGTGAATTTTCCGACCAAGCAGCACTGGCGAGGCAGTTCGAAGATCCAATGGGTCACTGAAGGACTGCAGGACCTGCGCCACTTCCTGATCGAGAACAAGGTCAAGTCTGTCGCCATCCCGCCTCTAGGCGCGGGTAACGGTGGACTGGATTGGGCCGAGGTGCGCCTGCGAATCGAGGATGCACTGGCCAACCTTGATACCGAAATCCTCGTATTCGAACCGACCCAGAAGTACCAGAACGTCGCTAAGCGCACCGGCGTCGAGAAACTGACCCCAGCCCGCGCATTGATCGCGGAATTGGTGCGTCGTTACTGGGTTCTGGGCATGGAGTGCAGCTTGCTGGAAATCCAGAAGCTGGCTTGGTTCCTTGAACGCTCTATCGAGCGTGCGAGCTTGAGGCCGCTAGATTTACGCTTTGTGCCGCACAAATACGGCCCCTACGCTGACCGCTTACGGCACCTCCTTGACGGGTTGGACGGTAGCTACCTCCACTGCGACAAGCGTATCGGTGACGCCGACCCGCAGGACGTCATCTGGTTCGACGACAGGCGCAAAGCTTTCGTCCAGACCTACCTCAAGAGTGAAGCCAAGGAATACGCTGCGGCGCTGGAAGCCACAACCGCATTGATCGACGGCTTTGAGTCGCCTTTCGGCATGGAATTGCTGGCCACGGTGGACTGGCTGCTGACCAAGGAAGATGTGCAAGCGACTGTGCCCGCCTTGCGCCAGGGTCTGCGTCACTGGAGCGGCGGTGCCGATGCGGCTGCTCGCAAAGACAGACTGTTCGACGACCGGGCGTTGGGCATCGCATTGGAGCGGCTAGCACCCGGCGTAACGCTATCGTCTTGAGCCTCTATATCACTGTTTCGCAACGCACGGTCGTTTGGGCTAAGCCGACTCTTGTGCGGTTCTTGGCCACAAGCCTCGTAGCTAAAGGCAAGAGGCAAAAATGCTCCTGATTTCGTGCCCCATCTAAGTTTTCCTCCAAGAGGTTTTCGCTGCAACCTTTTGAAAGCACATGCTTTTCATACCTTGGCGCTGGCTCGAATAGCACGATACCAGGATAATGCCGTCCCTTTCCTTGCGACACTACCTTGCCGATGACCGCTCGCGACGCCCTGCAAACCCAGCTCGAACGCGGCATCGCGACGCTTGGCCTCGATCTGTCCAACAGCGTGGTGGAGCGTCTGCTCGATTACCAGGCGCTGCTGCAGCGCTGGAATACCGCATACAACCTCACGGCGGTACGCGACCCGGCCGAGATGATCGCGCGGCACCTGCTCGACTCGCTGGCGATCCTGCCGTACGTGCGCGGGGCGAGCCTCGCCGATCTTGGCACCGGACCGGGGCTACCGGGGTTGGTGCTGGCCATTGCCGCGCCGGGTCGACAGGTGTTGCTGGTCGATTCCAACGGCAAGAAGGTGCGCTTCCTGCGCGAGGCTATCCGCGCGCTCAAGCTCGAAGGCGTCAGCGCGGTGCAATCGCGGGTGGAAGCGGTGGAGGGGCAGTTCGATTGCGTCACCGCGCGCGCTTTCGCGAGCTTGGCCGATATGCTCGGTTGGGGCGGGCATCTGCTCGCTCCGGAGGGCATCTGGCTGGCAATGAAAGGTAAGCGCCCGGACGAGGAACTACCCGGTGTACCTGCCGGTTTCGCCGTCCGAGCCATTCACACCCTGGACGTCCCGGGCGTGGATGGCGAACGGCACCTGTTGGAACTGTCCAGGGCATAAGGCCAGACCGGGACGCACGCTGGATTTAGATGCCCCTCGGCCCCCAGCCTGAACCCTGCTAACCTAGCTCCCCTTTTCACCCGCGCACGGTATCGACCACTCCATGGCCCGCATCATCGCTGTCGCCAACCAGAAAGGCGGCGTCGGCAAGACCACTACCGCCGTCAATCTTGCCGCGGCCCTTGCTGCCGCCAAGCGCAAGGTGCTTCTGGTCGACCTCGATCCGCAGGGCAATGCCACCATGGCCTCCGGCGTGGACAAGCACGAAGCCAAGCCCAACGGCTGCGAAGTGCTGCTCGACGAGGCCACGCTGGAACAGGCCATCGTTACCACCGAAGCCCATTACGACCTGCTGCCCGGTAACGGCGACCTGACCGCGGCCGAACTGAAGCTGATGGATGCGATCGCGCGCGAGAGCCGCCTGAAAGAGCAGCTCGCCAAGCTCGACGACAAGTACCACACGGTGTTGATCGATTGCCCGCCCTCGCTGCATTTGTTGACGCTCAATGCGTTGACCGCTGCGCATGGCGTGCTGATTCCGGTGCAATGCGAATACTTTGCGCTGGAAGGTCTTTCCAGTCTGCTCGATACGATCAAGGCCGTGCGCCAGCGGCTCAACCCCGGGCTCGAGATCGAAGGCTTGCTGCGCACTATGTACGACGTGCGCAACAACCTGGGCAACGAAGTTTCCGCACAGCTGACCCAGCACTTCGGCGACAAGGTGTTGCGCTCGATCATTCCGCGCAACATTCGCTTGGCCGAGGCACCCAGCCACGGCCAACCCATTCATTTGTACGACCGCAGCTCACGCGGCGCGATTGCGTATATCGGCCTGGCCGGCGAAGTCATTCGTCGCGAACGTGGCCAGAACGCAAGCGTCGCGAACGAGCCGGTGCCGGCCCTGCCTGACGATGGCGACGACATCGCCCTCGACAGCGCGGCCGATATCCATCAGGAGTAAGCATGGCAGCAGCGAAGAAGCGAGGATTGGGACGCGGGCTGGACGCATTGCTCGGCACCGGCGCTGTCGCCGAGTCCGATAGCGACGGCCAGGCCAAGCCGAACCTGCTCGAACAGGAAGGCGAGCTGCGCACGCTGCCGATTCACCATATCCAGCCCGGCAAGTACCAGCCGCGCCGCCATTGGAACGACGAGGCGCTGGACGAGCTGGCCGCCTCGATCAAGGCGCAGGGCCTGATCCAACCCGTGGTAGTGCGTAGCCTCGGGCCCAACAGCTATGAGCTGATTGCCGGCGAACGTCGCTGGCGTGCCGCGCAGCGCGCGCAGTTGTCCGAGTTGCCGGCCTTGGTCAAGGACGTGCCCGAGGTGGCCGTCCCGGCGATGGCGCTGATCGAGAACATCCAGCGTCAGGACCTGACTCCGTTGGAAGAAGCCGATGCGCTCAAGCGCCTGATCGATGATTTCGACCTGACGCACCAGCAGGCGGCCGATGCCGTAGGCCGTTCGCGCGCAGCCGTATCCAACTTGCTCCGCCTTACCGAAATGCCCGAGTCGATCAAACGTCTGCTCGACGAAGGCAAGCTGGAAATGGGGCACGCGCGCTGTCTGCTGACCTTGCCCGAGCGCGACGCCGAGAGCCTGGCGCTGGAAGCCGCACGCCACGGCTGGAGCGTCCGCGAGCTGGAAGAGGCCGCACGCCGCGCGCAGACCGCACCCAAGGGCAAGGCCAAGAATGCCCCGGCACGCGACCCGAATATCGCCGACCTGGAGCGCCAGCTGGCCGAGCGTTTCGCCACCCGCGTCGAGCTGGCGCACGGGCGCGGCGGACGCGGCAAACTGGTGATCCATTACCACAGCAACGACGAGCTGGAAGGAATCCTGGGCAAGATCCGCTGACAGGGGAAGCGAACAAGCCCCTGGTTCAGCCGTCGCCTTTAAAATGCGGTCCCCGTCCGCTCGCCAACCTTTACACCCGTAGGCCTTTCCATGTCTGAGCTTTCTGTCGTCGTGCCGGTCTTCAACGAGCGTGACAACATTCCGCCGCTGCTGGCCGAGATCGCTGCGGCGTTGCGCGGGCGGATCGCGTTCGAAATCGTCTACGTCGACGACGAATCCAGCGACGACAGCGTGGCGGTGCTGGCCGCGGAAAAGGCCAAATACCCCGAGTTGCGCGTAGTGCGTCACCTGAGCCGCAGCGGGCAGAGCACGGCGGTATGGAATGGCGTGCGCGCGGCACGGTCGCCGTGGATCGCCACCCTGGACGGCGATGGCCAGAACGATCCGGCCGATATCCCCAAGCTGCTCGCCGCGCGCGATACGGCGCCGGCCGAGGTGCGCCTGTTCGCCGGCTGGCGGACGACTCGCCGCGACAGCTTCAACAAGCGCGTTTCCTCCAAGATCGCCAATGCGGTGCGTTCGCGCATGCTGCGGGATGCCACGCCGGATACCGGCTGCGGCCTGAAGTTGTTCGAGCGCGAGACGTTCCTGCGGTTGCCGTATTTCGATCATATGCATCGCTACCTGCCCGCGCTGGTCAAGCGCGCCGGCTTCGCCAGCCAGAGCGTGCCGGTCGGCCATCGTCCCCGTACCGCCGGCAAATCCAAGTACGGCATGCTCGACCGTCTTTGGGTCGGCATCGCCGACCTGCGCGGCGTGGCGTGGCTGATGCGCCGTGCGAAGGTGACGCGAGTCGAGGAACTGTAAGCAACGCTTCTCGGTTACCGAGAGCCCCCCTCACCCCAACCCTCCCCCGGCACAGAGTCAGGGGAGAGGGAGCGTGACCGAGGCAGATCTCAACACTTCGCACTGGCGTAGCCCGCTCCCTCCCTTGTTTACAGGGGCGGGGTGTGCCAGTACGCATGCGTGACGCCTTACTCACTCATGCAGGTGAAGGGAGCTCTTCCAAATAGCTTCACGCCCCCCTACCGTCAGCAGCGTATGCTCATCTTTTCCGCGTGGCAGACACTCGGGCTTCATGAGCATCGCCGTCAAACGCATTTACGAGCCGGCCGACAAAAACGACGGCTATCGTGTACTGGTCGACCGCCTGTGGCCGCGCGGCGTCAAGAAGGAAGACGCCGCGCTGGACGAATGGGCCAAGGAAATCGCGCCGTCACCCACGTTGCGGCGCTGGTTCAACCACGAGGAGGCGCGCTGGGAAGCCTTCCGTCATCGCTACGCCAGCGAGCTGGATGACAAAGCCACGTTCTGGCAGCCGCTTGCCACACGCGCTGCGCATCATCGGGTGACTTTGCTGTTCGGCGCACGCGACGAGGACCACAATGGCGCCATTGCGCTGAAGGCCTATCTGGAAAACTGGCTCAAGGCGCACGGTCCGCGTTGACTGAGAAATTGGCCGGTTTCCAGCCAGCAAGCGCCTCTCGCGTGCGTTCCCGACCAAGCTCGATCAACTCGCGCGCGCGATAGAACTCATATGCGGTTGCCACATTGCGCGGCAACTGGATCAACAGATCGGGCTCATAAGCGGCCGTGCGCAGACGCGACAGGTTGGCCTGCATCAAATCCATCGATTGCGTAAGCAACTCCAACAGCCCGGGTTCGCGTGGCTTGCTGTCCGCGCCATGCGGCAATAGGCGACCGAGAAAGCCGCCGATGCGTCCCGTCCGGGTCGGCGCTTCGCTGGCATCGACCGAGGTTTCCGGCGAGGTCACTTCCGATGGGCCGTCCATCCCGACAGCAATCAGGTAGTCCGCGCGTTCGCGTATGAGCGGCGTCACCGGTAACGGATTGAGCAGCGCGCCGTCGATCAACCGCCGGTCGCCGATCGTATGCGGCCGAAATACCGTCGGTATGGCAATCGATGCGCGTATCGCATCGAACAACGGTCCGCGCGTCAGCCACACCTCGCGCTCGCGATCGATGTCGGTGGCCACGGCCGTATAGGCCAGCGGAAGTTCTTCGATCAGCACATCGCCGACCAGCTCGCGCAAGGTGCCGATAATGCGTTCGCCCTTGATCAGGCCACCGCCCGAAAAAGTCCAGTCCACCAGCTTGAGCACGTCCATCTTGGCCAGGGTCGTGACCCAGTCGCGATAAATCTCCAGTTTGCCCATGGCATACACGCCGCCGATCAGCGCGCCCATCGATGCGCCCGCGACGGCAATGACGTCGAACCCTCGCGCTTCGATCTCCTCGATCGCACCGATATGCGCCAGCCCCTTCGCTCCCCCGGCTCCCAGTGCCAGCGCTACCGTGGGTTTGCGCGGTAGCTCCGGGTGGGTTTCGACCGATTCGGCAAGACTCATTCGATCGGGCTCATTCGGCTGGACTCATGAGCTATGGCTTCAACGTGGCGGCTGGCGATACGCGCCAAGGGCGAGATCGAGCATGATCTTCATTTCTTCGCGCAGCGAAATCGGTGCAATGATCTCGGCATCGGGGCCGTACTTGAGTACGTCCATCAGCAACTCCTTGGAGTTGGAATACGGCAGCTTCAACTCGTACTTGCCATCGCTCAGCCACTCGCCCTTCTGCTGCGAATGCCAATGCTCGTCCGCCACCCAACGCGCGGCATGCTCGGAAAAACGCACCGTCGCCCACGCCTTCGGCTTGCCGGCAAAAATGCCGTAGCTCGAGGCCAGCATTTCGTTCAGATCGCTCTCGGCGACATCGACGGCGGCGGCATCGAGCGCCAGCGGCTCGACGATGCGATCGACCGCGAAGCTGCGCAGCGCCTCGCGATCGTGATCCCATACGTCCAGGTACCAGTTGTCGCGATAGTGCGTCAGTCGCTGCGGCGACACCGTGCGACGGCTGTCGGCATTGGTGGTGCGCGCACGATAACGGAATTTCAGCTGGCGGCGCTCAAGCACGGCGCCGGCGACCACACGGAACACTTGCTGATCGAGTTTGCGTTCGCCCCAGGAAATCACCCGGATGCGTTCGATCGGCAAGGCCTTGCCGCTACCTTGGTCGGACAGCAGGTGCTCGATGCGTGCCTTGAACGGTGCCAGCGCGCCGGCCAGCACACCTGGCCCGGAGCGGCCAATCAATTCGTTCAACGCCAGCAGTGCGGCCAGTTCGTCAGACGTGAGCCAGAGACCGGGCAGCTCGAAGCGTTCGGCTTCGCTCTGCTCGTAGCGGAAGGCGGCGTGCTCGCCACCGGCGCTTTCGATGGGCGCGCCCAGCGCATCGCGTAAAAATGCGATATCGCGATACAGCGTGGCACGCGAACACTCCAGCTCGTCCATCAGCCGCGGCAGCGGCACCGGATAGTGCGCCGACTTGAGCAAGCGGTGTAACGTCAGAATGCGCTCGTAACGATCCATGAAATAAATTGTCTGATGGAACTGCTGCCTAGCATGGGCATGCCCGGAGACACTCGCAAGTCCGGGACGTCATGCGCGGCGGCCGGCGAACTGTGGTATCACATCGGTTCGCTTTCGGTACGTGCGCTTGGTCGGGCCGGTCGGCGCGGCGCTCAAGTCGGACGTTTATTTTTCCTTGTCGTTTGCAAACAACACGTAAAAAGAGACGATGGAGCGTAGCGGTCAGATTTCCCACGGCGAAGCCAACCTGCCAAGGCATGTCCAGGGACGTGCCCGGCAAGCTGGCAGCCTGCCACATACCTTGCTGGAGGTGTTGGGCTTCAGCGGCTATGGCATCTGGCTGTTGCTCGGCCTGGCACTGGCCCTTGGCGTGTACAGCAATGGCCGGGGCGAGGCACTGGTGCCACTTGGGCTGGGTGCCGCATTTATCGCGGCGGGCCCCTTGATGGCCTGTCTGCGCCTGTCTTCCGTGCCGGACTGGCACGGCTGGCGTCCGGGTCACGGCAGCCGGCCGACCCAGGAAGCGATGATCGCGCTGCTCGCCTTCCTTCCCATGCTCGCCGTGGCCGGACTGGCCCGCGGCGAGAACGATTTCTGGGCCACCCGCCTGGCCGGCGCCGCCCTGAGCCTGGCCAGCCTGGCGGCGCTGATCCAGACCGCGAATGGCTTCGTTGGACGCGACCGTGCCGGCCTGCCAAGCCCGATCGCCCAGTTTCCCCTCAGCCGCGTGGTCTCGGCCGGCTACGCTGGCGGCCTGTGGATGTGGACCTGCCTCGATGCCCAGGACGATCAGGTCACTATGGGCAGCACGCTTTACTGGGTCCTGGGTTTGCTGGCCCTGGCGCTACTGATGGGTAGCCTGGAAAACCTGCGGTGGCGCGCACTGCAGTCCAGCGATGCGGCAACCACGGGCCCATCGATACCGGCCATGAGCCTGTCGCCGATGCGTTTCCTGGCCGCCGTACTGATCTATGCCCTCCCCTGCATCGGCCTGATTGTCGCCGCCCTGGCTGACGCGCCGTCCTGGCTACCCCTCGTCGCGGCCGCCTCCTGTGGTCTGGGCAAGACGCTGGAACTTCGGCAATACGAGCTGGCTTTGGCGTTATCAGACACTTAGGCCTTAACTTACGGATTTTGTCAGGTTCGTTCACTGCACATTCAATTGGCTCCGTTAAGGTTCGTCGATTACTTTTATTTAATAAAGTGGATCGATCCAATGAAGAAGACCCTGATCGCCGGTTTGGTGCTCGCGGCCCTCGCGAGCGCGGTTCATGCCCAGGATGCCAATACGACGTCCGGGACTACCGATAACAGCTCCAATGCGGCCAACAACGGCGGCTGGAGCGGGTCGGGCGAGTTCGGTTATGCGGCCGCCCGCGGCAATTCGCGCACCGACAATGCCAATGCCAAGCTGACCCTCAACCAGGAAAACGAGCTGTGGAAGAACAATTTCTTCCTCAACGGCCTGCGTTCGAAGGGCGAAGTGCAGGTGCAGGACGAGCAAGGCAACACCATCAATCGTTTCAGCACCACCGCCAATCGCTACGAAACCGGTGCTTCGGTGGGCTACAAGCTCGATACGCGCAGCTATATCGTTGGCGCAGCCCGCTACGACCATGACGATTTCGGCGCCAACCTGTGGCAGGGCACCGTGTCGATCGGCTATGGCTACATCGCGCTGAAGAACGAACAGGCCGAGCTGTCCTTCGAAATCGGTCCCGGTTACAAGCGTTATCGTCCGGCCGATCAGACGATCACCGAGCCCGACGGCACCGTGGTCAAGACCCGGCAGGATACCGAGAGCGAGCCGGTCGCACGTGGCCTGGTCAACTTCAAGTATCGCCTCACCGGCAATACCGCGCTGGAAGATACGTTCCTGCTCGAAGCGGGCAGCAAGAACAAGTACTACCAGAACGACATCGGCCTTTCGGTCAGCATGACGAAGAAGCTGGCGATCAAGCTGGGCTACCAGGTGCGCTTCAACAGCGACGTGCAGGAAGGCATCAAGCACACCGATACGTTGGCGACCACGAATATGGTCTACAACTTCTAAACGTGCAGCGATAGCGCGCCCTCGTCCGTCGACTCGCCCGAGCTAAAAAGGGGGCGAGGTCGAGTAGCGAGGGCGCGACGTCCGGCCACCGGCTAGGGGTTGGGCCTACAGCATGCGAAACCGTGCGCCTCGGTCGTGTCAGGCGTTCGAGCTTGCGCCCTCGCTACTCGACCCTCGCCCCTCTGGCTTGGCAAGCTCGTAGCGATCCCTAGCCGAAATGACCCCCAACAATGCGGCCGTCTTTGTCCAGCTCGGCAAAGTAACGGCTGTTATTGCTGCGAAAATCCATCGTCGTGATGGTATTGGGCAGCACCAGCTGCACGTCCGGATAAGTCGTGCGGAATTGCGCGGGTGTCGGATGCGTAGCGATGAAGGCCTGAAAGGCGGTCGTGTCGGTAACGTAACCGTGCACGACTGGCGGCGCGCTACCGGCCGTGGTCTGGCAACCGCC
>NZ_DATCRY010000150.1:0-3527 GCF_036568765.1 Dyella sp. | reverse complement strand
GTTCATCAACTGGGCGGTGAAGCCGTTCTCGATGGCGCTGCTGGGCTGGATCTTCGTGCGTCATGTGTTCTCCGCATACCTGCCTGCCGATCAGATCGATTCCTACATCGCCGGCTTGATCCTGCTCGCTGCCGCGCCGTGTACGGCGATGGTGTTCGTCTGGAGCGGTCTCTGCAAAGGCGAACCCCATTTCACACTGAGCCAGGTGGCGCTCAACGACGCCATCATGGTGGTGGCGTTCGCGCCCATCGTCGCCCTGCTGCTGGGCATTTCTTCGATCACGGTACCGTGGGACACATTGCTGCTGTCGGTGGGGTTGTACATCGTCATCCCGGTGCTTTTCAGCGTCGCCCTGCGGCGCGCGATCCTGGCCCATGGAGGGATGGCGAGGTTGCAGGCATTACTGCATCGGCTCGGTCCGGTCTCATTGCTCGCGCTCCTGGCCACGCTCGTGTTGTTGTTCGGGTTCCAGGGACAGCAGATCCTGACGCAGCCAGCGGTGATTGCCATGCTGGCCGTGCCGATCCTGATCCAGGTTTATTTCAACTCGGGACTGGCCTATCTGCTGAATCGCCAATTCGGCGTGCCTCACTGCGTGGCGGGGCCCTCGGCGCTGATAGGTGCCAGCAATTTCTTCGAGTTGGCCGTGGCGACGGCGGTAGGTCTTTTCGGTGTTCATTCCGGCGCGGCCCTGGCTACGGTCGTGGGCGTCCTGATCGAAGTGCCGGTGATGCTCTCGGTCGTGCGCATCGTGAACCGTTCACGCCGATGGTACGAAGCACGAATCTAGCCCTCCGACCCGTTGCCGGCTTTTCGCTACACTAGCGCCAACCGCTCTTTCCGTTGTGCCGCCGTCCCTATGCAGACCTCGCAGACCGTCAAGATGCTATCGGCACTCGCCCAGGAGTCGCGTTTGTCGATCTTTCGGATGCTCGTGCAGCAGGGGCCTGAGGGCCTTCCGGTAGGGACCATCGGCGAGCGTCTGGGAATTCCCAATGCAACGCTATCCTTCCATCTGAAGGAGTTGTTGCATGCGGGCCTGGTGACCAGTCGCCAGAGCGGCCGTTTCATTTACTACGCGCCCGTGATCGAAGCCATGAACGATCTGGTCGGGTTCCTGACCGAGAATTGCTGCAACGGACAGAGCTGCGGACCCTCTTCGGCGAAGCCGAAGTCGGCTACGGCCGCGCGTATACGTCGGAGCGCATCCTAGGGTGCGCCGCATCGGATAAGTTTCGCCGCGAACAGTCACTGCCAAGGAGCAATTACAATGGACATCGACACCGCCGCCATCGATAAAGCCGTTCTCGCGTTACTCCAACTGACACTGCACGATCGCGACCGTGCGTGGAAGGGTTTCGATTGGGACACCATGAACCGGCTTCACGAACAAGGGATGATCGGCAATCCGGTCGGCAAGGCGAAGTCCGTCGTACTTACCGAAGCCGGGATGCTTGAATCCGAGAGGCTTTTCAAGGAGCTTTTCGCGAAGTGACTTTCAGCCCAGCTTGAACAACCACTTCACCATGCGCTTGAATGTCGCGCCGTACGGTGGATTGAGCAAGCCCACGCCATTGAGTCGCGCTTGCCGGAACACGGGCTTCATGTGCGAGAACGTGCGGAAACCCGCCTCGCCGTGGTAGCCGCCCATACCTGATTTGCCGACGCCGCCAAACGGCAGTCCATGTTGTGCGATGTGGTAGAGCGTGTCGTTGACGGTGACGCCGCCGGCATGGGTTTGCGCCAGCACGCGCTCGATCGTGTTCCGATCGTCCTCGAACAGATAAAGCGCGAGTGGATGCGGATGGCTGCCGATATACGCGATGGCCTGATCGAGCGAATCGTAGGTTACCAAGGGCAGCAATGGCCCGAAGATTTCCTCCCGCATCACGGCCATGCTGTCGTCCACGCCGAGCAGTAAAGTTGGGCCAAGCAAGCGGCGCGTAGCGTCGTCGCCGCCATCGAACAAGGATTCGGCACGCGCGCCGGCGGCTACCGCGCTATCGCGCAACGACGCCAGGCGCCGATAGTGGCGATCGGTGGCGATGCTCGCATACTGCGTAGCGCGCGACGCCTCCGGGTACAGGCGTTTGGCGACGCGTTTGGCTGCCTGCAGAAAATCCCCGACGCGCTGCTTGGGCAGCAGGACATAGTCCGGCGCAATGCAGGTCTGACCGGCATTGACCAGCTTGCCGTAGAGAATGCGTTCCACGGCATGTTCGAAGCGTGCATTCGGGCCGACGATGGCAGGCGACTTGCCGCCGAGTTCCAGCGTCACCGGCGTCAGATGCTGCGCCGCTGCGCGCATGACGTGGTGGCCGACGGCAGTGGAACCGGTAAATAGCAGGTGATCGAAAGGCAGGCCGGAAAACGCCTGTGCGACGTCCGCATCTCCTGTGATTACGCGCACTTCGTCGGCCTTGAAATACCGCCCGCACTGTTCGGCGAACAGCGCAGAGAAGCGCGGTGTGAATTCGCTCATCTTGATCATCGCGCGATTGCCCGCCGCGAGCGCGTCGATCAACGGACCGACGGCCAGGTAGAGCGGGTAGTTCCAAGGCACGATAATGCCGATTACGCCGCGCGGCTGCGGCACGGTCATGATGCCGGCTGGCAGGAAGGCCATGCCGGCCATGCCGCGCCGTGGGCGCATCCACCGGCGTCCATGGCGCAATGCATGGCGCAAGCCGGACAGGCTGGGGAAGATCTCCAGCAAGTCGGTTTCCTCGCGCGGACGGTTGCCGAAATCGGTGGAGATGGCATCGGCAAACGCTTCACGCTGCTCCAGCAGCATGCGTTCGAGCGCGCGCAGGCGCGCGGCGCGTGCCGGCCAGCCGGGCAACGGGTCCTGCACCTGTGCCTGGCGCATCAGGAGCAGGGTCTGGTGCAGGTCGTTGTCCGGTGCGTTCATGGCTTAGCCTCTAGAACCTGGCGCGCAGTTCGAGACCGTACATGCGCGGCGGTGTAATGCTCGCGAAGGGCGTGCCGAACACCGTGCTGCTGATGTTGTTCACGCCAGTCACGTAGCGGTTGTTGAACAGGTTGTTGGCATAGAGTGCCACGCCCCAGCGGTCGCCGGGAGCATGCCAATCCAGTCGGGCGTCGGTGCGCTGCTGCGCCTGGCCGACCTGGAAGTTCGGGCTGACCACGCATTCGCCCTGCAGCTGCGAATCGGCGTTGCAGCGCTCGCGCCCACGGTAGGCGTAGTTCAGATCGAACTCCAGCGCGCCATGGGCGACCTGCTCCCAGGTGTAGGACACGCCGGCGGTATAGGAGAAGCGCGGTTCGCCGGTGGGTTGGCCGTCCAGGTCCACGCCCGAGGGCGCGATGGCCTTGCGGTAGGTCGAATCGATATAGGCGCCGGTGAAGCTGAAACGCAGCGCGTCCAGCGGTCGCCACTGACCCTCCAACTCCAGGCCCTTGGCCTCCTGATCGGTGCTGTTGACCAGGTAGCGTGGCACGCCGGAGCCTGCGCTGTTCGGGTCGAGCGTCAGCGACTGGCGGTTGTCGTAGCGGTAGTAATAGAC
>NZ_DATCRY010000149.1:0-8925 GCF_036568765.1 Dyella sp. | reverse complement strand
CTAAAAACCTCTCAATCGCCCGAATATAGCGAAAGCGGATCCTATCGTTGTGGGAGCGACTTCAGTCGCGACAAGGACTTGCGATAAGGCACGATCGTCGCGACGAAAGTCGCTCCCACAGAAGAGCCAGTTTTTAGAGGTTCCCTTCAGTCGCGACTGACCGGAGCGTGTAGCACAAGGTTCGACAACAGTTGACGATGGCGATGTAGCCGCCCGTTGCCCGGACCCCAACTGCCGAACCCTACGCACCTCGCCGCACAAACCATCGATATCATCGCATCACCTTAGGCCAAGTCTTATGGTCTTACACCCGCGATCAGACGATGATGGCAAGCAGTCGGGGCAAGGACGCCTCCGTCCTAAGTGTTTCACTGGTGCACACAAGACCGAATGCTTCGGCCTGATGCCGCCGACACACCAGGCTCTTCACAGGGAAGTTCTCCATGCAACTCAAGCGCTCTTTTCTCGCGCTCCTCGCCATGACCGGCTTAGTAGCAAACTGCGCCGCAGCGGATCAGACAAAGACGTTGGATTTCACCGTCACAGCCACGATTCCCGCACCTTCTGGCTTCACCGTTACACCGGAAGGCAACTGGCATAACACGCCCCTGGCAATGACGTTCGACCCGGAGACAGGCAAGCTCAAGCCAACCGTTGCCAAGAAGGTGACTGTAAAAGGCACCGAACAAATTACGGCCAAGCTCGCAAGTGCGGCCGAGCTTGTCCACAACACCGCCAGTAAAAACAAGATTCCTATATCGATCCAGATAGGTGGCAAGACACTGTCGGCCAGTGCATCTCAAGAGATAGCAAATAAATCCGACGCGGGCAAAGGCAAGGAGATCAACGTCGTTGTGAGCCCCACCTCGAACGACGCATATTTGGCTGCACCGGGCGATTACACCGCCGTTGTCGGCATCATTTTTGAGACGACCCTGCCCTGATCGCTTCTGCACGATTGTTCGACCGTCAGGTTATTTGACCTCATATCTGTTCGATCACTGGGGGGCGCTGCGTGCGCCCTCCTTTCAGGAGCACCCCACATGCATGCTCGCCCGCGCCTGCTTGCTGTTGCCATTTTGCTCGGGCTCGGAAAATCCGCATACGCCAGTACGGCCTCATTGAATCAAACGCATCTTCTGGATCAAGCCGATTCGATGCCTGCCGATTTTCGTGAGCACTTCTTCGATGCTCCCCTAGTCGTACGCGTCGAGCGTGACGGCCGGTATATGGGCGATGCCAAGATCGTTCTTTCTCCGCGCAATACGGTGCAACTGCTGCAATTTACCGAGAGCGACGAAAGCGCTCTGTCAGCAACCGAACGCGAGCGTTGGACAAGCTACCTGAGCGTACCTCGTGCGCTCGGCTCCTGCAGCCACGCTTGTAGCGACGGGTTGCTTGCCTTGCACTACAGCCTGGAAAACTCTGTGCTTTCTCTGGTCACGGCCGAGGCCGAACGGGATACTCGAACAGAGCGATACCATCGGCTTCCGCCCAAAGGAAGCTATGGCGTGCTGCTTGGCAACAACCTGAATCTCAATGCTGACGGAACGCGTACGACCGGCACCTACCGAGCCGACCTGACAGCCAGCGTCGGTCAATGGACACTGGTCGGCAACTATGTGGCCTATCGCAGCGGAGAACGGCGCGCGCCTTGGCAACAATCGCTGCAGGGCGCCTATGCCCAGCGAGAGCGTGCCGATCATTTTGTACGGGTAGGTTATTTTCTTTCCGACTTTCAGGGCGTAGGTCGCCAGCCCAATGCCCCAGGCCTGCCAGCGCTCACCACCTTGGGCGCCATGATCGGCTCTTCCGACTCGCTGCTGATCGGCGGCGACACACCCAGCCTGGTGCCCCTGTATGTCACGGCCAATCGCCAGGGCAGCGTCGAGCTTTATCGCAATGGCGCACTGATCTATACGCAACAGATAGAGCCCGGCCTACAGCTGCTTGAAACCCGCCGCTTGCCTGGCGGTATCTACGACGTCGAAGTTCGCGTCATCGAGGATGGTCAGGTGACTTCCACACGTCGCGAGCTGATCAATAAACCTACGCATTGGCACGACCCCGATAAGCGCTGGCGCTACAACGCGTATGCCGGAAGACAACACAGCCTGTTCGACGATCGCAACGATCGCCGCAACGGCGCCTACAGCTTCAGCGGCGCCGCCAACTACCTGGCCACCCCTCGCACCGTGCTCGGTGCTTCCTTTACCGGCCTGGGTAACGAACGCACGGTCACGGGTTCAGTCGATTGGTATGCACACGAACGTGCCAATCTATACGCCAATCTCTACCGCAGCCATCGCCATGGCCGCGGCATCGACGTTCAAGCACTTTACACCTATCGGCAGGGCAACCTGAACCTCAGCCACAATCGCCAGCGGCAGACCGCCGATCGGCAGCGCGGCACCCGCGCTGGCTGGACACGAAACTCGACGGTCGCGGCGACCCATACATTCGCACAGCGTGGCACCTTGACCGCTCGCGCGTCATACAGTCATGGCGCCTCACGAGGCCTTGGCTTCGACCTGATGTTCAGCCGGCAGGAATCCTGGTTCGGCCATCGGGCCCATTGGCGCGCCTCTGCATTCGACCGACCCGTCACATCCTACGGCCGAACAGCGCGCAATCGCGGCGTCGACCTGTCAGTCAATATCTCGCTAGGAGACAACCAGCGCTCCTATCGAGGCAGTATCGGCAGTCGCAGTGGCGCAGATGGACGGCGTGACCTGTACGGCACAGCGGGCGTGCAACAACGCGTCGACGCCGGTCCGCTAAGGCAAGTCACCGCCGACGTCACCGCGGATCGTTATGGCTTCAGCCTTGCGGCCAATGCCCAGTTCGATAGCCCCACGCTGAGCGGCAGCGCCTTTGCACTACGCTCCTCCTTCAACCGGAAGATAACGGGAGGCGTAACACTGGAAAATATGCTCGCTTTCGGTGGTGGAAAGCTGGCTGGCGGCAACCGGGCCGCAGACGTACACACCGGCTTGATCCTGGATATCGACTCGGATATCCCCGACCTCGATCTCCGCGCACACGATAGCCAAGGCACGATGACGCGGCTGAAGCCTGGGCGAAATCTGGTTCCAGTCGCAGCCTATAAAAGTGGCAATGTGCAAATCGACTTCAACAGCAGCGACGCACCGGCCGCCGCGATCCTTCCGCTACATATCGACTATCACCTTAACAAAGGCGGCGTCGCGCAGCGTAGCATCAAGGTTTCCCGCACCGTGACCGTGATCGGCCGCGTTGCCGATTATCGCGGCGAGCCGCTGCGTGGCGCACAGCTGCATAACCATGTCGGCCGCAGCGTGGCGCAAGCTGACGGCTTCTTCACACTGGAAATGAGCGCCAGCCAGCCGGAGCTGGAGGTGCGTCACCCCGCCGTCAAAGACTGCCGGGTCAGGCTGGATGCCAGTCGGTATCCGCGCGATGGCGACACTATCCTGGCTGGCACGCTTACCTGTCCGTCGCTTGGTAATCACGCTTTAGCCGGTGGAAGGTAAACGGAAATACCATTCGTTTGCATCGACATCGCCATGCTTGGAGCCATACCGCGACGTCGCGCGCCGACGACTAAGGCCGCAACAAGCTCTTTTAATCAGAGTGCTATCCGCTTTGAAGCCCACCTCACCCGCATGTCACCATGAGCTCATGCGGAAATGAGCCTAACACGCCTCATATCTTTAACAGCAACGGACTGCTATGCACCCCCTTTCGACCAGAGCGCTGCGCGCCTGCGTACATGCCGTACTCAAACTTGTCATCTTGTGCGCGGCATTGCCTGTCGCGGCCGCAGATGTGGTCGTGACAGGAGCATTTCGCTCTTCTGCGCAAAACGCCTCTGATCAAACGTTCCAGAACACAACCACGCAAAGCCAATACTGCCACTGGCAACCGGATCTCTGCCAAGAGCGCGGCCACTATGTCTTTGACGTGCCGGTCACGGTGTCCAGGAACTATGTCAGTGGTGACAATATACGTACACGAATGTATGCATCCTTTCCTGCTCAAAGGGAGGTCATACTTCAGAATCAACATGGGGATACTGCTCGCTTTACCGTTGCCTTCTCCTCCTACAGCGGCGAACTGGCGCCTGTCGACCGCAGCAAACGTGCCGACATACTTTCCTTCGAGGGCGGCTGCTCTCATCGATTGATGGTCAACCTGCCGTCTGCGATGCAATTTGGAGTGTCGATAAAAAATACAGCGACACCCTCCCCCTGCTATGCATCGAGTAACACTGACGCGACGAGTACAACCACTTCTTATCATAGTCCTTCCATTGGCCTTGGCCTGCGAATTGTCACTCCCGCTCCGACGGCACTTCCCAGTGGCGTATACACAGGCAACCTGACGTACTCGCTGGGTGGCGCAGGCAATGACATCGATTTTGGCGATGAGGTCACGGTCAGCGACAGCACCCTGACAGTCCGCTTCGAGTTCACCGTCACACACGAACTTGATGTCATACGATTGGATGAGTCAGAAAAGATCGAACTGGTACCCGAAGGTGGCTGGTCAGCCTGGACCGATCCCGATAGCGTGCCGCGAGAATTGAAGGCCACGACTCAATTCAGAATCTTCACGAAAGACCCCATTCATGTAACTCTTCGTTGCCAATATGGCACCGGAAGTCATTGCGCGATACGCAGCAGCCAGGACAATTCAGAAGTCGAAATATTCCTAAGACTGACTTTTGGCGGCTGGCGCCTCGTAGAGTCAGGAATACCTATTCATTACTATTTATTCGACAAGTCAAAAGATCATTTCTTCGAAATGTACGATGGCGAGGCTGCCGCTCAGCCGTCGATAGCGCTCTTCGCCGTCAATGGTGCACCTGTGTCCAAAATGCTATCGCAGCCCGGATCGACTTGGAGCGGAAACGTCACCCTGATCTTCGAAACCAGTTTCTGATAGGAAATCTTCAAAGTAAGGAAGCGACCATGCTTATGCGAATTTTTCTCATCACTACCGTGCTTGCCGCGTACCCGATTGCTCATGCCGCGTCACCAGGCATTCATATTGGCTCTCTCTACGAATTTCTTGATCCCGGCAAGCAAACACTGCTGAAGCGTATCCGCAACAGCGGCGACGCGACGGCCTTCGTACGTGTCGAAATAAGTGAAATTGTCTATAACGAAAACGACGAACCGAGCGAAATCCCGATCGACAAAGCACGGATCGGTGGCGACGATCCCACGCGTCACGCCGTCGTAAGCAGCCCGGATCGCTTGATCATCCGGGCCGGCGGGCGGTATGCCACGCGCTTGATTCATGAAGGAAACCGCGACAGGGAGCGTTACTATCGCGTTCGCTTCATTCCCGTCCTACCCGAAAAGCCAGAAGAGTTCGGCCTGAACGAGAAGGAGGCCGCGGATTATGGCTCGTCTCTCCAGGCCGGCGTCAAGGTAGTCATCGGTTACGGCATGACGCTTATCGCGCGACCTAACCAAGTGCGCTACGACACACAACTCGGCGATCATCATGATGAGTACATCGTCGCCAATCAGGGCAACACCACGCTTATCCTGGATAATTATCAGGATTGCAAAGGTGTGAATGACTGCACCGACTACCGTCGTATCTACATCAGGCCCGGTCATCAGGAGCACATTGCCAAGGAATCCGGGCACACCTACCAATTTCTGTTGAAAGAAGGCGACTTGACTCGCTCCATAGCTTTCTAACGATCATGCTTCATGGAGAGAAGTGAGGAGATCGAGAAAACGTACAGGTGCGCCGGCGCCGCTCTCTCACTTCGGCTACCGGTGCCTAAAGACGAGTGACACGCAGGGGCCTCTCGACGGCATGCATCGCCCAGCCCGGCTTCGGCGACACCGGCAAATCGACCGGCGTAATCAGTTCACTGGCAAATTGCTTCTGTGTGAAGGCATCGTACAGATCGCCAAAGAATGCGGTAAGTTGCTCACACGCTTGGCGATCGTCGATAGCACGTCCAGTGCGAAAGGCCTTCATCTGTTCAAAGATCGGATGCTCGCCCTTCTCGCCACGTAAACCGTCCCAATACCTTGCCTCATGGTGCACGGCCGACGTCGGATCCCCCATCCGGCCCATCAGGTTGTGAAGCGACTTGGGTTGCGCCAGGATGAAGGCTGCCCAACTTGCCAGGGGATCTTTGCTGCCTTTCAAGCGCATGTAACGGTTGAGCGGGCCGCTGAGACAATTGTCGCCAAAATGCTCCCGCACAGCGTCGCTCTGTGCGACACCTGTGCTTACGCCGGCATCGATCATCAATCCAGGCGCTACCGGCAGACTGATCATGGGACCGATGCCCATGGATCGTTCACGATAGAGGATTGCCGTCTGAAGTCGATAGCCTTTGGCCTCGTCCGGAAACGCGGCTTCGCTCTGGTAGGCAGGCTTGAAAAAACGGATCAACAAGCGTCCGCCTGCCGTGACATCGGCCGACAGATGCGAAAGACCCTGTCCGAGCAGGTTGCTTAGATCGCTGGCCAGTGAAGCCTCCGGAAGCACTGGCTTGACTGCATCCACAATGGCAGCAGCGAGCTGGTTCAGCTGCGATACCAGGGAGAAGCTCACTTCAATATTGAGGTATTCGCCGGCACGTAATGGATTAGGATCACGACGGTGCGACTGGTGCACGCCCATCCCGACACTCGCACCGATCGCGTCGATACCGGCACCTACTCGCAGATGCAAGGACGAGGTTTGGATCTCTTGCATGAATCGATCGGCGACACTGCTATTTGTACGCACGTGATCGCGATCGTGGCCGATATCCATCTCGTAGATCTTGCGCGCTACACGATCGAAATCCGTCGCCAACCGATCGTCGTCGCTGCCCGATGCCAAGCCCTGCGGGTTCACGCGCAGCCAGGCGTGAGCGGCGAGCATATGGACCATCGCTTCCTCACGCGTAGCGGCCTTCCAGCTCTTCAGGAACGAAGCTTCAATATCCCGTACGGCTTTCCTGGATACGCCGCTGTAACGGGCAACCTGCTCGTAATGCTCCACTTCGGCCTCCAACCGCGCCAAGGCAGTCGCAACACTCAATGGTTTTCCATGGGTTTCGAGAAGGCGGGAAAGCGGCGCCGTTGCCGGGTTGCTGCCCAGTAGGCGCTCCCCACGTCGGACGATGGCTTCGACGCGCCGAAGATCTACCGGGGTTTCGACATGCCCGCCTTCCAGATAGGTCGATATGGGTGTCAACAGCGCTGCCCTGACTTCCGTTTTCTGGCGCGAGGCCGACGCCGAGGCCGCAATCACGCCAGCCGACGCCGCGCCCGTCACGTTGCTCCGCCATTGGTTGACGACTGCGCGTAACGGCACCTGCGACAACTCCGAGGGCAGCTCCCGCGACATCGGTTGCAGCCGAATACCCCAGGGCGATACCAGCATGGGTAATTTGTCGCGATAGGCATTGGCGCGCCGCAGGATCTGGTCGTAAGTCGAAGCACGGGCGCGACTGCCGATCAGCCCCCGCCATGCGTTACGCAGTTGTTGCAGGCCACTCGTACGGTTGAGCTTTTTCTCCGTCACCCGGGCCGCGACATCTTCGATCAGGCCGAGATCCTTGGCTGGCGCTTTGGCGTATTCCACCCAGCCTTCCCCCGAGACCCCCAACATGTCGCCGATGCCGGCGGTTGCCTTGCCATAAAGGCGCCCTGCCCGCTCATGCATGGAAAGCACATTGATCGCATCGTCAGCCGTCACGATCTTTGTCGCGCCCCACCGCACGCCGCCACCGATCTTCGCCACACCGGACAGGCCACCGCCCAGACCGAGGCTCAATGCCGACTGTTTCACGTGCGACGAGCCCGGAAGGCCCAGGCTGCTGTGCTTAGCCTCCCATTGCGCGGCTGTTTCCTCAAGCTTGATGCGCATGGCGGCAGCTTTGCTGAACGCGCGCATGGCTTCGCACACATCGCATATAAGCTGGGCTCCATCGACACGATGGCCGCCATCGACCGTGAAATCGCTTAGCCGTCCCTTTGGAAGGCGCTGCCGTACGCTGCGCATCAAGGCAGCGAGTGCCTTGCTTTCCCTGGCGTCGAGCGGTTCATTCATCGAGCGCGCTGCAAGCGCGCCACAAAATCGGTCGACATAGTGCGCGCGCTTGCTGCTACAGGGCATGTGACTCAGGGTGTCCTGCATGCGCCCCAGAATGGACAAGACGGTCAAACGCGGCAGGCGATAATCGGCACCGATGCCAAGCAGTGCGCCTTCGCTGGAGATGGCCGTTCGATCGGTAGCGCGGTCGTCCGTTGCGTGGCCGATGCTTGCCAGATGAGATGCCACCGGCTTCGTCTTGCCGCCAACTGAGGGTATTCCCATATGCGGCATCGAGTAATCCAAACGCGTCGGGGCAAGTACGTGAAACGGAGAAACTAGGCTGCTTAACATGAATAGTCCGACTCTGGCTTGAAGGAGTTGTCGACAGTTCCGTGACGCAATCGACAGTTCGTTATAGCAACCAGCTCGCACTTTCAAATCAGTCTATGGCCTAGCGATAACTACATCGCAGCGATGCATGACGACGGGCTGCGCAAACACGTTGTGTGCGCAGACACCTACAGCCCATCATCGGGCGCGACACGATCCGCGCTCAGGAGTGGAGCTGCCATCGGTGACAACTCCACGCCCTTTTCGCTGATTCGTCGCGCTGACCGCTAGGCGCTTCGGCCCTCCCCACGGCCTAACGCCCGGTCTCGTTCACCCAGGATCAGCAGTACAGCATTCAAGCCCTCGATGGCCTGATCCTTGAGATGAAAGCATTGGCAGCCACTCCCATCCTGATGACGCCGCCGGGCCGCCAGGGCCAGGGCGAGCACTTCCACGACGGCCATCGTTCCACGCGCGACATCATTGCGGTTCGATGCTGCAGGGGAATTCACGGGGAAGTGACGAGAAAGAACCCCGAGGGAAAGCTTGGGG
>NZ_DATCRY010000148.1:0-2646 GCF_036568765.1 Dyella sp. | reverse complement strand
CCGCCGAGTGTGCCGGCCGTAGCGACCGCCAAAACGAACAATAGACGACGATACATGGCAGCTCTCCGGCTTGGGGATTCCCCGCCGCGAGCTTACCCCCATCGACCGCCGGTTGCGCTCCCTTCCATCACAGGAAGGGAGCGCGCACCTCGCTTACCAGATCAGGCTGACGTTGCCGCCGTCAGGCGACCCGTCCGGATGCGTGAACCAGGAAACGCGATTGCGTCCGCCCAGGCAGCCCTTGCCTTGAGTGTATGCGGTCAACAATCCTGCCTGCGTCGACAACGAAGTCTTGTAGCAGCCGAGCAGGGAATCGGTGTAGTTGAAATCCTGTGTGCTCTGCTGCCCGCTGTGCGACGTCACCAGACCGTTAGTGCCGACAAGCAACGTATCGCCGGTGCTGATCGCATTGGCGATATCGGCGGTAAACAAATCGATACCGAGCAGGCGATGCGCCAGATGTTTCTGATAGCCCTGCTTCACCGTACTGGCGACATTGATGGTGCCGTCGTCGTTGGCGGTCTGGTTGTAATCCAGATAGAAGGGATAGCTCAGGCTCTCGCGATACTCCGCGGTAATCAGCCGCCCGATCTTGCTCTGGCTGACGCTGTTCACCGTCGTGGTCTGGTTGGTGACCTGGCGATAGGTCGTGGCATTGATGGTGAAGGTCTGGGTGTCGGCAAAACCCACCGTCTGCGTCACCGTCGATTGCACGCGGCCATGCGAGGTATCGGCGTAGCCTTCGATGGTGAACTGGCGACTGACATCGGTCGTGATGGCTCCGGTGACATTGCCTTGGTCATCGACCTGCAAGGTGTCGCCAATCTTGGGTGTCGGTGGCTGACCGATCAGCGTATTGCGTGTCAGCTTGCCGGTGATCTGCTTGCTATGGGTATCCTGGTACACAAGCAAGGTCGCCGTCGCAGAGAAGTAATTGTTCGCGCCAGCCACGCTCAGAGCCACTTGGTGCGGCTGCCCATCGCTGAGCACGCTGGCGAACGGCGTCAGGTCCACACGATACGGCATGAAATTGAGCGTCTGCACACCAGGCGCCGGACGCCACATATAGACATCGATGCCGCCGGTGTAGACCCATGGATAGACCGGCGCGACACCGGCCGGTTGACCGTCGATGCTGATCTCGGTTTCGCGGAAATTACCGCCGCCGCATTCTTCTACCGTCGCGGCGTATTGATCCGGCACGCAGGTGTACCAGAACTCATCGCCGATCTGGCTCTGTGCAAATACGTCCAGATAGGCCTTCTCCACATTGCGCGGCAACGTCAAGGTCTTGGCCAGCGTGTCCGATGGCGTGTTCAGTGTCGTGGTGCTGCCGACCGGATCGCTACCGAGCGGATACACCGCGTCGGCCGGAGCGGCGGCAGGCTTGCCTGGATAGAACAGCAAGCGCGCGCTGCCGTGAATGACGCCGGTGTAGGTATCGTCGACGATGTTGCCGATCAGGCTCTGGCCTTGCTGCGGCGACTTGAGCAGCGCGGTGTAGTCGGTCAGGTCGCGCTCGACATGCCAGCTTGGCGATACGGTTGCCGATGGCTCGGCGGTGGTGCCGAAATAGATGTTTACGCCACCGATCCAAATATTGGCGGTACGGTCGAACTGACGGCCGGCAGTCACCGAGAAATCAGCTTCCAGCACCACTTTGGACCAATTGCCCTGGCAGCCTGACGGCGGGGCGTAGCTGAAAGTGTGATTGCTGAAATCGTTGTAGGTTTCGTTACTGAATAGCTGCACCACACAAGGCTTGGCCGACGGGCGGGGTACGCTCGGGTCGGCGGTGGCAACGTTCGGCGAACCTACCGTGGGCGCAGCGGCCTCATCGGCAAAGGCGGTAACGGCAAGACCCAAAGCACACGACAACGCCGCCATATGCAATACATGGCGAGCCCAAGCATGATGAAGCATGACGCATATCTCCCCAATAGCATCTGCAGCCCCCTGCGCTCCCGAAGTTAGCACGCACGGCGTATTGGACGGGTAGAGTGCTCCGCTGTTTGCGTCGCAAAATCGCACGACAGGCGCGCGCAAGCCAGGGCGGTTCCGACCTCAGCGCGCGGCTTCTTCCAACGTCGCAAGGAAGCCCATGGCATGCGTGCGATCCGTACCGCACATGGCCGGCTCCGGGCGCAGTCCGCTGCACACGGCCGGCCGCTCGGGCCGACCGAAGATCGCGCAGCGATTGTCGTCCATCAGTTGCACCCCGGCGCACACCCGCCGGCTTGCCAATGGGTACGATTAAACCCCAGACTGATATAGAATCCGGACCGCTGCCGTCCGGTAGCCGTAAGCGTTCACGTCAACCAACGCCCAATTCAGCCGCAGTTCCTTCGAGCCGCGGTTGCTGGGTGTTGTATGGCGTCTGCAATGCGATGCATCCCGCGACCGTGCCCCGAAATCGAAGCGGCTCTACTCTGTGGAGTCTGCAATGCTTACTGTTTCCAGCATCATGAAGTTCAATCACATCAGCTTTCCTTCGCATGATGTGGGTGCGACTGCATCTTTTTTTGTCCGCCATCTCGGTTGTTCCGTTTCGGACTTCGGCAGCAGCAAGATCCTGAAGCGGCACGATTTCGATATCGTCGTCGAGGACGCTACCGGTCGCGCCGTGCAATGGCCCGACAATTTTCA
>NZ_DATCRY010000147.1:0-26077 GCF_036568765.1 Dyella sp. | reverse complement strand
ATGCGGTATCGACGTACAGCCATTGCCCAGGAAGATCGAGCGGCTCGGGGACATCGACGCGACGAAGCTGCCCCGGCAGGGCCTGCTCTACCTGCCGCGGCCGTACGTAGTACCGGGCGGCTTTTTCAACGAGATGTATGGCTGGGACAGCTACTTCATCCAACTCGGGCTGATCGCCGACCGGCGCATGGATCTGGCCAAGGACATGGTCGACAACGCGCTGTACGAGGTGAAGCATTACGGTGGCGTGCTCAACGCAAATCGCACGTATTACCTCAGCCGCTCGCAACCTCCCTTTCTCACCGCCATGATGACCGCGGTGCTGAACGACTCGGCGAGCTTTCCCAATGCGCAAGCGCGGCACGACTGGCTGGCCGCGGCTTATCCTCTGGCAGTACGCAACTACGGCATCTGGACGCGCGACGAACACCGCGCCGGAGCAACGGGGTTGTCCCGCTACACGGATCTGGGCAGCGGCCCGGTCCTGGAAGCCAAGGATGCCGGGTTTTACCAGGGCGTGATCCGCTGGCTGCTCGCACACCCCAAGGAAGACCCCGGCTATCTCATCAAGGCTTCCGAACATCCGGACGACGCGGAAGCGACGCGCCTGCAGAGCGCCAGTTGCGATGTGCACGCGTCGAAGGTCTGCGCGGACGCCTGGGTCGACGGCTATCGCCTGACCGCCGACTACTTTCATGGCGATCGCGCGATGCGCGAATCGGGTTTCGACACCAATGCGCATTTTGGACCGTTCGGCGGCTCGACACACCACTATGCCGACGCCAGTCTCAACGCCCTGCTCTATCGTTATGAGTCCGATCTGCACGATTTTGCGCTGCAATTGGGCAAGGCCGGCGAAGCGGACCGCTGGGCGCAAGCGGCCCAGGCACGCAAGGCTGCGATGGATAAGTACCTGTGGGACGACAAGGCGGGCATGTACCGCGACTACGATTTCGTTGCCGGCAAACGCTCGCCCTATCCGTATGTGACCACGTACTTTCCGCTATGGGCCCGCATGTCGTCCAAAGCGCAGGCCGCACGTTTGCGTCAGGCGCTACCCACCTTCGAACGCAAAGGCGGCCTGAGCATGGACGATCGTCCGATGGGCGTGCAGTGGGGCGCACCTTTCGGCTGGGCACCGACTAACTGGATCGCCGTGAAAGGGCTGGACGATTACGGCTTCCATGACGACGCGCGGCGAATCGCCGGCAAGTTTGTCGCGACTGTCGACCAGGGCCTGGCCGACGACGGCACCATCCGGGAGAAATACAACATGGCACTGGGCAACGCCGAGGTGAAAGTGAGCGCGGGCTATAGCGAGAACGTGATCGGCTTTGGCTGGACCAACGGCGTGTACCTGAAACTGCACGAGTTGCTCGGCACCGTTGCCAAAACACCTGCGGAGACGACGCCATGATCGGACGCTCTCTTACCCGCCTTGCCATAGCATTCTGTTTGCTGTGCAGCGCAGCCCAGGCACAGGACAGCAAACCTGTCGTCAGCGCCGACGGCGACATCCGCTTCGGCCACACCGTATTGCCCTACTCGTCGGGAGCCTCGCCGCAGGCCCGCGCCTTCTTCCCAAAGATGCTCGCCGAAGGCGCCAAGGCACCGCCCATCGCCGACATCGCAAGCAGCCGGACCTTCTACGACCGCATGAACAGCGATCGCGCGCGCCGCATGATGGCGCTCTATCCGGTAAAGACGCATCGGGAGACGATCGCGGGCGTCGGTGCAGACGTGGTCGAGCCGGCGCAAGGCATATCGACGCGGAACCAGGGCCGTATATTGATCAACCTGCATGGCGGCGCTTTCCTTTGGGGCGCACACAGCGGAGCCCTGGTCGAAGCGATTCCGATCGCCAGCCTCGGCCGTATCAAGGTGATCGGCATCGATTACAGGCAAGGGCCCGAGCACGTCTTCCCTGCCGCCAGCGAAGACGTCGAAGCGGTGTACCGTGAACTCCTCAAGCAGTACAAGCCGGCAAACATCGGCATCTACGGCTGCTCGGCGGGCGGCGTACTGACCGGCGAAGCCGTGGCGCGCCTGATCGACCGCAAGCTGCCCGTGCCTGGCGCGATCGGCACGTTCTGCGGGTCGGTGGCGGAGATGGCCGGCGACTCGGTCTACGTCGCTCCGCTCCTCAACGGTTCGGCAGTCCCCGAGCACCCCCTGCGGCTGGGCGATCTACCCTATTTCAAGGGTGCCAGCGCCAGCGATCCGATGGTGTTCCCGAGCCAGTCGCCGAAGCTGCTGGCCCATTTCCCCCCCACCCTGCTGATCACCGGCACGCGAGACATGGCAATGAGCTCGGTGGTGCACAGCCAGGCCCTGCTGGACCGAGCCGGCGTCACGACCGAGCTTCACGTCTGGGAGGGCATGTGGCACTCCTTCTTCTCAGACCCGGAATTACCCGAGTCCAAAGAGGCTTATGAGACGATCGTGAGATTCTTTGATCGGCATCTCGGCCACGGCTAATCCGGGGGCGTCACCGGACTTTGCCCATATGAATGTCGGCGGGTATCCTAGCCCAGTCCATAAACTTCCTAGACCACATGAGCCAACAGACCGTTCTGGTCATCGATGACGAACGCGACATCCGCGAGCTGCTCACCATCACCTTAGGTCGCATGGACCTCAAGGTCGAGGCAGTGGGCACCGTCGGCGAAGCCCGTCGTGCGCTAGCAGAAGGCACCTACGACCTGTGCTTCACCGATATGCGGCTGCCCGACGGTACCGGCCACGAGATCATCGAGTTGATCTCGTTGCAGTACCCGGACACGCCCGTGGCGATGATCACCGCATACGGCAATGTCGACGCGGCCGTGAATGCACTCAAAGCGGGTGCATTCGATTTCGTTTCCAAGCCGGTCGATATTCAGATGCTGCGCCAGCTCGTACGCACGGCGCTGCGATTGGCTGAAGAGAAGCGTGCCGGCGGCGGCGCCAAGACCGGCGGTTCGGGCGAGCGGCTGATCGGCGACTCCCCCGCCATGCAACAGGTACGCTCGACCATCGGCAAGCTGGCTCGCAACCAGGCACCGGTCTACATTGCCGGCGAATCGGGCGTGGGTAAGGAACTGGTCGCCCGGTTGATCCATGAGCAAGGGCCGCGTGCGAGCGGGCCGTTCGTGCCGGTGAACTGCGGCGCAATACCGTCCGAGCTGATGGAAAGCGAGTTCTTCGGTCACCGCAAGGGTAGCTTCACTGGTGCCGTCAACGATAAGGAAGGCCTGTTCCAGGCCGCCCACGGCGGCACCCTCTTCCTGGACGAAGTGGCCGAGCTGCCCCTGCATATGCAGGTCAAATTACTGCGTGCAATCCAGGAAAAGGCCGTGCGCCCGATCGGCGGCCGCGACGAGGTGCCGGTCGACGTGCGCATTCTGTCGGCGACGCACAAGAATCTGGCCGGCCTGGTCGAACAAGGCCAATTCCGCCAGGATCTGTTCTACCGCATCAATGTGATCGAGCTTCGCGTCCCGCCGCTACGTGAGCGCCGCGGTGACGTGCCCCAGCTTTCGGCCTTCATCCTGCGCCAGCTCGCTGCCAAGAGCGGTGCCACGCCAGGCCGTCTGCTACCGGCGGCGCAGGCCGCATTGGACGGCTACGATTTTCCCGGTAACGTGCGCGAACTGGAGAACATCCTCGAGCGCGCCATGGCGATGTCCGACGGCGAAACCATCGACATCAGCGACCTGATGCTGCCGCAACGCAACGCTCGCGCCGACGGTGTGCCGCCTGCGGCGCAACAGCAGGCCTCCGCCAGCCAAACGGCTTCGGCACCTGCTGCCGCACCTGCGAATAACCCGGGTGACGGTGGCCTGGACGATTACATCAGCAACCTGGAACGCAGCGCGATCATCAAGGCGCTGGAGGAATCGCGGTACAACAAGACGGCCGCGGCGAAGAAGCTGGGCATTACTTTCCGGGCGTTGCGGTACAAGTTGAAGAAGCTTGGGATCGACTGATAGCGGAGGCTGGGAACCTGCCCCCGCGAATCGCCGTGGGATCTTAGGCCTGGTGCCCGGCCCGGATGGCTTCGCGTAGCACCCGCAACAGCCGTCGCGTCGAAATCGGCTTATCGACCAGGTACAGGTGCTCCAAGGTCGGTAATTCGCTCATGTCCAGTGGGCGATCCGGGCGAACCAGCAGGATCACCCCGCGGCGGTAGCCGTGCTCCATCAAGGCCGCCAGCGTGCGCACCCCGGTGAACAGATTCATGTCCGCGTCCATCACCACCAGGTCCGGCACGCCGTGCGCTTCGATCCATTGCAGCGCGGCGGTACCGCTCTGACTGGCGTGCGCCTGATATCCCCAGGCGTCGAGCGTATCGCTGAGCAGAGACAATTGGGCAGCCTCTTCGACCACAATCAGCACGCGTTCGGCCTCGCCCTGCATGCTGTGCTCGTCGTCCGCTTCGCTCTGTTCGGCCGCCAGCTCTTCGAGTGGGATATACAGGCTGAAAAACGTGCCTTTGCCCAACGCGCTCTGCACTCGCATCACCCCCCCGTGGCTGGCCACGATGCGCTTGCACGACAGCAGCCCCAGACCGGTGCCCGACTCCTTGGTGGTGAAGAACGGTTCGAAGAGCCGCGCGAGCGTTTCCGTATCCATGCCCACGCCGGTATCGGACACGGTGATACGCAGATAGGGACCGCTGCGCGGATCTTCGGCTTCCAGGAAAAATTCAGGCGGCAGCTCCACCTGGGCCGTTTCGATGCGCAACTGGCCGCCGTGAGGCATGGCCTGGATCGAATTCAGGCAGAGATTGAGCAGGCATTGCTGCAGCTCGGTGTGGTTCCCCTCGAAAGTCAGCTGTTCGTCGCCAGCGACCACGTCCAGCGATACCGTCTTGGGCACGCTGCCCTGCAACAGCAACCGCAAGGCATCGAGCAGCGCGCCGATGCGCACCTGTTCGGCACGGCGCGCACCGCGTGCAAACGACAGCATCGACTGGACCATATCCAGGCCGCGCCGGCCGCAATCGCGAACCAGCTTGCCCAGGCGGGCGAGGCGCGGGTCGTCCTGGTAATCCTGCAAGCTGTCGCCGGCCAGCAATAACGGTTGCAACAGATTGCGCAAGTCATGGCTCAAGCCGCCCGCCAGCATGGCCAAGCTCTCGAAGCGCTGCGCGCGGATCAGCTCGGCCTCGGCGCGGCGGCGTGCACGCTGCGCGTCGGCCTCGCGCAACGCGCGGCGGACCGCGCTGGCCAGGCGTGCCGGGTTCTGCTTGAGGATGTAATCGGTTGCGCCGTTGCGCAGCGCCTCGATGGCCGCTTCTTCGCCCAGCGTGGCCGAAATGAAGATAAAAGGCATGTCCTGGTCGCGCTCGCGCAGCAACTCCAGCGCACGCTGGCCAGAGAACCCGGGCATGCTCAGGTCCGACAGCACGATGTGCGGCTGAAACTGATCGAGGGCGTCAAGAAAACTGGGCTCGTCATCGACCAGCCGCACCTCGTACGCCACGCCGTCGGCATCGAGTTCGGACAAGACCAGCTCGGCATCGAGCTTGCTGTCTTCGATCTGCAAGATGCGGATACCGCGGTCAGGCATGAGAGGCACTCGACAGTTGATGGTGCAGGACGGCCCCCGGACGCTGCGGTCGGGCTCGTCTTCCTATCCTACGCTCAATCCTTGTCCGGACGCTGATTCAAGACCGCCCAGAACTGGCCCAACGTGCGCACCGCCTCAAAAAATTGGTCCACATCGACCGGCTTGATGACATACGCGTTGACGCCCAGGTCCCAACTGCGCGCCACATCGCTCTCCTCGCGCGACGAGGACAATATGACAACCGGAACCTGCCTGAGCCTTTCGTCAGAGCGCATCTGGGTCAAGACATCCAGCCCGCTCAGGCGCGGCATCTTGATATCCAGCAGCACGACGGCGGGCTCAACGGGCTCGCGTCCGGCAAACGTGCCGCGTCCATACAGGAAATCCAGGCAATCGACGCCGTCTTCAAGATGCACGATCGGGTTGATCAGCTTGGCGTCTTTGAGTGCGTCCATCGCCAGTTCGGCGTCGGCGAGGCTGTCCTCGACCAGGAGAATGGGGCGGATATAGCGTGTCATTGGCGTGCCTGCGTAAACGACTCGGCCAATTCGGAGGCCGGCAGGGTGAAATGGAAACGCGCGCCCTCGCCGGGCGTGCCCTCGGCCCAGACCCGCCCACCGTGGCGAGCGACGATCCGGCGCACATTGGCCAGGCCGATACCGTTGCCTGGGAACTCCGAAGAGCGGTGCAGCCGCTGAAAGACGCCGAACAGCTTGCCGGCGTACTGCATATCGAAACCCGCGCCGTTATCGGCGACCACGAACTCATAGTCCCCGTTACGTTGGCGCTCTACGCCGATATCGATGCGCGCGACCTGGCATTGGGCCGTGTATTTGATAGCGTTGCTGATCAGATTCTGCCAGACCGTGCGCAGCATGTTCTCGTCGCCGATGACGATCGGCAGCGGAGCGATATTCCACACGATCCGCCGACCGCCGATGCCCACATCGCTCTCAGCCAACGCACGCGCATCTTCCACCTGAGATTGCATATCCACCGGCTGCAGGCGCAAGGCGCCACGACCCAACCGTGAAAACACCAGGAGGTCGTCGATCAGCTGACCCATGCGATGCGCCGCATCCGTGATGACCTGCAGATAGTGCCGGGTGGCATCGTCCGCATCGTCGCCCAGATGCCGGCCCAGTTTGCCGGCAAATCCGGCGATATGCCGCAGCGGCGCGCGCAAATCGTGCGAGACCGAGTAACTGAAAGCCTCCAGCTCGCGATTGACGTCCGAGACTTGCTGCACCTTGCCCTCAAGCTGGCGATTGAGCTCCTTGACCTCGCGCTCGGCCAGCGCACGCGTGGTCATGTCGCTTACCGTCAGCAGCAACACCAGATCGTCGCTTTCCTCTTGCTCCAGCCGCCGGGCATTGATCACTACATGCCTGTCGATGCCGCCTGCGGTGCGTTGAGTCAGTTCGTAATCCCACAGCTCGCGATCCAGCGAAAGCACGTCGCGCAACCGTTGCAACAGCGAGACATCGTTCCACGCACCCTCGCCGATATCGGCCAGATGCTGCGACGAGGCGGCGGCCGGAACGCCATAGAGCTCCCGGAAGGCCGCATTGATCAGCAAGGTGCTCAGGTTTGCATCCAGCAGGGCGATCGGCTCGCGCACAGCTTGCACGATCAGCTGCGAACGCATCACCGCCTGGCTTTCGCGCCGCTCGGCATGCAGGCGGCGCGCAATTTGTCGCTCGGACACGATCACGACGATGCACAGCAGCAACACTTGGGCCAGGGCCGTGATCGCCAGCACCACGCTGCTGCTGAACGACTGGCGCTCGGCATTGGCCAGGCGACCGGCCAGGATGGTGTCCTCGTTGCGCACGATATCGTCGATCAGGCTATCGAGCTTGAACAATTCGCCGGCATCGCGCACGGCCGCATTGGCTCCCGCCGTATCGCCTCGCACATAGCGCAGACGGGCCTGCTGCATCAGCGCCAGCCGTCCGTTGACGACGGTGGAAAGCGAGCCGATCAGCGTCTGCTGGTCCGGATTGTCGCGTGTCATGTCGCGCAAGCGGGTCAGCAGTTGCGGCCCTTCGTCCTCCAGCTGCAAAGTGCGCTTGCGCACGATGGCGTCGGTATCTCCATCGAGCAGACGATAGACCGCCGCCTCGCTGTTGCGCGTGACATAGGCGATACGGAAAGTTATCGACTTGATCTCTTGCGAATGCGTCACCAGCTCCGCCGCATCGATCGCTTCGCGCGAAGCGCTGCGGGTCACCAGGTAGGGCAGCGCCACGATGACCAGCACCGCAAACAGCAGTCCGCCCAGCCGCCACCTCAGGCTGATGGCCTTTCTTACCCGGTGGGGAATCTTGCGCAGATAGGAACGGGGCATGCCCCCCATGGTTGCAGAAAGTGGGAGGCGAGACCACTCCTGAAGCCTTTTGGGGGTGCAAGGAGACCGGGGGCGATCTGATTCTGCGACGGGAAGATGGGCTGGAGTTCGATCCGGATCCCGCCCGCTCCTGAAGCGCATCGGAGCCCCACCATAGCAAGGCGGTGGAAGACATGGACGAGGGACGCCAGGGTTCCCCCATGCCCTGCTGTGCCAGGGTTCACACCTTTCGACTCAACGTAGCGAGCACGACGCGCTACCATCGGCCAGGAAGTGAAGCAGGGTGCACAAAGGACCAAGCCATGCACGGACTTCGTTCGGTAATCGCCGCGACCTTGACCTATCTGCTAACAGGATGCCTGGCCATGACGCATGCACAATCGCCCCAAAAACCTTATGTCTCCGCCGCATGGCCCCTGACATTCAAAAAGCACGATTTCGGCGCGCATTGCTACAACACCTTGCGCTGTGAAGTTATTTACGACAACTTCAATTTCACCCGGGATCTTGCCGAGCGACCTTCCGGCCCGCCCTCCTCGCCGGACTACCGCGAGCGTTGGAAGAACGCCGCCTATCTGGGCGTTCGCAACTTCCCTTCCCCCGCCGAAGTGAAGTGGACATCGCTCGATGGGAGCGAGCACTCGGAAGAGATCGATATCGCCGCCATCTTCAAAGACGAACACATCCTGCACCGCGTTGCCCAGGACAACATTCCCGAGGGCTGGGGTCACGAGGTGCGACCGAACATCTTTATCGAGGTCAACGATCGCACCGTAAGCGTCCTGATGCGCGCTCATGTCGCGACCAAGGATTTGCAAATCCCGGGAAATCAGTACAGCAATTTCCGCAACGACACCCTCCTTGCCTGGAGCAAGACGTACTGACGGAGCGCAAGGATGAGCGAAGACAAGCACAAGCCAGGCAAAGACGGCCTGCTCGAAGATAGCGTTTCGTACTATTCCGCCAGCCCGGAGCAGCTTCGAAGCTATGCCCATGCCGCCGACGCTTTGTCGGATTTCCACGCCCCGGTGTTCGTTCGTAGCGACAACCCGCATGACCGGCTGTTTGTCGCCGCCTTCGACGGCACCGGTAACGACAAGAACAAAGATCCCAACCATGCCACCAATGTCGCGGGCATCAGCGACCAGGTAGAAAGGCTCGACGATGCGCGGATCCAGGTCGGCTATGTGGCAGGCCCCGGCACCCAGGACAACCTCCTTTCCCGCGCCTGGGATGGCATGACGGGAGGGACGTACGACGAACGCCTGGAAGAGATGTACGACAAGCTCGTCACGCAAGCAAAGGAATGGAAAGCTCAGGATCCCGAGGCGCAAATCCGGCTTGCGAACATAGGTTTCAGTCGTGGTGCGGAGCAGGCGGCGGGGTTTGCGCGCCTCGTGCACGAGAGAGGAATCATCGACCCGGACAGCGTAAAGCTGACGATCGACGATCGCGGGCGTAAGCAAGCGCAGCCGACCGGCTACCTTGTCCCTCCCGGCCGGGTCGCCCAAGCCGAAGCCCTTTTCGACCCCGTCAATACGGGCCGCCCCGAAGCACGCGATCGGCGTCCGCCGCCTTCGGTCATCTCCGGCTTCCAGATCACCGCCGAAGACGAACGTCGAAACAAATTCAAATCCGATCGGATTATCGATCCGGGCATGAGCGCCGACGGACGATTCCTGGGAGTCGCTGTCGCCGGCGCCCACTCCGACATCGGCGGCAGCTATCACCGCGATGGATTGGCGATTCGCAGCGACAACCTGATGGTCGACTACCTCAATGCGCTCAGCGACAAGCCGTTCCTGAGAAAAAGCGCGGAACCGGACGACCCGCGACTGAACGTGGTTCATCGTTCGGAAGAGGGGCTTCTTATCTATCGCCTCGATCGCAAGGTGGACCGCGACACTCCCCATGGCTACAACGCATTGCTGGTGCCACGTCGCGAGGCGGGAAGCGTCGCCGATCCCTACGGTGCCGAGCCGCGCGACGAAACACTGAACCGTCAGTTCGAACGCCATCCGGTGCTTATCGGCGAAAAGACACAACCTCGGCCCGATCGCCAGTCCTCAGCACAACCGGCCGCCCCGAACCCGAGTGCCCATGACATGTTCGAGGCACTTTATACCGCGGCCGCCAACAAAAACGACGATGCATCGCGACAGGTGGCCCAGACCTATGCGCAGTCGCAACAGGGACAGGCGCTGCTCGCCCAGGGAAAGGAAGCCAACCGGCAGGCCGAGCCACCCCAGCAGACTGCACAGACGCAGCCGCCGCCGCAGGGCCCGGTGTTGCGGCCATGAGCACAAGGGGACATCCATGACGACCGACGACATCAAGGACATGGCCGTAAAACTGGCTGTGCTGATCGACAGCTTCGAAACACGCGGCGACGCCATCGTGCGGCAGAACACGCTGGCAGCCGCCGCGATGGCCGAAGCCGCACAGGATGCTTCACGCGTTGCAGGACACGTGTCGACGCAGGCGGTCGAAACGCTCCGGCAAACGGCATCGACTGCACTGGAGCACGGATTGCGCGAACCGCTGTCGCAAACCGAACGTCAGCTCCAAGCGAGCATGTCCCGTCTGCGGGAGGCGACTGTCGAGCTCGAAAAGCAGGTTCGCACGGCGGGCAAGTTACAGAAAGCGACGGCGTGGAAAGTCTTTGCCGCTTGCGCGATCGCCTCGCTCGGCGTAATCGGTGTCGCAGCCTATGCGGCCATGCACGCGCGCACCGAAATGGCGCGTGCCGAGTGGACCGGCGGCATCAACGCCGCGGTTGCCAGCGGCAACCTGGCGCCGTGTGCAGATGGCGGTATTTGCGCGCGCGTGGATGGAAAGCGCTGGGTCAGGCTCGATCGGACTGAGAACTGACATCTCTTTAGCTAAGGAGCGAGCGGAGAGGAGTGAGAGAAAGCCAGTCACCGATAGCTCTTCTCGCTCCCTACTTCCCTCACTCCTTACCAGCGAAACCCGCTCAGTGTGCGTACGGGCTCATCCCTGCGGGCCGCGCAGCGACAGCCTTGCCCCAATCCTTGTTCGGCTCGGCCTGCATGGTGAAATGCAGCTCGCCGCCGCCGGCGATCTCGGCATGGCGCAGATAGACCCGATCCAGCGGCTTGCCGTTCAAGGTCACCGAGCCGACATACGGATGCGCGTCGTCCAGCGGCGCCGCCGTGACGACAAACTGCTTGCCGTTGGGCAGATGCACCGTTGCCTTGGTCACGAACGGACGACCGATCGCATATTGGTCGCTGGCCGGGGTGACCGGATAGAAGCCCAGCGCGGTAAACACGTACCACGCCGACATCTGTCCCAGGTCGTCATTGCCGGCCAAACCATCCGGGCGCGGCGCGTACTGGCTGTCCATGATCTGCTTGAGGCGGGCCTGGGTCTTCCACGCGGCGCCCGCATAGTCATAGAGATATGCCAGGTGATGGCTCGGTTCGTTGCCGTGCGCGTACCAGCCGATCAAGCCGGTGATGTCCTCGACATTCTTGAAGTGGGAGGGATCGACCTTGGCATCGAAGACGCTGTCGAGCTTCGTCACGAATGAGGTATCGCCGCCCATGGCACCGATCAGGCCGGCAACGTCCTGCGGCACGTACCAGGAATACTGCCAGGCATTGCCCTCGGTGTAATCGCTGCCATAGCCGGCCACATCCGGATCGAACGGCTCGCGGAACTGCCCGTCGGTCTTGCGCGCACGCATGAAGCCGGTCTTGGCGTCATAAGCGTTGCGCCAGTTGCCCGCGCGCTTGGTGAATTGAGCCGCTATGTCGCCCTGTCCCATCGCTTTGGCCATCTGTGCGATGGACCAGTCGTCATAGGCGTATTCGAGCGTCTTGGAAGCGCCTTCGGGCTCCTTGTCGATCGGCACGTACCCAAGCTTCATATAGTCCGCCAAGTCGCCATAGGGCTTGTAGGTCGCACTGGCAACCATCGCATCGAGTGCGCGCTTGGCATCGAAACCGCGTACGCCCTTGATGTAAGCATCGGCGATCACCGGCACCGCGTGGTAACCGATCATGCACCAGGTCTCCAGCCCCTGGAACGCCCAGACTGGCAGGATGCCGAACGGGCTGGCTTCGCGCGACGCAATCAGCGACTGCACGAACTGCGAGCTCATCTTCGGCTTCAGCAACGCCATCAGCGGCTGCTGCGCGCGGTACACGTCCCACAGCGACCAGGTCGAGTAGAACTCGAAGCCGTCAGCCTTGTGTACGCCATGATCGGGACCGCGGAACTCGCCATTGACGTCGGAACTCAACGTCGGCGAAAGCAGCGCATGGTACAGCGAGGTATAGAAACTGGTGCGCATCGACGCCGGCGCATCCACATCGATGCTGGCGAGCGCCTGGTTCCAGGCCGCCGTCGCTTCGGTGCGACGCTGGTCGAAATTCCAGCCGTTGCCTTCGCTGCGCAGGTTGGCGAGCGCGTTATCCTCGCTCACCGAGGAAATGGCGACCTTCGCCTCCAGCGGCTTGCTCAGAGGCCCGAAGTCGAACACTGCCTCCAACGCGCGGCCATTCTGCGCATCGTGGTCTTCCGGCTGATGGCCCGGCCCTTTGAAACCCTTGTACGGGGCGTCGGTCTCGCGGTCATACAGCGTGCGCGAGGTCATCGGCGCGGAAAACTGCATGGCGAAGCACAACTGGCGGCCAGGAGCCCAGCCATTGGTCTGGCGGCAACCGGTCACCGTGCCGTCCGGACGCACGCGCACCGACGACCACAGCACCTTGCCCTGGTAGTCATAGATACTCGGGCGAAGGTCGAGCAGGACATGCGCCGGCTTACCTGCCGGATAGGTATAACGATGCCAACCGACACGGCGACCGGCGGTCAGCTCGGCGCGGACGTCGTAATCGGCCAGGGTCACGGCGTAATAGCCAGCCTGGACGACCTCGGTATCGTGCGAGAAGCGAGAGCGATAGCCGCTGCCCGGCTTGGCCGGGTCGCCGGCATCCAAGCGCACCTCGCCGGCAATCGGCATCATCAGCACGTCACCCAGGTCGGAATGGCCGGAACCGGAGAAATGGGTATGCGAAAAGCCCATGATGGTGGGGTCGCCGTACTGGTAGCCCGCGGCCCACTTATAAGCGTGCCTGAAGTCCGGCATCGCCGTATCCGGCGAAAGCTGGATCATGCCGAAGGGCAAGGTCGCCCCGGGGAAGGTATGGCCGTCGCCGCCCGTACCGATACGGGGGTCGACCTCGGCGGCATGCCCACTGGGGGTCGATGGCGCCGCGTAGGCAGGAAAAGCCAGGGCTGCGGCCAGCAAAGCCGGCAGCAGGCGAAGCGAAGCAGGCACAGCAATCATGTATTCCCCTAAAGCCCGATGTTTTGGCCGACGGCTCGGCCGGTGGCGATTTGGATCGTTCCAAAACGACAGTATCATGGCTTGGCCGGCAGGCGCATGTTGCGCTGCGCGATGTACTGTTGGCGCGGGTTTAGCTACATTTGGATCGTTCCAATGCAGATGATTGACGATGGAAAGCCTACCGCCTGCTCGTCGTAAGGTCACTCTGACGGATATCGCCGCCGGTTGCGGCGTGTCGCGAGCGACTGTTTCGCTAGTTTTAAGGGGAAGCCCGTTAGTTAACAAGCATACCCGTGCTCGCGTGGAGGAAGAACTGCGCCGGCAAGGTTACATCTATAACCGGGCAGCCGCGAACCTGCGCCGGCGTACGTCGTCGAGTATCGCCTTGGTCATCAACGAATTGGGCAACCCGTTTTTTGCCGAATTTGCCGCAGGCGTCGACGAGACATTAGGTGCCGCCGGTTTTGTCACGCTGCTGGGCAGCACCAGTGAATCGACCGATCGCGAACAAGCGGTGCTTGGCTCGCTGATCGAGCACGGCCCCGGCGGCATCATTCTCTCGCCTGCCGAAGGCAGCGAAGCCAGTCGCGTACTGTCCACCGTCGGCCCGCAAATGCCCGTGCTGTTATTCAACCGCGAATTGGGTGGCAGCCTGCCCGAGTACGCGCACTGGGATCGCCTGATGCTGGACAACCAGCGCGGGGCACGCGTTGCCACCGAACATCTGATCGCCCAGGGCCATCGACACATCGCGTTCTTCGGCGGGCATAACGATTCGAGCTCTTGTAGCCAGCGCTACGCCGGCTATCTGCAAGCCATGCAGGCAGCCGACTTGCCGATCGCCGAGCATTGGCGCGTGCAGACCGCGCCCACGCGCGTGGACGCCGCGCATCGTTGCAACGAGCTGTTCCGTGCCGATCCGGCTCCGACGGCAGCAGTCTGCTACAACGATGCGGTCGCCCTCGGCTTGATGCTGGGACTGGCGCAGCGCGGCCTGCAGGCGGGCCATGACTTCGCCGTCACGGGCTTCGACGATATCGCCGAAGCGGCATTCAGCATGCCGCCGCTGACCACCCTGGCGACTAATCCGCGCGCACGCGGTCGCCAGGCGGCGCAACTGCTGCTTGCACGACTGCGCAATCCGCAGGCCGATGCCAGCACTACCACCGCTCCGGTGCAATTGGTCGTACGCGAAAGCAGCGGCCCGCTCCGCTCTCCATAAAAATCGCAAGGATCACGCATGGCTCCCACAGCCCCAATAACGCCCCAAATCAAGGACACCACCGGCGGCAGCGCGCGTTACACCGACTTTCCGCTCGCGCTGAGCGTGATGACTACGATCTTTTTCATGTGGGGCTTCCTGACCTGCCTCAATGACATTTTGATTCCGCACTTGAAGGCGGTGTTCGAGCTGAACTACTTCAAGGCGATGCTGATCCAGTTCACCTTCTTCGGCGCGTATTTTCTGATGGCGTTGCCGGCAGGTTGGCTGGTGGCCAAGCTGGGGTACAAGAAAGGCATTATCGCGGGGCTGATCGTCGCCGGTGTCGGCGCTTCCATTTTCTGGCCCGCTGCCGGCATGCGACTGTATCCGTTCTTTCTGGGTGCACTGTTCGTGCTCGCTACCGGCATCACCATCCTGCAAGTGGCCGCGAATCCGTATGTAGCGCTGCTGGGGCCGGAAAGGACCAGTTCCAGCCGCCTTACACTGGCACAGGCACTGAATTCGCTGGGCACCACCCTCGCTCCACTGCTGGGCAGCGTGTTGATCCTTTCCAAAGAGGTCAAGTCGAGTGCGGATATCGCTCAACTTTCGGCGGCCGACCAGTTGGCCTACCGCACGCAGGAAGCCAGCGCCGTGCAGGGGCCGTACATCGGCCTGGCCGTCGTGCTGGTGCTGCTGGCAGTCTTTGTCCATCTATTCAATCTGCCCAAGCTGAAGGAAACCACCGCCGAGGCGGATACGGGCCATCACACGTTGCTGGATGCGCTCAAGATTCCACACGTCATGTTCGGTGTCGTGGCCATCTTCTGCTACGTCGGTGCCGAAGTATCCATCGGCAGCTTTCTGGTCAACTACATCTCGCTGCCCGACATCGGCCATATGACCGAACAGCAGGCGGCGCACTATGTCTCGCTCTACTGGGGCGGAGCCATGGTTGGTCGCTTCCTGGGCTCGGCCCTGCTGGCGATGATGTCGCCACGCAAGCTGCTGGCCATCTTCGCCGTCATCAACATGTTGCTTTTGGCGATCACCATGAGCACCAGCGGCGACGTCGCCATGTGGTCGATCGTGGCCATCGGATTGTTCAACTCGATCATGTTCCCGACCATCTTCGCCCTGGGTATCGAACACCTTGGGCCGCTGACCGGCAAGGCATCGAGCCTGCTAATCATGGCGATCGTCGGTGGCGCGCTCCTTCCTCCGCTGCAGGGTTTGTTTGCCGACCATATCGGCGTGCAGCATGCTTTCTTCATTCCGTTGATCTGCTACGCGTACATTCTTTTCTACGGTGCCCGCGGTTCGAAGATCATCGTCGACAAAATCCCCACCGCGGCCGCGACCCGCTGAGATTCCTAGATGCCAGGCAACATCCTTTGTTTCGGTGAAGCACTGATCGATTTCCATAGCGAAGGCCGCGATTCGAGAGGTTTTCCACGCAGTTTCGTACCCTTTGCGGGCGGCGCGCCGGCGAACGTCGCCGTTGCGGTTGCGCGGCTAGGCGGTAAAGGCGCCTTCGCCGGCATGCTCGGCAAGGATCTGTTCGGCGACTTTCTGCTCGACAGCCTCCAGCAGGCCGGCGTCGATTGCAGTGGCGTGGCGCGCACGGACGAAGCGCATACCGCGCTGGCCTTCGTCGCACTGGATGCCCATGGCGAACGCAGCTTCAGCTTCTACCGCCCGCCATCCGCCGACCTGCTGTTCCGACCCGAGCATTTCCGCGAAGACGATTTCCGCGAAGCGGCGGTGTTCCACGTCTGCTCCAACAGCATGACCGATCCCGCGCTGGCCGAAGCGACGCGTGCGGGTATGCGTCGCGCACGCGAAACCGGCTCCCTCGTCAGCTTCGATCTGAATTTGCGCCCAGCCCTGTGGCCCGAAGGCGTCGATGCGCGCCCGGAAGTCTGGCAGGCCTTGCACCTGGCCGACCTGGTCAAGCTCAGCGCCGAAGAACTGGACTATCTGGCCGTCGATGGCGAGGAAGCCGTGCTGGAGAAGCTCTGGCAAGGCAAGGCGCGTCTGTTGATCGTTACCGACGGTGCCAATGGTTTGCGCTGGTTCCATCCCGATGCCGAGGGCGAAATGCCGGTATTTTCGGTACCGGCCGTGGATACCACGGCTGCCGGCGATGCTTTTGTCGGCGGCCTGCTGCATCGTCTTTCCGAACTTGAGGGCGACGGCCACCGCCTGGATGATCTCATCCGCGAGTTGCCGCGCCTGCATGCCACGCTGCGCTTCGCCGCGGCCTGCGGCGCCCTCACCGTCACGCGCCAAGGCTCGTTCTCGGCGATGCCGAACGAGGCTGAAGTCGTTCAATTCATGGATAACCGCGCATGAGCACCACCCCCGACTTCCGCGCCGAGTCGTTTTTGCTCGATCACATCAAGCATACGATGGCGTTTTACCATCCGCGCTGCATCGATCCGAACGGCGGCTTTTTCCACTATTTCAAAGATGACGGCACGATCTACGATCGCAGTCATCGTCACTTGGTGAGCAGCACACGTTTCGTCTTCAACTACGCGATGGCCTCGATCGAATTCGGCAATCCCGAGTATCTGGAAGCGACCCATCACGGCCTGAAGTATCTGCGCGACGTGCACCGTCAACCCAACGGTGGCTACGCCTGGACGATCCGCGACGGTAAGCCAGAAGACCTCACCTATCATTGCTACGGCGTGGCGTTCGTGCTGTTGGCCTACTCCACCGCGCTGAAGGCAGGCATCAAGGACGTCCTTCCGTGGATGGACGAGACGTGGCAGTTGCTGGAGACTTACTACTGGGATGCCGACGCCGGCCTGTACCGCGACGAGTCGGACAGCCAGTGGCATTTCAGCGGCTACCGCGGCCAGAACGCCAATATGCATATGTGCGAGGCCATGCTTGCCGCCTACCAGGCCAGCGACGACCCGCGCTACCTGGATCGCGCATTACTGCTCGCTCACAACATGACCGAGCGCCAGGCCGCCAAGACTATCGACAAACCCGGTACCAACGGCGGCGGACTGGTGTGGGAGCACTATGACGTGCATTGGAATGTCGACTGGAAATACAACCTCGACAATCCCAAGCATCTGTTCCGTCCGTGGGGTTTCCAGCCCGGTCACCAGACCGAATGGTCCAAGCTGCTGCTGATCCTCGAACCGCTGCTGCTGGAACGCAATCGCGAGGAGAACTGGCTGGTGCCCAAGGCGCGCCACTTGTTCGACACCGCGCTGGAGCATGCCTGGGACGAAACCAACGGCGGCATCGTCTATGGCTTCGATCCGGACGGCAAGGTCTGCGACGGCGATAAGTACTTCTGGGTACAGGCCGAGTCGTTGGCGGCTGCGGCACTGCTGCATGCGCGCACCGGCGATGCGCGCTACGACAACTGGTACGAGCGTCTCTGGGCCTATAGCTGGGAGCACTTCGTCGACCACACCTATGGTGCCTGGTATCGCATCCTGACCCAGGACAACAAGAAGTACGACGACGAGAAGAGCCCCGCGGGCAAGGTGGATTACCACACCATGGGCGCCTGCTATGAAGTGCTGGCGCTGATCCGGGCTGGCGGCAAGCCGTAAGCGACATGCCCCTCCCCTGTTTGCAGGGGAGGGTTGGGAACGGGTAAGTATCAGCCTCAACGCTTCAGGTTTGCGCAGACAATGAGGTGGCTCATCGCAACCTCTCCTCTGCAAGCAAGGGGAGGAGCATCGGGCAAACCGCAGCTTCATACGAAAGCTCCCCTTGCACTTCGACGCCGTGACGCACTGGCACCACCGTCCTTGTCGGCGTAACTTAGTCCTTCGGATGCAACCGACCCGCATCGTTACGGCAGGGAAGCGACCCAAGTCTCCCCACAGGGCATCGCATGAAGAAAATCACGACGCTTTCCGGCGCCATCGCGGCCGTCTTTTTGTTTTCGGCCGCAAACGCCGCGGCAACCGACACGCCACGGTTCGACCCGCACGAAACTTTCGCACCGTTCGCCTATCCGCAAGCTGTCAATGCTTATCGCTCCGGCAGCGGCAAGCCCGGACCGTTGTTCTGGCAGAACAGCGCCGACTACAAGATCGATGCCACACTCGATCCGTCGACGCGCAGCCTCACTGGCGACGAGGTCATCGCCTATACCAACCACAGTCCCGATGCGCTCGACGTACTCTGGCTGCACATCGAACAGAATCGCTATCGCAAGGATGCGCGCGGCGCATTCACTTCGGACAAGTTTCCCAACGAATTTACCGACGGCTATCGCATTGCCGCGGTCGAAGTCGAAGACGCGCGCGGCCATCGCCAGCCGGTCACGTGGACCGTCTCCGACACGCGCATGCAGATCCAGCTGCCCGAGCCGCTGAAAGCCGCCGGCGGCAGCGTGAAGGTACATATCCGCTATAGCTTCACCGTCCCCGGCGAATTCGGCGGGCGCATGGACTATAACCCCACCAAGAATGGGGATATCTACGAAATCGCCCAGTGGTATCCGCGCGTGTGCGTCTACGACGACCTGCGCGGATGGGACACCGCACCGTATCTCAATAGCGAGTTCTATCTCGAGTACGGTAACTTCGAGTATGCGGTCACTGTGCCGTGGGACATGATCGTGGTGGGTTCGGGCGAACTGCTCAATCCGCAAGATGTTCTGACCGCCACGGAGCAGAAGCGCCTGGAGCAGGCGCGGCACAGCGATGCGACGGTGATGATTCGCAGTCCGCAGGAAGTAACCGATCCGAGCAGCCGTCCCAAGCAAAGCGGCACGTTGACCTGGCGCTTCCGCATGAACCATACGCGCGACGTCGCGTTCGGCGCATCCAAAGCTTTCGTGTGGGACGCGGCGCGCATCAATCTGCCGGAAGGCAAGACGGCACTGGCGATGTCCGCCTACCCGGTGGAAAGCGCGGGCAACGACCGTTGGGGCCGCGCCACCGAGTACCTGAAGAGTTCGACCGAGTACTTCTCCAAGCAGTGGTACCCCTACCCATACCCGGTCGCGATCAATGAAGCAGGCACCGCTGGCGGCATGGAGTATCCGGGTATTACCTTCGATGCGAAGGTGGTGAAGGATAAAGTGCTGCACATGATCATCGCGCACGAGATCGGGCACACCTGGTTTCCGATGATCGTCGGTACCGACGAGCGCCGTAACGCGTGGATGGATGAAGGCTTCAACACCTTCATCGACGTCTACGAAGACGACGTGTTCAACCACGGCGAATTCGCACCCAAGCGCGACAGCGAATATGCGCCGGGCGGTGGCAATCCGGCCGATGAAATGGCCCAGGTCATGAAGGACGAGAATGCGCCGGTGCTGTTGATCGGCGCGGACATGGTGCCGGAGAAGTACCGCCATCCGATGACGTACTTCAAGTCGGCGTTCGGTCTGGTGCTATTGCGTGAACAGATTATCGGACCGGAACGCTTCGACCCGGCTTTCCGCCGCTACATCCAGACCTGGGCCTATAAGCACCCCAGTCCGACGGATTTCTTCCGCTTCATGGAAAGCGAAACGGGCGAAGATCTGGGCTGGTTCTGGCGCGGCTGGTACCAGCACAACTGGCAGTTCGACATGGCGATACAGAAGATCGCGCCTACCGACGGCAACTGGAGCCACGGCGCCGATGTGACTTTGGCCAATCTTGACCGCCTTACGCTGCCCAACACATTGGAAGTGCGCTACGACGATGGCAGCAAGAGCGACATACGTATCCCGGTGGAAACCTGGCAGCAGCATCGCAGCTTCACCTTGCATGTCGAAGGCACCCACAAAGTGGTCTCAGCCACGCTGGACCCTGCGCACAAATTGCCGGAAGCCAATCGTGCAAACGATACGTTGGATGTGAAGTAGATCGGGCTTTAGATGGAGCCTCGTCTCGCATGCAACTTCACATGCACTTGGCCCCTCCCCCTGCTTGCAGGGGGAGGATCAGAGAGGGTGAACACTTGCGGGAAGCCAGTCATACGCTCTTCGCCGACCCCTGAAAGGTCGAGGCCGTCCCTGTAAGACAAGAGAGATATAAGCCCTCGTTCGGTTCTCAGGCACCTATTACGCTTCGGCAAATCGGTGCTCATGATCGTACGCCATGACCCGATTGCGACCCTGGCTTTTGGCCAGATAGAGCGCCCTGTCGGCAGCATCGACCCAAGCTTCGGCGCTCGGCATCCAGTCTTCCAGCATCGCAACGCCGACGCTCACCGAGCATGTGATGCCGCCAGAACGTATCGTCGACATTCGCAGACGTATACGCTCGGCGATATGCGAAGCGATCTCTGCATTCGCGCCGGGCAGCAGCACCACGAACTCGTCGCCGGCAAAGCGCGCTGCCGTATCGATGGCACGCACGGATTGCCGCAACAGCTTGGCAAATTGACGCAAGACTTCGTCGCCAGCGGCATGACCGCCGAGATCGTTGATGCTCTTGAATCGGTCGATATCCAACATCAGCATCACCGAGCTGTGCCCACGCGAGCGAGCCAGCTTCAGCTCGTCATAAGCCAACTCGTTCCAGTGCGCTCGACTGGCCAATCCGGTCAGCATGTCGGTACGGCCGATCTCGCGCAGAATAGCGTTCTGCTGAACCACGCGCCGGGCCAAGCTATGCGCCGCCAGGCTGATCGCGCTCGGATAGATCAACAGGAACGGCAGGCAAGCGAGGATCACTGTGCTCGATGTGTGCGTGCTCACTTGGAAACCGTTGAGCGCGGCGACCAGAACGCATGCGACAATTTGCCCCGGCAAAGCGCGCAGCAGCAAACGCCAGCCGCCGACATTCAACTTGTCCGCCGCCAGCAGGCTGACCAACAGAACGCTGGGCAGCAGATTGAACTGCATGAGCGCCACCCACACGCCCCCCATGGCCGAATCCACGCCCAGGTTGATGTACTCGGCGAACTTCGGTCGGCGATGACTCATCGCCAGCGCAAAGGCGACATGCGGCCAGACGAAAGCATTCAGTATCGCCAGCAGCCATGGCAGCAGACCGGTGTGGTTCTCGTGAAACACAGCAGCCACGCACACGAAACCCGCGCTCACGCCCCAGGCCCGCAAGCGGCGAACGCGTCGTACAAATCGAATGTCATCGGTCATGGCCACACCTCACCCATCTTGCTCAAGATCAGGTAAAGCAAGACGTATGCCGCAGCGAGAAACGGCTTGGCATCGCGCTTTTTGACCGCCGCCAAGAGGCTGAACCCGTACCGGTGCCGCTGTGCGTCGCAAGCTGCCCGCTCACGCCCGACCTTCACAAAGGTGAACCGTGAACTGTACGCAAGGCTCACTATGGACGCTCGAGTCCCGGCGATACCGATCTGCGGGAGATATCTGCTGCTAAGATCGCGCCGCCAGCCGCAAGCCGAGCGGGCGTCAACAAGGGCCTTGGATAGTCAGGGGTGATGATCTTAAGGCTCGGCTTCGGCCGAACTTGTTGGCGCCCTCAAAGCAAAAATGGCCCGGGCTTACGCCCGGGCCAGCCGCAACGTCCATTGTTGCTAGTGATGGGACAGGGGCATCCCATCGGTGTGACCTGCAGGGGGTCAGGTCACACATCTCCCGATCAGGCGTGCTCTCAGCGGAGGGAGAGGGGCATCCTGCCCCGCAGGCCTGATGGAAGCCAATTGCCGAGCCAACTTGGCCTCGGCGAATGCTTGGCGCTCTCCGAGGACGACCTTCACCCGCGCATGGCTGGATCGGGCTTCGCACTCGGCGAAATACGTGGCCAGAGCCACAGCGTCGAACATATCCCCACGGCGAGCGATTTGATCGTTCTGGCGCATGATCATCCAATCGCCCTGCGCATCGCGTGCTACGCAATATTCGATCTGATGGTTCGCCATACCTGCATCGCCTGTAGGTGTCCTCCGATGGACATATCCTCGCTTTGGAAGAGGTGCAGGGATATAGAATTAGTATGAAAAATGACCCCTTCAGTTACCAAAATCGCTCAGGCCCTTCCTTCGATCTTGTTCCGGGCCCCGGCGATCCGCCTCCCACATCGCCACGGCCTTCACGCAATCGTCACCGCAGCGACAGCCGGTCGTATTCACCGCGACGATCTGCACCTCGTAGCTCACGATCGCGAAAATGGAGCATGAATCCAGGGGCGCGGCGAATGTTTAACCGAGGAAGAAGATCCATATGCGAAAAGACAGAGATACGCGGGAAACAGCGAGAAAACAGGTAGGGGGCTTGCGAAGCGAGCCGGCTTTTATTCGCCTCACTTCTCTTCATTCACTTCTGCAGATCGTCATCGTGCTAATGAAAATCCCGCGAGCTCACCACCAGTTCCCCCAGCATCGACGATAGATCTATCAATCGATGCGCAATCACATGGCGCACCCCGCTCTCCGTCTCCAGCCGTCCTTCGACCGCCATCAATCGCGATTCCAGCAACACACGCCGTTGCCGCTCGGCCAAGTCGTGCCAAACGACGATATTGGTCGTGCCATGCTCGTCTTCCAGCGTCATGAAAATCACGCCGCTGGCCGTGCCCGGCTTCTGACGCAATGTCACCAGCCCAGCCGTACGTACCAGCCGTCCATGCGGCAGTTCGCGCAGATCGTCCGAACCGCGATACCGCTGTGCACGTAATTGCGCACGCAGCAAGCGGACCGGATGCGGCCCCAGAGTGGTTCCCGTCATGGCGTAGTCGGCGCGCATGTTTTCCGCAACGCTGGGCAACGGCAGCTGTATCTCTTCCTGTTCGGCAACATCGCCGAACAGCGGCCGCTGCGGCTCGATGCCGGCCACGGCCCAACGCGCACGATGACGATGGCCGACCAGTGCACGCAGCGCGCCGGCATCGGCCAGCAAGGCACTCTGGCGACTGTCCAGTTGCGCACGACGGCAGAGATCGGCCACATCGGCAAATGCCGCCTGCTTGCGCGCATCGGCGATGGCCTTGGCCGTGACTTCCCGAAAGCCGGTGACCAGACGCAATCCCATCCGCACTGCCGGCTGCCTGTCGCAATCGTCGGCATCCTCCAGCGTGCAATCCCAATAGCTATAACGCACATCCACCGGAAGCACGCGTATGTTGTGTCGCCGCGCATCCTGCAACAACTGATCGGGCGAATAGAATCCCATCGGTGCCGAGTTGATCAGGCCGCAGGTAAACGCTGCCGGCTCATGGCATTTCAGCCAGCTGCTGACATAGGCGAGCAAAGCGAAGCTGGCAGCATGCGATTCGGGAAACCCGTAATCGCCAAAACCTTGTATCTGCCGAAACAGGCGTTCGGCAAACTCCGGCTCATAGCCGCGCTTCGACATACCGCCGATCAAGCGTTCGCGGTGTCGCTCGATATGCCCGTTGCGCCGCCACGCAGCCATCGAACGCCGCAACTCATCGGCTTCGCCTTCCGAGTACCCCGCCGCGACCACGGCAATCTTCATGACCTGCTCCTGGAATAGCGGCACGCCCAGAGTGCGTTCGAGCACACCTTTAAGCGCTTCGGAAGGATATTCGATCGGCTCGAGTCCCTGGCGACGACGCAAGTACGGATGCACCATATCTCCCTGGATCGGACCGGGCCGCACGATAGCCACTTCCACCACCAGATCGTAGAACTTCCGCGGCCGCAAGCGCGGCAGCATCGCCATCTGCGCACGCGACTCGATCTGGAAGACACCGATAGTGTCGGCTTCGCAGATCATGTCGTAGGTCTTCTCACAATCGCGCTTCTCGTCCAGGACGCGTGCCAGTGTCCAATCGCCACGTCTGGCATCGCTGAGCATATGGAAGGTCTTGCGGATCGCAGTAAGCATACCCAAGGCCAGGCAATCGACTTTCAGCAGGCCCAACGCTTCCAGATCGTCCTTGTCCCACTGGATCACCGTGCGATCGTTCATGGCGGCGTTCTCCGTCGGCACCATCGTGTACAACGGATGCTGCGAGATGACGAAGCCGCCGGGATGCTGCGAGAGATGTCGCGGAAAACCGATCAACTGCTCGGTCAGCTCAATCGTATGGCGCAATAACGGCGTATCCGGATCGAAGCCATGTTCGCGCAGCTTGCGGTCGACCGGCGTATCGACGGCCCAACGATCCATCAGACCGGCCAGCTCGCCGGCCAGATCCTGCGACACGCCCATCGCCCGTGCGACATCGCGAATCGCGCTACGGCCACGATACTGGATCGCCACAGTGGCGAGCGCGGCGCGCTCTCGTCCGTATTTGTCGAAGACGTATTGCAATACCTCTTCGCGCCGCTCGTGCTCGAAATCCACATCGATATCCGGCGGCTCGTTACGTTCCATGGAAAGAAAGCGACCGAACAGCAGCTGGGTCTCGTCCGGGTTGACCGAGGTGATCCCCAAGGCGTAGCACACCGCGGAATTGGCAGCCGAGCCTCGCCCCTGGCAAAGAATTTCCTTGGAACGCGCAAACCAGACAACATCGTGCACGGTAAGAAAGAACGATTCGTACTTGAGTTGCGCGATCAGCTCCAGCTCTTTTTCGACGGTCTGGCGTACTTTGTCCGATGCGCCCTGCGGCCAACGCCAACGCATCCCCTCTTCCGTCAGATGTCGCAGCCAGCTCGTCGGCGTATGTCCCGCTGGCACCAGCTCGGCCGGATAGATATAGCCAATCTCCTCCTTGCACAACACAAACGTGCAGCAGTCGGCAATCCGCACGCTTTCGGCCAATAGCTCGGCCGGATAGATCGCCGCCAGCGCCTTGCGCGTACGCAGGTGCCGCTCGCCATTGGAAAACAGCCGATAACCCGCTTCGGCCAGCGTGGTCTTGTGGCGAATGGCCGTCATGACATCCTGCAATTTGCGGCGAGCGCGCACATGCATGTGTACGTCGCCGGCAGCAACCAGAGGCAAGCCAAGGCGCTGCCCTAGCGCACACAGATATGTCAGCCGCGCAGCATCGTCCGGCCCGCGATGCAGTTCCACGGCAATCCATGCGCGGCTCGGAAACAACGCCCTCACCCATGCACCTTCCGCCTCATCTTCGTCTTCGCGTGCAGCCCAGAGGGCGAGCAAGCCGTCCGTGTCGGTAATGTCTTCGCGCAGCAGGCGGTATTGTCCTTTCTTCGCTCGCCGGCGCGCCGCGGTCAACATGCGGCACAGCGCGACATAACCCTGTTTGTTCTGCACCAGCAGTACCAGCTTCGGGCCGTCCTCGATGCTGACTTCACTGCCGACAATCAGCTTGATACCCGTCTTGTCCGCCGCCTGCTTGGCACGCACGATGCCGGCAAGCGAACCTTCATCGGTAATGGCCAGCGCCTTGTAGCCGAGCATGGCGGCACGTTCGAACAATTCGATCGCCACCGAAGCGCCACGCTGAAAGCTGAAGGCCGACAGGCAGTGCAGCTCGGCGTAATCGGGCAGCTCCATGCTCATGCGAACCAGCCGTGCAACATGAAATCGCCCTGCTCGCCCGGTGGCCGGAACGCCCACGCACGCTGCCCCTGGCTGGTCTGGACGATGTAGTAATCGCGGCGCACGTCGCCGTCCCACCAACCGCTCTCGATGCGCTCGGGGCCGGCCAGGATACGCACATGCGTATCGCGCAAGGGAATCGGCTGGCGCAATAGCCAGCCTGGACGCGGTAAGCGCGCGGGCACCACGCTGGCTGCATCGGTTTGCCAGGCACGCTCGGGACGATGATCGGCATGCACGGCCAGGCCATGCACGGCTTCGTCACCC
>NZ_DATCRY010000146.1:0-8298 GCF_036568765.1 Dyella sp. | reverse complement strand
CACCTGCGCACACTGTCAAAGATCTCAATCACTTGCGGCCTTCTCTTCCAACCGCGTCGGAACATTTCGTCCCGAGTGAGCCGCCCATATTACATCGTTTTTCCTGTCCGTCAACACCTGCGTGAAGATCAATTTTCAGCGGAGGGGGCGAAGCAGAACCCTTCGTCGAAGGCGTGTCGCCGAAGGGGTGTGAATCATAGCGCCCACCGTCATGGCTGTGAAGGGGGGAATGCGGGATTTTTTTCCAAACGATGACCGGCCAACGACGGGCGCTACACTCCGGCGCTTCGACCCACCCCAAGCCCAAGGTAGAGAACGCCCTATGAATCGCCTGCTGGTTTCCGCCCCGATCTTCGCCCTGGCCCTGCTGGCCGGCACCGCCCATGCCGCCGACAAGGCCAAAGCCATCTCCGTGACGCTCCATGGCCACCAGTTTTCTACCGAACTGGCCCTGGACGATGCCAGCCGCGAGCACGGCCTGATGGACCGTACCAAGCTGGCAGCCGATCACAGCATGCTCTTCGTGTTTCCAGACGCGGATCTGCGCGGCTTCTGGATGAAGAACACGCTCATTCCGCTGGATATCCTGTTTTTCGACAAGAATCGCAAGCTGCTTTCGATCTCTCCGAATGTGCCGCCGTGCAAGGCCGATCCTTGCCAGACCTATATGAGCGACGGCGATGCCCAGTACGTCCTCGAACTGGCTGGCGGCACGGCCAAGGCAAGCGGGATTCAGGTCGGTGACGAGTTAACCATCAACGCGGACGTCAGTGGCGCCCGTTGAACTTCGGTCAGGGCGTCGGCGAGCCCATGCGTGCAGGGTACGCCGACGCGATAAGGGACCAGGGACTCCGGAAGCAGTTTTTCCAGCATGTCCCATTCGTCTTCAAAGGGAATGAACTGCTGCATGGCTCAAGGCTCCTGTTCGTAGGCGCCCGCATTGCGCGGGCGCAGCTCTATGAGAACGGAGCGGAGAGCCTTGGCGGTGACGAATTGAGGCCTTTTTCGGGCCTGCTACGACCGAACGCGGGCGCTCAGTCGATTTCGATCATCTCGAAATCTTCCTTGGTGGCGCCGCAATCCGGGCAGGTCCAGGTATCCGGGACATCGGCCCAGCGGGTGCCAGGCGCGATGCCTTCGTCCGGCCGGCCTTCGGCCTCGTCATAGATTAAACCGCAGACAACGCACATCCATTTGCGCAGGGTGGTGGTTTCGGAACTTTGACTCATCAGACGGGCTTGATTGGCTCAGGGAATGCGCCATTCTCGCAACTCACCGGGCGATGCGAAAGCACCTGACAACGTTCCTTTGCTTTTTCCTATTGAGATGTCCATGCATTTGGCACAACCGCACTCCCCACGACTCCCGGGCCAAGGCCTTTATGTGATTACCGACGGCCCTCGTCCGGACTTGCTCGCTGTGGCAAGGCAGGCCCTGGAAGGCGGCGCCCGGCTGCTGCAATACCGCGACAAAACCGCGGATCCGGGCCGGCGCAAGCAGGAGGCCTCGGAGTTAGCCGGGCTCTGCCGCGAACTTGGCGTACCCATGATCGTCAATGACGATGTGGCTCTGGCCTTGGCTGCGGGTGCCGATGGCGTGCACCTGGGCGAAGACGACGGCGACATAGCGGCGGCGCGCGAGCTATTGGGTTCGCAGGCGATTATTGGCGTGTCCTGCTACAACTCGATCGAGCGCGCGCGCGCCATGGCTGCCGCTGGCGCGGACTACATCGCGTTTGGCGCGTTTTTTTCCTCGCCGACCAAGCCGAACACGGTCCGCGCCTCGACGGATCTGCTGCGGCAGAGCGCCACATTGGGTGTGCCGCGGGTGGCGATCGGCGGCATCACGCCGGACAATGCCGAATCGCTGATCGATGCAGGCGCCGATTACCTCGCCGTCGTCTCGGCCGTTTTCGGCGCGCCGGACGTGCGGGCAGCGGCGCATCGTTTTGCCGAACTTTTTCCCACTTCCCAAGCTTGAGGATGCTCTGCAGATGAGCAGCAACCACGAACTCTTCCAACGTGCGCGGCAATTGATGCCCGGCGGCGTCAACTCGCCGGTGCGCGCGTTCAAATCGGTCGGCGGCGAGCCATTTTTCACGGCGCGCGCGGACGGCGCGTATCTGTGGGATGTCGAAGGCAAGCGCTATGTCGACTATGTCGGTTCGTGGGGACCGATGATCGTCGGGCACAACCACCCGCATGTGCGGGAAGCCGTCGAGCGCGCGGTGCGCGACGGTCTTTCCTTCGGCACGCCCTGTCCGGCCGAAGTCACGATGGCCGAGACCATCGTGAAGCTGATCCCGTCGGTGGACATGGTGCGCATGGTCAACTCCGGCACCGAAGCGACCATGTCGGCGATCCGCCTGGCACGCGGCGCGACCGGCCGCGGCAAGATCGTGAAGTTCGAAGGCTGCTACCACGGCCATGGCGACAGCTTTCTGGTGAAGGCCGGTTCCGGCGCGCTCACCTTCGGCGTACCCACCTCACCGGGCGTACCCAAGGCCAGCGCCGACCTCACGCTCACCCTGCCCTATAACGACCTGGACGCGGCCAAGGCACTATTTGCCGAGCAGGGCGACGATATCGCCGGCCTGATCATCGAGCCGGTCGCTGGCAACATGAATTGCATCGCGCCGGCAGACGGCTACCTGCAGGGCCTACGCGAGTTGTGCACGCGCCATGGCGCGGTGCTGATTTTCGACGAGGTGATGACCGGCTTCCGTGTGGCGCTAGGCGGCGCGCAGGCGCATTACGGCGTCACGCCGGACCTGACCACCTTCGGCAAGATCATCGGCGGCGGCATGCCCGTCGGCGCCTACGGCGGACGCCGCGATTTGATGGAGCAGATCGCTCCCTCCGGCCCGATCTACCAGGCGGGCACGTTGTCAGGTAATCCGGTGGCAATGGCCGCCGGCTTGGCGATGCTGGATCTGATCCAGGCACCCGGCTTCTATGACGCCCTGGCCTCGCGCACGCGCCTGCTCACCGACGGATTGCAGGCGACCGCCGATGGCGCGGGCGTTCCGTTCAGCGTCAACCGTGTCGGCGGCATGTTCGGACTGTTCTTTACGGCCGAAAAAGTGACAAGCTATACGCAGGCCACGAAGGCGGATACGGCGATGTTCAATCGCTATTTCCACGGCATGCTCGAGCGCGGTGTCTACCTGGCGCCCTCGGCTTTCGAGGCGGGTTTTTTGTCCAGCGCGCACAACGACGAAGACATCGCCCTGACGCTGGAGGCCTCGCGCGTTAGCTTGCACGCATTGCACACGAATCAAGGATGACAACATGAAACGACCTGCCCGCCGCACCCTCCCGCTCCATTTGGAGCCGGCATCCGGAGCGGCCTGGCGGGCACGTTGGTTTCATATCATCTTCGGCCATGACGATCCGCCCGGAAGGCGCTTCGACGTCATTCTGATCCTGGTGATTCTGTCGAGCATCGCCGTGACGGTGCTCGACACCGTTGCGGAACTGCGAGCCGGCTGGAACATCGCTTTCTACGTACTGGAGTGGCTATTCACCCTGGCTTTCACAGCGGAGTTCGTGCTGCGCCTGATGGTCGTGAAGCGACCGGGCCGCTATGTTTTCAGCTTCTTCGGCATGGTCGACCTGCTGGCCGTGCTACCGACGTACTTGAGCCTGTTCGTCGTCGGCAGCCAATATCTGGTCGTCATACGTGCGCTACGCGTCTTGCGCATCTTCCGCATTCTCAAGCTGACTCAGTATGTCGGAGAGGCGGACATCCTCTGGGCCACCCTGCTGCGCGCGCGGCACAAGATCCTGATCTTCATCAGCACCATCCTCACGCTGGTACTGATCTTCGGTGCACTGATGTACCTGATCGAAGGCCCGGGCAACGGCTTTACCAGTATTCCCCGCTCGATGTACTGGGCGATCGTGACGATGACGACAGTGGGCTTCGGCGACATCACGCCGCATACGCCGCTCGGCCAGTTCGTGACGTCGATCATCATGCTGGTGGGCTACAGCATCATCGCGGTGCCGACCGGGATTTTCGCCGCCGAGCTGGCGGCAGAGATGCGTGCCAAGCAGGGAGTGTATTGCCCCGCGTGCGGACTGGGCGAGCATGCAGGAGACGCGCGGTTCTGCCGGGGATGCGGGGCGGCATTGAAGCGCTGAGCAGCGCTACGACAGGCGCCGGGTCCCGGCTAGCGCCGGGACGACGTGAGGGATTGGACGTTCGCGAGTTACTTGCCGAGGAAGGAACGCAATGCCGCCGACAGACGCTTGCTGCCTTCGGCCAGGTCTTCATCGTCGATATTGAGCGGAGGCACGAAGCGGAGCACGTCCGGACCGGCCTGCAGCACCAGCAAACCGTGCGCAGCGGCGTGATCGAGAATTTCGCCGGCACGGCCCTTGTAGGGTTCGGCCAATACCGCGCCCAGCATCAAGCCACGGCCACGCACCTGGGCGAACAAGCCAAGCTCGCGATTGAGCGCGTCGAGCGTATCGCGCAACGCCTGCGACTGCTTGCGCACGTTGGCCTGAATCGCTGGCGAAGCGAGCTTGCGCAATGCCACACGCGCCACCGCCGCTGCCATCGGGTTACCGCCGAAGGTGGTGCCGTGCGCACCGAACTGCATGGTCTGGGCCACCTTGGCGCCGGCCAGCATGGCACCGATCGGGAAACCGCAGCCCAATGCCTTGGCCAGAGTCACGATGTCCGGCACCACGCCATCCTGTTCGTGCGCAAACAGCGTACCGGTGCGACCCATGCCGCACTGGATCTCGTCCAGCACCAGCAGCGCGTCGTGGCGATCGCACAACGCGCGAACATGACGGAGAAAGCCATCGGCGGCAGGGAGCACGCCACCTTCGCCCTGTACCGGCTCGAGCATGACTGCGGCCACGTCGCCTTGAGCGAAGGCAGCCTCCAGCGCGGGCACGTCGTTGAAATCCAGATAGCGGAAACCGCCCGGCAGCGGCTCGTAGCCCTCTTGGTACTTCGGTTGCGCGCCAGCGGTGACGGTGGCCAGCGTGCGGCCATGGAAGGAGCCGCGGAAAGTAACGATCACCCGCTTATCCGCCGACCGGCCTTGTGCTGCTGCCCATTTGCGCACCAGCTTGATCGCCGCTTCGTTGGCTTCGGCGCCGGAGTTGCACAGGAATACGCGCTCGGCAAAGCCGGAAGCCCGCACGAGCTCCTCGGCCAACCGCAGCGGCGGCTCGGTATAGAAGACATTGCTGGCATGCCAGAGTTTGTGCGCCTGGTCGACCAGCGCAGCGACAAGATCGGGGTCCTGATGGCCGAGCGCGTTGACGGCGATACCGCCGCCCAGGTCCACGTAGTCGCGGCCGTCGGTATCCCACACGCGCGAGCCTTTGCCATGGTCCAGGATCAACTCGCGCGGACGATACACCGGCAACCAGTAACGCTTGCCAAGGTCGATCAGGGACTGCGCGGGGACGTCGGACGAATGCATGTCGTGCTCCAAGCGACGCCGTAGGTGTCGCCATCTCGGTCGGAAGGAAGGCCGTGCCGCGTGGGGCGCTGGCATCGGCCATACATCGTAAGGTCAACGCACTGTGTTTGCACGTCGGCGGTGTAACACGCTGGCAAGTTGTATCGGTGCTGTTACACCTGCGGGAAAACCTACCTCGATCAAGGGTTTTCAGGCACGGTACCGTCGCCTTCGTTTTGCAGCGGTGTAACGCGCGCAATACGGCCAATACGCCCCAAACGCCGCTCGCGAGTAGCTAAACCGCGCCAGAGACGGGTTCTGCGGCTTTGGCACGGCGTTTGCCACCTGATTTCATAAGGCAAGGCGAAGAGGGGGCACGATGGACAGGTCCTGCGAACCCGATATGCATCGCAGCATCGCGGCGGCGTCGCTGGCCAGTCTGGCCGCCACGCTGGCGGCGATCCAGGCACACGCCTGCGACGTGTCATCGGACGAGCAGCATCTCCCGTATTGCGACGATGACCCGACAAAGCCCGGCGCGCCGACGCGCCGGCTATCGAGTTGAGCCGCGCTCCAGCGCGGCGACGAGGGCGGTAACCCGGCAACCCCTGTAGCCGGGGCACCAATGGAAGCCCCCGACCCGTCCCCTGCGGGTCGGGGGCCTTCCTCTTTCTGGGAGGCCTCGTAGCTTACGTTTGTGGCATTAGGGGCGAGGGATGAGCCACCGTAAAGGTGGCTTGCCCCTGAAACCCGCGGCGTTGCCCCTCACCGCAATTCGTCTAATGCCAGTTGATGCTTCTTGCACAGGCGATAGATCGTCACGCGCGATACTTTCAATCGGCGCGCGCATTCGCTCACGTTGAAATGGCTTTCGCGCAGACAGGCGATGACAGCGTCGCGTTCGGCATTGATGCGCGTGGTTCCCAGGCTGGAGCGCGACGTGCTGAGCGCAGCAGCGCCTTCCAGGTCGAGGTCGGCCACGCTGATCAGTGCATCTTCGGCAACCACCGCCGCACGCTGCACGCGGTTGAGCAGCTCGCGTACATTGCCGGGCCAGGGAAAATGACGCATCGCATGCCGCGCGGCGCGGCTGAAGGCACGGGCATGACTGCTGTGCTGCTCGCGGAATGCATCGAGGAATTGTTGCGCCAGCAATTCGACGTCGTCGCCACGCTCGCGCAAAGCCGGCATGCGCAGGCGCAACACGTTGAGGCGGTAATAGAGATCCTCGCGAAAGCGTCCCTGTTCGACGGCCTTTTCCAAGTCGACATGGGTCGCTGCAAGCACACGCACATCCAGCTTGATCGACTGGCTGGAGCCGACACGCTCCACCGTGCCCTCCTGCAGGAAACGCAGCAGGTTGGTCTGCGCATCCAGCGGCAGATCGCCGATTTCGTCTAGGAAAACAGTGCCGCCGGCGGCGGTCTCGAAATGGCCGATGCGTCGCGCGTTGGCTCCGGTGAAGGCGCCACGCTCGTGGCCGAACAGTTCCGATTGCACCAGGTTCGGGGGCAATGCGCCGCAATTGATCGCAGCGAATGGCCGCGCCGCACGCACAGACAAGCTATGCAAAGCGCGCGCCGCCACTTCCTTGCCCGTGCCGGTCTCCCCCGTGATCAGCACAGGCAATTCCACGGGCGCGTACTTGCGCACGCTGGCGATGACCGCACGCGTAGCATCGCTATCGCCCGTGATGCCAAGGCCATTGTCGTCGCGCACGGCACGCGCCTCGCCGCACAGGCGAGTGAGCGCACCGACAAGACGATCCAGGTCGAGCGGATCGGTGAAGAAGTCCAGGCTGGCTTGCAGAATACGGTCCGAAGAGGAATCGAGCGTGGACATATCCGGCAGGATGACCGACAGCCATGGCAGGCTGGGATGGTCGATCATCAATTGCTCCATCGCCTGGGTGCCGTATGCGCCGGTATGGCGCAGATCCGCCAGCGCCACTACCACATCGCCGTTGCGGCGCCCCACGCCGCCCTGGCCATCCGCATCGGCCACCCGGATGATCCATCCGGCGTCGGACAACCGTTGTCGTTCGTGTTCGGCCGGTCGGCCGAACCAGACGACGCATCGTTTGGCGTCATCTCCGTTTGCAACCATCGCCCCTCCCAAACCCGACCCGGGTGAAAAGTCGCGGCCGGGGTTGAGGCCCCTATCCAGCAAACACCTGGCCGGTTGCAGCTCCACTTCCCCTATGAAGCGGATACTGCTGTTACGAAAGCGTGATATGCATCACACAATATACACCGAGGTAGGTGACGGCTATTGGTCAAAACGGGCATTCGGCTCGGACGGAAGCCCGACGTGCCGAGCGGCGGGGTATTCCGAAGGGTGTAGGCAGTCGCTTAGCCTGCGACGGGACGACAGGAACGAGGGATGAGTAGCGAGGGCGCCAAAACCGACCACCTGAGGGTTGGTTTCATGACTGCGACACATTTCTCGTGCGCTGGGGACCTCTCACGCTATCGGACTTGCGCCCTCACTACTCGTCCCTCGTCCCTAAATCGAGTCCTCAACCCCGAAGCTTGGCTTACCAAACGCCTGTGTTGGGCATCGATGCCCACGGCTCCTGCGGCGGCAGATGGCCGTCCTGCAGCAGTTCGACCGAGATCAGGTCAGGCGAACGCACGAATGCCATGTGGCCATCGCGCGGCGGGCGGTTGATCGTATAGCCCATCGCTTGCAGGCGAGCGCAGGTGGCGTAGATGTCGTCCACGCGAAAGGCCAGGTGGCCGAAGTTGCGCGCACTGCCGTAATCCTCGGCGGAGTCCCAGTTGTAGGTCAGCTCGATCTCGGCGTCGGGTGTCTCCGGTGCCGACAAGAAGATCAAGGTGAACTTGCCCGCGGCGTTTTCCATGCGGCGG
>NZ_DATCRY010000145.1:0-17772 GCF_036568765.1 Dyella sp. | reverse complement strand
GACCGAAGTCCTCCGGCGATTGCAGGCCATCGTTCGTGCTCAAGGTCGTCTGGGTGCGGCCGTCGCTGAGCGTACCTTGCGGCGACATCACATTGGCAGCAGTCAGGGCATTGGCGACATCGTTCGCGGTCAGCCCCTTGTTGGCCAGGGCATTGACGTCCAGCGACACGCGCACCGCGTGTGCCGTACCGCCGAAGACCTGCACCTGCGCAACGCCATCGATCTGTGCCACTGCCGGCTTGAGCAAGGTATCGGTAAGGTCGAACAATTTGTCCGGCGGCAGCGACTTGGAGCGTAGCGATACCAGCAGGATCGGAATCTGCGAGGTGTCGAACTTGAAATACTGCGGCGGGCTGGGCATGCCCGAGGGCAAATCGGCGGCAGCGGCATTGATGGCCGCCTGCACGTCGCGCGCGGCTTTGTCCGCGCTGCGACCCAGCGCGAAGCGCACCTGGATCGTGGCCGAGCCTTCGGAGGCGTTGCCGTACATATCGTCGATACCGGGGATGCGGCCGACATGGCGCTCCAGCGGCGCCAGTACGGTGGCGGCCATGGTTTTCGTGCTGGCGCCGGGCATCTGCGCGACGATGAACACGCCCGGAAACTCAAGCGTCGGCAGCGCGGCCACGCCCAGCAGCCCATAAGCCCAGGCACCTGCCAGTATCAGGCCGATCGCCAGCAAGGACGTGCCGACCGGCCGCCGGATCAGTGGCGCAAAAATATTCAAGCAACTCTCCCGCTAAGCATAGACAAGCGCTTTCCCGCACTCTTTTTTTGGCGTGCCCTGACGCCGCACGCTTTGAACGATTCGGGGATGATCAGTTCAATGGGCAGGTAGGAAATGTGCCTGAAGTCGGGACGTGCCGAAAGGCAGGTGTTGGAGTAGGCACATAGTCATGGTGCTTTTGGGGGCTGAGGTAGCGTGGCGCACCTAGGACACCTGCGTCGCCGCCTTGAGTGCCCGCTTCGCCGCCCGCTGTTCCCGTCGCGCCTGCTTGCGCGCCTTGCGATCGTGGTTCCACAGATAGATCGCCGGGGTGCTCAGCAGGGTGAGCAACTGGGAAACCAGCAAGCCGCCGACGATCGCGATGCCCAGGGGCTGGCGCATTTCGGAGCCGACGCCGAAGCCGATCGCCAGGGGCAGGGCCGCACCCATGGCGACCAGGGTGGTCATCGTAATCGGGCGGAAACGTACCAAGGCGGCCTCGCGGATCGCGTCCGGTGCGCTCAAGCCTCGTTCGCGCTGCGCGACCAGGGCGAAATCCACCATCAGAATGGCGTTTTTCTTGACTACGCCCACCAGCATCAACAGCGCGATGATCGCCATCAGCGAGAGCGGCGTGCGCGTGACAAGCATAGCCAGGAAAGCGCCGGCACCGGCGGCGGGCAGGGTGGAGAGAATGGTCAGCGGATGGCCGAGGCTCTCATAAAGAATGCCCAGCACGATGTACATCGCCAGGATCGAACCGATCAGCAAGATGAAGCCATTGTTCTGCGTATCCTGCAATCGTTGCGCATCGCCGGTGTAGCCGATCTGCACGCCGGCCGGCAGCTGTGCATTGGCCACCGCGTCCTCGATCATGCTCATGGCCTTGTCCTGGGCCACGCCGGGGATGGTGTTGTAGTAGATCTGCACCGCTTCGAGCTGGTCGGTATGGATGACGAGCGAAGGGGTGACTCTTGGCTCGATATGCGCCACCGCCGACAGCGGAATCATCTGGCCGGCGGCATTGCGTACATAGGTATTGAGCAGGGCATCGGGGCTGAGCGAACGCTCGGCCGCCGAGGTCAGTACGACCCAATACTGGTTGATGTCCGAATAGATGATCGATACCTGGTTCTGGCCGAAAGCGTTGTACAACGCCGAATCCACCATGCCCATGCCCAACTGCAAGCGGCCGGCGGCTTCGCGGTCGACCTTGATCATCTGCTGCTTGTCGATGCTGTCGTAATCGGTAGTGACATCGCGGAAGCCCTCGGTTTTGCGCAAGATCGCGGCCACCTTGAACGCCAGCGGCTGCAGGTCCACGCTATTGTTGCTGCTGACGAGCTGGAAGCTCTGGCTGCCGCGATTGCTGTTGCCGCCGCCGTTGAAGAAGCCGATCGAGTTCATCGACACGCGCAGTTCGGGCAGCACATCGTATTGCTTGGCCAGGCGTGCCATCACCTCTTTGATCGACTCGCGCCGCTGACCGGGACCGTTGCCGTGCGGTTTCAGGTCGATGAACATCGTGGCCATGTTGCCGACCGCGCCGCCGGCATTGTCGCTGCCCAGGAAGGTAGTCACATCCTGCACCGCCGGGTCGGCCTGCATGATGGCGCCGGCACGCTGCGCACGCACGGCCATCAACGTCGGCGAGATATTGGCATCGGCCCGGATATCGGCCTGGATCATGCCGATGTCCTCTTCCGGCATGAAATTGAAGCCATAAAGTTTGACGATGCCGAACATCAATCCTGCCGTCATGATCAGCAGGATCAAGGGTTGCCAACGCATCAGCCGCCGATGGCGCATGGCCCAGTCCAGCGCCTGGGCGTACACATCGTGCATGCCGCGGTCGAAGCGTTCGAAGAAATGGTCCAGGCGGCCATGTGGCTGATCGGCGGCCTCATGCTTGAGCAGGCGGCCGCATAAGGCCGGTGTCAGGGTCAGCGATACCACGGCGGAAATCACTACGGCCGCGGTCAGCGTGACCGAGAACTCGCGCATCAGCTGGGTGATTTCGTTGTTGCCGAACAACAAAGGCGCAAAGATCGCGATGAGCGACAAGGTGATCGAAACGACGGTAAAGCCGATCTCGCGCACGCCCGTCAGCGCGGCCTCCAGCGGTGCCAGGCCGTCTTCCATGTGTCGAACAATGTTCTCGATCACCACGATGGCGTCGTCGACGACGAAGCCGATGCACAGGACCAGCGCCACCAGCGACAGGGTATTAAGCGTGTAGCCCAGCGCCCACATCACGGTGAATGCGCCAGCCAGCGACAGGGGCACGCTGACCATCGCGATCAATGTGGGTCGCCAGCGACGCAGAAAGACCAGCATGACCAGCGCCACCATCACCACGCTGATCATCAACGCTATCTGTACTTCGTGCAGCGCCGACTTGGTTGTCTGGGTCAGGTCGAAAATCGGCGTGATGACCAGGTCGGCCGGCAGCCACGCGCGGAACTCGGGCAACTTGGCGCGGATTGCATCCGCCGTGGCCACCGCATTGGCTTCCGGACGTTTGGTAATGCGCACGCTGACCGAGCGATGGCCGTTGAACCAGGCGGCCTGATATTCGTCTTGCTGGCCGCTGGTTACCTTGGCGACATCGGACAGGCGCACCGGCCTGCCGTTGCGGATGGCAATCAGGATATCGGCGAAATCGCCGGGTTCGTGCAACGCATCGTTGGCGAACAAGGTCAGCTGCGTACGCCCGTCGGTCAGCGTGCCTTGCGGCGCGGTGACGTTGGCTGCGTTCAACGCGTTGCGCACATCCAGCGAGGTCAGGCTCATCGACGCCAGCGCGTTGTTGTCCAGCTCCACTCGCACGGCTTTGGGGCGCCCCCCGATCACGCGTACCTGGGCCACGCCGGGGATCTGTGCGATGGCCGGCGTAATCAGGCTATCGGTCAGATCGTAGAGCTTGTCCGGCGGCATGCTGTTGGAGGTCAGCGACAACAGCAGCACGGGGATATTGGCGGTATCGAACTTGAAATAACGCGGCGGGATCGTGAGGCTGGATGGCAGGTCGGGCGCGGCGGCATTGATGGCCGCCTGCACATCGCGCGCCAGCACATCGGTGCTCTTGCCGAAATTGAAAATCAGCCGGATCGACGTCGAGCCGTCGTTGCTCTCCGAATGCATCTCCTTCAAGCCGGGGATACGCCCCAGATGGCGTTCCAGCGGCGCAGCCACCGTGGCGGCCATGGTCTGCGCATTGGCGCCAGGAACCTCGGCGTAGACCGCCATGCCAGGAAATTCCAGCGATGGCAGCGCGGCCACGCCCAGCAACAGATAGGCCCAGGTGCCGGCCAGCAGCAAACCCAGAGCGAGCAGAGACGTGCCGACGGGACGTCGGATAAAGGGCGCAAAAAGATTCATGGACGCGACTTTAGGCCGGCGCGGCGCCGAAAGGATGTGCTGCTAGTGGGGGAGGTGCCCTGCGGCACGGCGCTGTATTGCGCTGCAACGCGACAAAAAATTGCGTTAAACGAGCGCTTTTCGGCAAGATCGCGGCCGTCGATCCGTAATATCATAAGTATTTGATAATAAAAGATTATATTTCGTAGTGCACGCCAAACATCGCCGAAACATGCGAAAACCATAAAATTTCTGTTGACTGGCGCAAGTTCTTACCCCTATTTTTCAAAAAGGCAGTCGTGAAAGCTTGCGGCGGGTGTCGGGGCATGGGGATGTCAAAACCACAGCGATGTGGACCGGCCGCATACGAGACAACAAGTCCAGCGATTGGCATGGGGCACGGCTGTGCCTGCACCTGAACCACTTTTGGGGAGAGTTTTTAAATGAGCAAGAACCGATATTTCTGGCGCCAAACGGCGCTGGCGGCAGCCCTGACCATGAGTCTGTCCGGGGTCGCCCTGGCGCAGTCGAATGCGTCGGGCGCCATCTTCGGCCGCGCCGAGTCCGCTCCGGGCGGTACGGTCCACCTGGAGAACGTTCAGACCGGCCTGAGCCGTGATGTCCCCGTCGATTCCGCGGGCCGCTATCGCGCGTCCTCGCTGCCGATCGGCGTCTACAAGGTCAGCCTGGTCAAGGACGGTGCCACCGTCGAAACGCGCGATAACGTGCAGGTGCAGGTCGGTACCGGTATCGACGTGAGCTTTGCCGCAGCCGCTTCGGCTGCCAATGCGCAGAACCTGGAAGGCCTCCAGGTCGTCGCCAACGCCTTGCCGGCCATCGACGTGTCGTCGGTGGACTCGCGCACCGTGTTGACGGCCGAAGTGCTGCAGAAGGTGCCGGTGGCCCGCAACGTGACCGCCGCCGCCCTGCTGGCGCCGGGCACCGTGCTCGGCGACTCGCGCTACGGTAACGTCGCTTCGTTCGGTGGCGCGTCCGCTGCCGAAAACCAGTACTACATCAACGGTTACTCGGTGACCAACGCGCTGACCAACGTCGGTCTGGCGCAGCTGCCATTCGATGCGATCGACCAGCAGCAGGTCTACACCGGCGGTTACGGCGCCGAATACGGCCGTTCGACCGGCGGCGTGGTGAACATCATCACCAAGCGCGGTACGAACGAGTGGAAGGCCGGCGTCATGGCGCTGTGGATTCCGAAGTTCCTGCGCTCCGATCCGCGCAATATCATCCAGCCGTCGGACAACTCGCTGTACCAGTTCCGTAACGACAACAAGTCCTGGACCACCGAATACGGTGCGTACATCAGCGGTCCGCTGATCAAGGACAAGCTGTTCATGTACTTGACCGGCGACTTCACCAAGCAGGAAGGCAAGACCGTCGGTACGGCTGCCGCCCAGCAGGTGTCGTACTACAGCGTCAAGTCGCCGCGCTGGTTGGCGAAGATCGACTGGAACATCACCGACAGCCACATCCTGGAATTCACCGGCTTCTCGGATAAGACCGACGAAACCGACCAGATCTATGCCTACAGTTACGAGCCGCTCGGTCAGGGCGTCTACCGCGGTTCGGTCAACCTGAAGAACTACTCGGTCGGCACCAACACCAACTATCAGCCGGGCGGCGATTTCTACATCGGCAAGTACACCGGCTACATCACCGATAACCTGACCGTCAACGCACTGTACGGCAAGAGCAAGTCCGAGCATGAGCAGCTGCCGACCTCGGCCAGCGGTGGCGCTTGCCCGATCGTCAGCGGCCAGTACAACGACGGCACGGGCAATCTCGTGCGTCCGCCGGCGTGCTACCTGATCGGCAACCTGCTCGCGCCGGGCGCCGAGGACAAGACCCATGGCTGGCGTCTGGACGTCGAATACCGCTTGGGCGATCACGACCTGCGCGCCGGTGTGGATAACCAGACGCTCGAGTCGTACTCGGGTACCTCGTACGAGTCGAACGAGCGCTACATCTACACGCTGGCCCCGGCCAGCGGCCAGATCGCCGGCCGTCCGGACATCCAGTTCCCGACCGGTACGCTCAACTACGTCGACTTCCGCGTGTTCCAGGCGGCGGCGAACGTGAAGGTCGAGCAGGAAGCGCAGTTCATCGAAGACCACTGGCAGGTCAACGACCGTTGGTTGGCTTACATCGGCCTGCGTAACGAACAGTTCTCCAACTTCAACGGCAACGGCGATGCCTATGCCCGCCAGCGCCATCAGCTGGCGCCGCGCCTGGGCGTGACCTGGGACGTGTTCGGCGACTCCTCGCTGAAGGTCTACGCCAACGCCGGTCGCTATCACCTGGCCGTGCCGTCCAACGTCGCTATCCGCGGTGCCTCGGCTTCGACCTACAGCAGCCAGTACGGCACCTTCACCGGCGTCGATGCCGAAGGTCGCCCGATCGGCTTCGTGCCTTACGGCCGTACCTATTACCTCAACGCGGCTGACGGCACCACGCCCGATCCGCGCACGGTGGCGGCCAAGGGCCTGGGCGCGTATTACCAGGACGAGTACATCCTCGGCTTCGACAAGCAGTTGGCCACCAACTGGACCTTCGGCGCCAAGGCGATCTACCGCAACCTGAAGAACATCATCGACGATATGTGCGACACCCGTCCGTTCGAGCGCTACGCCGAACGCAACGGCATCGACATGTCCAACGCGGTGCTCAACGGCTGCTACCTGTTCAACCCGGGCAAGGGCAACAACTTCCTGGTCGACGTGACCGGTACCGGCAACTTCCAGGAGTTCAAGCTGACCAAGGCTGACCTCGGGTTCCCGGATCTGAAGCGCAAGTACCTGGCGTTGGAGCTGTACCTGGAGCACCAGTTCAGCGACAAGTGGTACGGCAAGATCGACTACACCCTGTCGCACAGCTTCGGTAACTCCGAAGGTCTGCTGAAGTCCGACATCGGCCAGGCCGACCCGTCGGTGACGCAGGACTGGGACGCGCCGGAACTGATGATCGGTGCCAACGGCCCGCTGCCGAACGACCGTCGTCATCAGTTGAAGGCGTACGGCTGGTACCAGGTCACCACCGAGTGGATGCTGGGCGCGAACGTGGCGATCTACTCGGGTCGTCCGAAGAACTGCATCGGCGTTGCCCCGGGCGATCCGATCCAGTACGGCGAAGCCTACTTCTACTGCGGCGGCGAAGTGGCCCCGCGTGGTTCTCGCGGCCGTACGCCGTGGAGCTACCAGCTGGACCTGAGCGCGCAGTACAAGCCGCACTGGGCGGGCGACAACCTGACGCTGGAAGCGAACGTCTTCAATGTGTTCAACAGCCAGAAGGTGCTGAGCCGCCAGGATCTGGGCGAAACCGACGTCGGCGTGCCCGACCCGGTCTACAACCGTCCGATCAGCTTCCAGGCTCCGCGCTACGTGCAGCTGCAGGCTCGTTACGATTTCTCGCTGTAAGTCGGAAGAACGCGCGCCGGACGGATATCCGGCGCGACTCCCCAAGCTTGGCCGCCGGGCTTCCGGCGGCTTTTTTTTGCGTGCGATCAGCCGGTTCGCTGCTCAGCCCATGTAAATCCGCAATGGGTGAAAATAAAAAAATCTGTAAGGAAATCTCGGCTGTAAGCCCTCCCTGGGGCCGGATAAGCCGTCAGTACTCAAGGACAATGAACGAATTTACGCTACGGATCGCCCTGGCCGACGATCATCCCGCCATACGGATCGGCCTGAAGACCGAGTTGCTTCGACATCCTTCCTTCACCCTGATAGGTGAGGCCTGCGACGGCGAAGGGTTGCTGAGGTTGCTCGAGGATGCGCCGGCCGATGTGGCCGTCGTCGATTACTCCATGCCCGGTGGCGACGGCGACAGCCTGGGGTTGTTCCTTCAGCTGCGTCGTCAGTATCCCGCCTTGCGCATCGTGGCACTCACTGCGGTCAAGAACCTCGGTATGGTGCGTTCGCTGCTGGCGGGCGGTGTCGAGTGCATCCTGAGCAAGGCCGACGACATCGGTCATCTCGCCGCTGGCATCCATGCCGCCCACGCGAACGGACGGTACTTTTCGCCGACGATGGCCGCCATGGTGGACATGGTCGAAGTCCGCCGCACGTCGTCGTCCGCGGGGGCACTTAGCGCACGTGAGACGGAAGTGGTGCAGTTGTACGCGGCCGGATTGACGGTCGGCGAGATCGCGCAGCGACTCGGACGCAGCAAGCAGACGATCAGTGCGCAGAAAACCAATGCGATGCGCAAACTCGGTCTCGAGCGCTCGGTGGATCTGATCCATTATCAGTTCGAGCTGCAACAGGCTTGAGCCGCGGCTTTCCCCGGCGATCGTTTGAGAGCGGCTTCAGCCGCGATAAACCGTGAAGCAGCGGTGTGTCGCGGCTGAAGCCGCTCCTGCAGAAAAGCCTGGGTTTTCAGGGCCGGAGGGGCTTTCGAAGGATCGTCAGTCCGTCTGCAGTTCGGCAACGAAGTCGTAGATATCGCCGCGATACCACGAGGTGGTGAACTCCACCACGCGCCCATCGTCGAGAAAGCCGCGGCGCTCGATATTGAGACCCGCGCTGCCGGTGGCCACATGCAGCAGGCGCGCCTGTTGTGCGCCGAGCGACACCGCACGCAACCGCTGCAAGGCGCGGCGCGGACGGCTGCCGGTGCTCTCCAATGCCTCGTAGAGCGAATCGTGCACGATCATCGGATCCGGAAGCACACTGGCCGGCACCACGCTGCGCTCGATCGCCAGCGGCTCGTCCACCGCATAACGCACACGATGCAATCGCACCACCAGCACGCCTGGCGAGAGGTTCAACGCCATCGCCTCTTCCGGCGTGACCTCGCCGATACTGCGTTCGAAAAATTCCGAGCGCGGGTGCAGACCGCGCGCACGTAGATCTTCGGTAAAGCTGGTAAGCCGCGACATCGGCTTGACGATGCGTTCGGCCACGAAGGTGCCCGCCCCGTGGCGCTGGGTCAGCAAGCCTTCTTCGACCAGGCCGGCAATCGCCTTGCGCACCGTCACGCGCGACAGATTGAGCACGCGCGACAGGTCGCGCTCGCTCGGCAGGGCCTGGCCCGGCTCGATGTCGCGATGCTCGACCACATTGCGAATGGCGCGGCGCAGCCGCAGGTAAGCCAGCGGCTGATGAGTTGCCGGGTCTTCGCAGAGGCGGCGGTATTCGGTGGCCAGGGCGGTCTCCATGTTGCACACGATACCAATGACCATACCACTAGGGCAACTGGCGTGCTTTCTCGCGCTTGGCGGCCGATACCAGCTTGTTGCACCGCAACCTTTTCCCGGCGGAAGCCCAGCCCGGCGCCCTTCGGTAACCCTGCGGGAGCGTGCGAGCCGAGGCGATCGAACCGGGGTCGGACCCGCTAGCCCATCTGGTATTTCACTGGTACCATCAGCCGCGTCCGGCCGTGGCACTCCGGCTACGGCCAAGCATCGCATCGAGGATTTTCGAAGTGACGGCTTCCCCTCCGGTCGATTCGTTCGACCTGGTGATTTTCGGCGGCACCGGCGACCTGGCCCTGCGCAAGCTCATCCCCGCCATGTACCACCGCTTCCTGGACGGGCAGATCCCGTCCGACAGCCGCATCCTAGGCGTCGCTCGCGAGGCGACCGACGATGCCGCCTATCGCGATACGTTGAAGAAGGCGCTGCTCGAAGGCGGCGGCAACAAGCAACAGATCGATACCTTCCTCAAGCAGGTTCATTACCGCCCGCTCGACGCCAGGAAGGATGAAGGCTGGAACGAGTTCGCCCAGTTCATCGGCGAGCAGCCCGAGCATATCCGCGTGTTCTATCTCTCGACGTCGCCGGAGCTGTTCACGCACATCTGCAATCGTCTGGGGGCGCACGGGCTCAACAAGGGCAAGTCGCGCGTCGTGCTTGAAAAGCCGATCGGCCACGATCTGGCCAGCGCCAACGAGATCAACAAGGATGTCGCGCGGGTCTTCGACGAATCGCAGACCTTCCGCATCGACCACTACCTCGGCAAGGAAACGGTGCAGAACCTGCTGGCGCTGCGCTTCGGCAATGCGCTGTTCGAGCCGCTCTGGAATGCCGAGCATATCGACCATGTGCAGATCACTGTCTCCGAGACCCTCGGCGTAGGTCGGCGCGGTTCGTACTACGACCATTCCGGCGCGCTGCGCGACATGGTGCAGAATCACATGCTGCAGCTGTTGTGCATGGTTGCGATGGAGCCGCCGGCGTCGTTGGCGCCCAACGCCATGCGCGACGAGAAGCTCAAAGTGCTCAATGCGCTCAAGCGCATCGACAGCACCAATGCCGCCCAACTGACCGTGCGCGGCCAGTACCGTGCCGGTGCCTCCGAAGGCAAGAGCGTGCCGGGTTATATCGAGGAACTGGGCGAAGGCAAGAAATCCAACACCGAGACCTTTGTAGCGCTGAAGGCTGAGATCGCCAATTGGCGCTGGGCCGGCGTGCCGTTCTATCTGCGTACGGGCAAGCGCCTGCCGTCGCGTCTCTCCGAGATCGTCGTCGCATTCAAGCACGTGCCGCACTCGATCTTCGATGCTTCAGCCGGCACGCTGGCGCAGAACCGCCTGGTGCTGCGTCTGCAGCCGGACGAGGGCGTCAAGCTGTGGCTGACCATCAAGCACCCCGGTCCAGGCGGTCTGCGCTTGCGCCATGTGCCGCTGGATATGAGTTTTGCCGAGGCCTTCGGCGTGTCGCAGCCGGATGCGTACGAACGTCTGTTGCTGGATGTGGTGCGCGGTAATCCGACCTTGTTCATGCGCAGCGACGAAGTCGTTGCCGCGTGGCGCTGGGCCGATCCGATCCTCGCTGCCTGGGCGGCCAGCGGCGAAGCGCCGCGACCTTACCAGGCGGGCACCTGGGGACCGAGCGCGGCCGTGGCGCTGATCGAGCGCGACGGCCGTACCTGGAGCGAAGATAGCGACGACGAATAAGGCCGAGGCACGCGCCGGTAAAGTCTCCCTCAACTTCACCGGCGCGTTGCAACGGCCTGCCTACACTGGCGGCAGCCGCATTGCGCTGCCTCCTGCGTGCTTTCCCCAGCAGTTTGATCCAGTCCCGTTTGATCCAGCCGCGTCATGCCAGACATCTCGAACATCACCCACCATAGTTTCACCGACTGCCATGCGCTTGCTCAGGCACTGGCCGATCGCGTGGCAGGACAATTGCGCGACGCTATCGCCGCGCGCGGGCACGCCTTGCTGGCAGTATCGGGCGGCAGCACGCCCAAGCATTTCTTCGAACGCCTGTCGCGGCAGACCCTGGAATGGCCGAAGGTCGCCATAACGCTTGTCGACGAGCGCTGGGTTCCTGAGTCGAGCGAGCGCTCCAACGCTCGTCTGGTCAAGAGCATGCTGTTGCAGCACGAGGCCTCGGCCGCGCAGTTCGTTCCGTTGTATGCCGATACGCCCACGCCCGAGGCAGGCTTGCCGCAGGTTCGCGCACGCCTGGCGGCGCTGCAGCTGCCGTTCGATGCGGTGATTCTCGGCATGGGTGGCGACGGCCACACCGCATCGTTCTTTCCTGGCGGCGATCGCCTGGACGAAGCGCTGGATCTCAACAGTCGCCAGCGTGTGTTGCCGATGCGCGCCAAAGGTGCGGACGAGCCACGCATCACGTTCACGTTGCCGGCGCTGCTGGACACCCGCGCGCTCTACCTGCATTTCGAGGGCGCGGCCAAGCGCGACGTATTCAACGACGCATGCGAGGGTAACGGCAAGGGCGCCGATTATCCGGTACGCGCGGTGGCGGTCCAGCAACGCACGCCGCTGGCCGTCTACTGGTGCCCGTAAAGCCTCGCCGGGTGGCGGTTGCACCGCCGCCAGCGGTCCTGACATTTTCGATTGGATTTTCAGTATGAGCCGTTTGCATCCCGTCATCGCCGAAGTGACCGAGCGCCTGCGCGAACGCAGCCATATCGGCCGTGAGCGCTACCTGGCCCGGATCGCCGCTGCCGGCAGCGAGGGCGGCACCCATCGCGAGCGCCTGTCCTGTGGCAACCTCGCGCACGGCTTCGCCGCCTGTGCGCCGCACGACAAAGCCGCGCTGCGCGCCGGCCGCACGCCGAACCTGGGCATCGTCAATGCGTATAACGACATGCTCTCCGCACACCAGCCGTACGAGCGCTATCCGGCACTCATCCGCGAAGTAGCGCGCCAGCACGGCATCACCGCGCAGGTCGCCGGCGGTGTGCCGGCCATGTGCGACGGTGTGACTCAAGGGCGTCCCGGCATGGAGATGTCGCTGTTCTCGCGCGACCTGATCGCGATGGCAACGGCAGTGTCGCTTTCGCATGACATGTTCGATGGCGCGATCTACCTCGGTATCTGCGACAAGATCGTGCCGGGGCTGCTGATCGGTGCACTGAGCTTCGGCCATCTGCCGGGCATCTTCATTCCCTCGGGTCCTATGCCTTCGGGCATTACCAACGAGCAGAAATCCAAAGTGCGCCAGGCTTATGCCGAGGGCAAGGCGGGCCGTGCGGAGTTGCTCGAGGCCGAGGCCGCCGCCTATCACGCGCCGGGCACCTGCACGTTCTATGGCACCGCCAATTCCAACCAGATGCTGATGGAGATCATGGGTCTGCACCTGCCCGGCTCCAGCTTTGTCGCGCCGGATACGCCGCTGCGCGACGCACTCACCGCCGAAGCGGTGCGCCGCGTCGCCGCGTCGAGCCATCAGGGCGATGCGTATCTGCCGATCGGGCATATCGTCGACGAAAAAGCCATCGTCAATGGCGTGATCGGCCTGCATGCTACAGGGGGGTCCACGAATCACCTGCTGCATCTGGTCGCGATGGCGCGGGCCGCGGGCATCGAGTTGCGCTGGGACGATTTCGACGCGCTGTCCTCGGTCGTTCCGCTGCTGGCTCGCGTCTACCCGAATGGGTACGCCGACGTGAATCAGTTCCACGAAGCCGGTGGCATGAGCTTCCTGATCGATCAGTTGCTCGATGCCGGGCTGCTGCATGGCGATGTGCGCACGGTTTTTGGCACCGGTATGGAAGGCTACACGCAGGTGCCAGGACTCGACAGCGACGGCAAGCTGCATTGGACGCCGGTAGCAAAGGAAAGCGGCAATCGCGGCGTGCTGCGCAGTGCCAACGAACCGTTCCGCGCGGACGGCGGTCTGCGCATGCTTCAGGGCAATATCGGCCGCGCAGTCATCAAGGTGTCTTCGGTACCTGAGGATCGCCAGATCATCGAAGCGCCCGCCGTGGTGTTCGACGACCAGGACGACGTCCGGCGCGCCTTCGAACGCGGCGAACTCAATCGCGACTTTGTCGCGGTCGTTCGGTTCCAGGGCCCGCAGGCAATAGGCATGCCCGAGCTGCACAAGCTCACCCCGACCCTGTCCGTCTTGCAGGATCGCGGCCATCGTATCGCCCTGCTCACCGACGGTCGCATGTCCGGTGCTTCCGGCCGTGTGCCTGCGGCAATTCACGTCACGCCGGAAGCCAGCGCTGGCGGCGACATCGCCAGGATCCGCGACGGCGACATGATCCGCCTGGACGCGGTCGCCGGCAGCATCGAAGTGCTGGTCGATGCGGCGGAGTTCGCCGCACGCGTACCGGCCACCGCCGATCTTTCGCAGCATCACTCGGGTATGGGGCGCGAATTGTTCGCCCTGTTCCGCCAAGCCGCCACCTCGGCCGACCTCGGCGCTGGCGTCGTTTAATTTCCTGGAGCGCATCTTGAGCAACGCCATCGAAACCAAGCAGGCCCGTGTCGAAGCCACCATGCGCCTGGCCGCCGTCATTCCCGTGGTGATCATCGACGACGCCAAGGCCGCCGTGCCGATGGCACGCGCCCTGGTCGCCGGGGGCATTCCCGCCATCGAGGTCACCTTGCGTACGCCCGCCGCGCTCGACGCCATCCGTGCGATCGCCGCGGAAGTGGAGGGCGCGGCAGTGGGCGTAGGTACGGTTTTGAGCGAGAAGGATCTCAAGGCCGCCGAAGCGGCCGGTGCCAGGTTTGCCGTATCGCCGGGTGTATCGCCCCGGTTGCTCGATGCAGCGGACGATTCGGCCCTGCCCTTGCTTCCTGGCGCAGCTACCGCTTCGGAGGCTATGAACCTGCTTGAGCGCGGTTATCGATTCCTGAAGTTCTTCCCGGCTGTACTGGCGGGCGGGTCCAAGCTTCTCGGTGCGTGGGCCAGCCCGTTGCCGCAGATCCGATTCTGTCCGACCGGCGGTATCAGTCTGAGCAATGCCCCCGATTTCCTCGCGCTATCCAATGTGCTGTGCGTGGGCGGCTCGTGGCTGACGCCGGCAGAGAAGCTCAAGTCAGGAGACTGGGCCGGCATCGAATTGCTGGCACGAGAAGCGGCCGGTCTGCGTCGCTGAGGCGTGGTGCTCCCGCCCGTGTTTACGGGGGGAGCGACGAAGACGCAGCGGGGTTCTACGAATCTACCTCCGCTCCGGCGGCACGTCTTCTACCGTCGCCGCCAGTTGGGCATGCGCAGCCAGATCCACCGGCTGATGAGTCACCTTGGTCGTCGCCGGGTATTTGCCCAGGAACGGCCCGTGCCAGTCATGCGCGGGACGTATCGGCCGCAGCACGAACCCGCCGCCGCAATTGGGGCAAACGTTGTGCAGCAGCTCGACGCAATCGCGGCAGAACGTGCACTCGAACGAACAGATCATCGCCTCGGTGGAGGCCGGGGGGAGCGCTCTGTTGCAGTGTTCGCAGGTCGGTCGCAGTTCCAGCATAGGAAGCTCCGCTAGTCGAAGCTATGCTAGCGGCCTTTCCATGCCGCCCGATAGCCATGTTCTACGTACTCCTGAGCGCACTGTGCAGCGTCCTGGTTTCCGTCCTGCTCAAGTTGGCCAAGCGCCGGGATATCGACGTCGGCCAAGCCATCGCCTGGAACTACGTCGCTGCCGGTGCGTTGACCGCCTGGGTGTTTCAGCCCTCGACCGCGCCATTGTCAGGTTCCGGCGTACCCTGGATCGGCATGATCGGGTTGGGCTTGTTGCTGCCCACGATCTTCCTTGCGCTGGCGGCCTCCGTGCGCACCGCCGGCATCGTGCGCAGCGATACGGCACAACGCCTCTCTCTGCTGATTTCGCTGCTCGCGGCCTTCACCCTGTTCGGTGAGGCGCCCAATGCTTTGAAGTTGACCGGCCTGGGTCTGGGCCTGGTTGCCCTGATATGCATGCTCCAGCGCAGCGAACAACCGCAGCTGATCAGGCAGGAAGGCAGTTGGCAGTGGCCGCTGGCGGTTTTCCTGGGTTTTGGCGCGATCGACATCCTGCTCAAGCTGGTCGCCCAGGCGGGTATTCCGTTTGCGACGTCGTTGCTGGCGGCCTTCGTACTTTCCTTCGTCGTGGCGATGACAATCTTCCTGTCGCGCTGCGCACGCGGCCAGACCCGCCCGCGTCTGCGCGACACCCTGGCCGGCTTGCTGCTTGGCTTGGCGAACTTCGGCAATATCGTGTTCTACGTACGCGCGCACCAGGCGTTGGCGCAACATCCTGCGCTGGTCTTTGCCAGCATGAATCTCGGTGTGGTGATCCTGGGGGCCCTGGCTGGCCGCTTCGGTTTTGGCGAACGCCTGCGCGTGGTGCATCTGCTCGGTCTGCTGCTTGCCGTTGCGGCGATAGGCCTGCTCGGTTACGCCGCGCAGGCGTGACTTCTGGCGTATGAAGCGGTTCGAGCCGGTGCTTAAGCTCGACGCATCCTTCCTTGCCAGGGAACGTCCCTCGATGCGCAAACTATCCCTCGCCGTGGCCTTGGCCGCGCTCATGCTCGGCTCGGTCGTTCATGCCAAGGAACATGACGACAAGAAGGACAAGCCCGAGGACAAGCCCGATGCCGCGCTGATCCAGCCGCAATCGTCCGAAAGCGAGGGTTCGGTCAGCGTGGAGGGTAAGCGGGTCGACTACAAGGCGGTCGCCGGCACCCTGGTGCTGGATGGTAACGGCGACAAGGAAGACGAGCCGCAGGTGAGCATGTTTTATGTCGCGTACTTCAAGAAAGGAGCCGACACCGGCACGCGTCCGATTACCTTTATCTACAACGGCGGTCCCGGCTCGGCGACCGTCTGGTTGCATATGGGCGCGTTCGGTCCCAAGCGCGTGGTCACCAGCGACGATACCCACACGCCGGCGGCGCCGTATGGGTTGGTCAATAACGACTACAGCCTGCTCGATGCCTCCGACCTGGTCTTCATCGATGCGCCTGGTGCCGGCTTCAGCCGCTTGATCGCGCGCGACGAAGATAAGGGCAAGCGCGACGAACAAATGAAGGAACGTCGCAAAGCCATCTACAGTGTCGATGGCGACGGCCATGCCTTCGGCAAGTTCATCGCGCAGTTCCTGACCAAGTACGGTCGATGGAATTCTCCCAAGTACCTGTTCGGCGAAAGCTACGGCACGACGCGCTCAGCGGTGGTGGCCAATATCCTGGAGAACGAAGAAAGCATCGATCTCAACGGTGTGATCCTGCTTTCGCAGATCCTGAGTTTCGACAACAGCATCGACGGGTCGCAGTTCAACCCGGGTATCGATACGCCTTACATCACTGCCCTGCCGACCTTCGCTGCAACAGCGTTCTACCATCGCAAGCTGCCGCAACAACCCGCGCAATTGGAACCGTTCCTGCGCGAAGTGGAACAGTTCGCCATCGGGGACTATGCACAGGCACTGATGGCTGGCGCGCACCTGGACGCGGCTCGCAAGCAGGCCGTGGCGGAAAAGCTGCACCAATACACCGGCTTGCCGGTCGATTATCTGTTGCGTGCCGATCTGCGTGTGACCGGTGGCATGTTCGAGCACGAACTGCAGAACGACGGCGGCCTGACCACGGGTCGTCTTGACAGCCGTTTCTCGGGTCCTTCGCTCGATCCGATGTCGAAGGAATCGGAATACGATCCGCAATCGTCCTCGATCAGCTCGGCTTACGTGGCCGCCTTCAACGACTACGTCCGCAAGCAGCTCAAGTTCGGGCAGAACCTGAACTACCGACTGTTTGCCGACGTCGACCATTGGGATTTCTCGCATAAGCCGCCGGGCGTGCAGGGCGAGGCATTGCAGCAGTCGACCAATGTGATGCCGGACCTGGCCACGGCAATGAAAACCAATCCGGATCTCAAGGTGTTCTTGAACGGCGGATATTTCGATCTGGCCACCCCGTACTTCGCCGCGGATTACGAAATGCACCATTTGCCGATCCCGGATGCGCTGCAGAAGAACATCTCGTACGCGTGGTATCCGTCAGGGCACATGGTGTACGCCCATACCGAATCGCTGAAGATGTTGCATGACAATGTCGCTCGGTTTATTGGCGAGACGGACAATCTGCAGAGAAAGTAGCGGCGATCGTCTGTTTGCCGTCCACGCCAGGCGCTTTCCCTGTCGCCGGGCACAGCGCCTGACATGACAGCGGCTCTTAACGGAAGTCCTAGAGCGGACCGTTCACTCCGGTCGGGTTGTCTCCCAAGGGTTCGCCCGTATACAGGATCAACTGCGATTTGAAGCGCTCGACGGCGGCGCGATCCTCCATGAAACGACCGAATGCTGCCGGATCGGTATCGAGCGTGTAGACCGACGGATAACCGCCAAAGGGAATGGCGTCGGTGCGGATAGGCCATTGCCCGACCAGGTCGCTGTTCTGGACTTCTTCGGAGAGCAGCCAACTCACATAGAGTTTGGCCGCTTCAGGATGCGGCGCTTTGGCGAAGATGGCTGCGGTTTGCGGCCATGTCATGAACGGCTCGGCGGTAAAGGGCG
>NZ_DATCRY010000144.1:0-2145 GCF_036568765.1 Dyella sp. | reverse complement strand
GTTCGGGCATGCGTCTTTCGCCGAAGCGGCGCGCCAGGCCTTGCATGCCAGCGGCATCACTGCCGCACGTCTGCTGATCGAAATCACAGAAAGCACCATCCTGCGCCAGAGTGAGGAAACCGAACACACCATGCGCACATTGCGCTCGCTAGGTATCGGCGTGGCGATCGACGATTTCGGCACCGGCTATTCCTCATTGGCCTATCTGAAGCTGGCGTCGATCGAATACCTCAAGATCGATCGTTCCTTCGTCACGGGTTTGCCGGGCGAGGGCAACGATGTCGCCATTGTCGAGGCCATTCTGGCCATTGCCAAAAGCCTTGGCATGGGCACGATCGCCGAGGGCATTGAGACGCAGGAGCAACACGATTTCCTGCTGCGCGCGGGTTGCCTGGAAGGGCAGGGGTACCTGTATTCACGTCCTGTGGTGCCAGCGGAAATCGAGCGCATGCTGTCGCCGCAAGCCCGTACTTCGCCACGATTGCACTTGGTGCCGCCGAAGAAATAAGCGTGCGATGCACGCGAGTTCCGTTTCTCCTAAGACAGGGCCGGGTGAAGATAATTGAGGTTCGCAGCTGCGCGGACGGCTCCCTCCCGGCTTCGCCGGGGAGAGGGCGAGGGGCTATTGCATCTGGCAGGCGGCCAGCTATTCCTCACCCCAAGCCCCGGATCGACCACGGCCGCCCGACGCTCGGCTGACGCCCATCCCCTGAGCTGGCCGGGTTCCACCAGCCCCATTTGCCGTATCTCACCAGATCCCGTATAGTTCGCTCCATTGTATTAACGCGTTAGTACATTATGAAGCGTCGATCGCTCGAACCCCAACTGCCCGCCGAGTCCGCCGAGCAAGGTCTTTGCGAGGCCTTGCTGTCGCTCAAGAACACCGAAGAGATGTCTGCCTTCCTGCACGACCTGTGCACGCCGGCGGAGCTGGAAGTCATGGTCGATCGCTGGCGTGTCGTCCCGCATCTGCTCGACGGCAAGTCGTACCGGGAGATCCATGAATTGACTGCGGTCAGCATCACTACCATCGGCCGCGTCGCGCGGTATCTCAACCAGGGCAATGGTGGCTATCTCGCCGCCGCGGTGCGCGCGGTGCGCCGTCGCAACGCGCAGAAGAAGGTGAAGGCATGAGTACGCGTGATCGCTTGCGGATCGCCATGCAGAAGTCTGGCCGATTGACCGAGCCCGCGCTCGAATTGCTCAATCGCTGCGGACTCAGCTTCCGGCAAAGCCGCGACAAACTGTTCTGTTTTGGCGAAGGCGAGCCAGTCGATTTGCTATTGGTACGCGATGACGATATTCCCGGCTTGATCGCACAAGGCGTCTGTGACCTGGGTATTGTCGGACGTAACGTGCTCAGCGAGTTCTCGCTCGGCGCCGGCCCGGAGGCCGACTTGGCCGAATGGCGCCAGCTCGGCTTCGGCCGTTGTCGCTTGTCGATCGCGGTGCCACAGGAAATGGCTTATGAGCAGCCGGCGCAACTGGCCGGCCGGCGCATTGCGACCTCGTATCCTGGGCTGCTCGGCCAATGGTTGCGTACCCAGGGAATCGACGCCGGTGTGGTGACCCTGGCCGGCTCGGTGGAAATTGCGCCGCGACTGGGTACGGCCGATGCGATCTGCGACCTGGTACAGAGCGGGGGCACCCTGGTTGCCAATCAGTTGCGCGAGACGGACATCGTGCTGGAAAGCGAGGCCGTGTTGGCCGGGCCACGTAACCTGCCTTCGGACGAACGCGGCGATATGATCGATCTGCTGTTCAAGCGCCTGGACGGTGTCATGCAGGTACGCGAGTCCCGATTGCTGCTATTGCAGGCTTCGCGCGGAGCGCTCGATGCCGTGACGCGCCTGCTTCCCGGCGGCCCTCAGCCGACGTTGTTGCCGGTGGCCGGACAACCGGATCAGTTCATGTTGCAGGCCCTTTGTGCGGGTGAAGTGAGCTGGCGGCAACTGGAAGAAATCAAGAAAGCCGGAGCACGTGAGATGTTCGTACTGCCGGTCGAGAAGATGCTGGCATGAAGCGTTTGATCTGGTCGGAACTGAACGAAACCGAGCGCGGCGATGCGCTGACGCGACCGGCGCAATCGCGCGCCGAGACCCTGCGTACGGGTGTGGCGGATATCGTCGCGCAGGTGCGTAAGCG
>NZ_DATCRY010000143.1:0-11237 GCF_036568765.1 Dyella sp. | reverse complement strand
ACACATCGGTCAAGGTGAAGGTGCGCATCGGTGGAAATTGCGCCGCGTATGGGCCGGCCGCGCTCGTCGAGCGTGGCCGGTAGTAGTGCTTGGCCGCGAGGCGCTGTCCGTCAGGCGAATACAGAAATCGCAGGTAGGCTTCGGCCAGGGCGCGAGTACCGTGCTTTTCGACGTTCGTGTCCACGATCGCCACCGGCGGCTCCGCCAGGATGCTCAACGATGGGCGCACGATTTCCAGACCATTGTCGGGTAGTCGGGCTTTGGCCAGCATGGCCTCGTTTTCCCAGGCTATCAGCACGTCGCCGATACCGCGCTGGGCAAAGGTATTGGTGGCACCGCGCGCGCCGGCATCGAGCACCGGAACGTGTTTGTAGAGCGTGCGCACGAAGGCCTGCGCCTGAGTCTCGTCGCCGTTGAACCGGGTCAATGCATAGCCCCAGGCAGCAAGAAAATTCCAGCGTGCGCCGCCGGAGGTCTTGGGATTGGGGGTGATCACCTGCACGCCGGGCTTGATCAAGTCGTCCCAGTCATGGATTCGTTTCGGGTTGCCTTTGCGCACCATGAAGACGATGGTCGAGGTGTAAGGCGTCGAATGATCCGGCAAGCGCTGCTGCCAGTCTTTCGCCAGCCAACCGCGCGCGGCGATCGCATCGATGTCGTAGGCCAGTGCCAGGGTCACTACATCCGCACGCAGGCCTTCGGCAACCGATCGGGCCTGTTTGCCGGAGCCGCCGTGCGACATGTAAATCGATACCTTTTCGCCATGATCGCGCTGCCATTGTGCGGCGAAGGCGGTATTGACCTCACGATACAGCTCGCGCGTCGGGTCATAAGACACATTGAGCAGGGTGACGTCCTTCGCAAGCGCCGGCAGGGTCGTCAAGCAAAGGCACAGCGCGATGGCGAACGAGCGAAGCGGCATGCTGTCTCCGGGCAGAAAAGCGGCATGTCGGCGGGGCGGCCGGTAGCCACCGTTATCGCCGATGTTTCGGTTGGGGATGTTAAGCGGGAGTGGATGCGCGACCGCCTACGAAGAAGGGATCAGCGCACTCCCAGGGCCAGAACGATGCCGATCCACAGCACCATGCCCAGCCAATTGTTGTTGCGGAAGGCTTGCAGGCAGGTAGCGCGGTCGCGCGTGCGAATCGACCACAGCTGATGAGCGAACAATCCCAGCGAAACGATCAAGGCCACCCAGTATGGCCAGCCCAGGCTCGCACGCTGCCCTGCGAACAGCATCGCCAGGGCGAACGTGCCCATCAGGATCCCCAGGATCGGCAGGTCCGCATCGCCGAACAGGATCGCGGTGGATTTGGCGCCCGCCTTGATATCGTCCTCGCGATCGACCATGGCGTATTCGGTGTCGTAGATCACCGACCACAGGATATTGGCGATAAACAACAGCCAGCCCAGCGGGGGTACCGTGCCGGATACGGCGGCAAACGCCATCGGAATCGACCAGCCGAATGCCGCACCGAGCACGACTTGAGGCATGTACGTATAGCGCTTGGTGAAAGGATAGATCGCTGCCAGCGCCGCGCCGGCGAACGACAGCAGGATGGTCAGCCGATTGGTGAACAGCACCAGCACGAATGCCAGCACCAACAGCGAGGCGAACACGATCAGGGCCTCGCGTGGGGTGACCCGGCCGCTGGCGATCGGGCGTCCGGCGGTGCGCGCTACCTGCGGGTCGAGCTTGCGATCGGCGAAATCGTTGATGGCGCAGCCAGCGGCGCGCATCGCGAATACACCCAAGGTAAAGACGACCAGCAGCTTCACTGGCGGGAAATCGCCTGCCGCCAGCCATAGTGCCCACCAGGTCGGCCACAACAGCAGCAGCGCGCCGATCGGCCGGTCCATGCGTGTGAGCACAAGGTAATCCAGCGCCTTCTCGCGTGCGGCCGGCGTGAGCCGGAGCTTGCGTAGCAGCCAGTCGAGCACTCGGGTGGCACGTGTCGAGCTGTCGGCCGGGCGCAACGTCGAGGTTGCCTTCGTCGACGCGGCCACCTGTCGCACGCGTGGCGCGGTGGCGGGAGCGGGGGCGCGGCGGGGGCGCTTGCGTGAGGTCGGAGCCATGCGCGGGAGTTTAGCGCGGGCTCGGGCGTTTTACGTGGCGTACGCCTCGCTTGCGCATCGCGCGGGCTGAGCAGCCCTCCGCCGGCGAAGTCGGTGCAGCAATAAGGTTTGCCTCAGTGTGCTCCCTCTCCCCTGGCTTCGCCGGGCAAGAGGGCTGGGGTGAGGGGAAACCTACGGAGCGCACCTCATCCCGGCTCGATCGCGCCGAAATCCACTAGATCCTCGCCATCTCGATGCACATAAAGCCGTTTGCGCACATGTGGATAATCGCAAATATCCTGTTCCAGCCGTTGCCCTGCTACCAGCATGGTCAACGGCTCGGTGCCAGTGTTCTTCAGCACATGGGCCGCACCGCCACGACGAAAGCCAAGAAAATCGCCCGCACCGACCGCATGAACGATATCGTCGATCAACGCCTCGCCTTCGCCGGCCAGGATGTAGACGAATTCTTCCTCGTACATATGCCGGTGGTATTCGCTCGATTCGCGTCCCGGCATCAGGGTAATCAAGTGCACACCCAACTGGCTCAGCCCGGTGGCATCGCCCAGTGCCCTGCGCAGACGGATGGCATTGGGATTGAGGCTGTGCGGACGGACTTCAGCGTCCATGGCGGCAATAGTTGCGGCCTTGAGCAATGCACTAGGAGCCGTGTTCATGAGATGCCCGATCCGGGGAAATACGGACAATCACAGTAGCACCGCCGGGCGGCACGTGGCCGCCCGGTAGCGTCGCCGATCAGCCGCGACAAATCGCTTTCTTTTCGGGATAGGTCTTCACGCACCAATCCTGCCAATCCTTGCGATTGGCAGTGCGAGTCGGCGCGTCGGCACCGTTGTAGACAAACTCGAAATTCTTGCCGGTAATCTGACTGAGCAGCGCGGCCATGGCGTCGTGCACCACTTCGGGCGAATACGTACGCATGCCTTGCTCGGTCTTCTTCGAATCGACGATAACGATGTTCTTCAGCGTCATCGTCTTGTCGCCGAGCGGGCGCATATCGCCAAGGTGCTGTACCAGATAAGGCACGCCGTTCTCCCCATACGACTCCAGGCGCAGGAACGCTTCAGGCTCGGTCTGTGCATTCGTCGTCTGGTCGACCAGGCCGGCGATCTGGGTGCCGAGGTTGGTCTTCTTGGTGGCGCAACCAGCCGCCGACAGCGCGGCAAGCGACACGAACAGAAGAGGGACGAGCTTCCTCATGGATACTCCTTGAAAACATTATGAGTGTTGGAGACGAACGTCCGGGGCCGTGTGCAGCGGCGGGCGGACGCAAAGAACGGCGCATCGGCGATGGCCGTGCGCGCGGACGACGACGAGGGACATGCCGCGCGGCTTGCGCCATGCTGGGGACGTAACCGCGCTGTTTTTGCATCTGGTTCCATGACGCATTCCCCTGGTGGCCTGCCATCCGTCAGGCGGCGATGCATGGCAGCGTCCGGCGGCGGATGTCCCCTGTACGCACCGGCCGGTAGCCAGTGCGTCTTGTATACGGCCGGCGGATAATGCCACGGAACAGTGCGGGAAAAGCAAGCTCCGCGCGCAAAACCGATTACTGGCGGTCGCCCCAGCGCCAGCGTGGGGGTTCACCCTTCAACCAGCAGACGGCGATCAGGATCGCGGTAGCCACGCACAGGCCAAGCCCGAAACCGCCCGGCATGACCCGCGGCGGAAAGAAGTGCGTCAGCGCGGCGATGGCGGCGACGTAAAGGGCCAGCACCGTCCAGCCCTCCCACGTCCGTGGCGCGCCCCACCCCCACCCGTAGGTTTTTGCGGGGAACCAATACTTTGCTGGGTCTTGCACGATGCGCATCTCCTTCAAGCGAAGCCCCGCGCATTATCCGCCCCTCGGCGCGAAGCGTCGCGTAAAAAATCCGTTTGTGGCGCGAAGGCCCGCCAGATGTCTGAAATCAATCGCGCAGCAGGAGGCGATACGCGGGGTTGGCGGTTTCGTCGCGCCAGGGATAACCGAGCTGAGCGAGGAAATTACTCAGGGATTCGCGCTCATGCGCGGGCACCTGGATACCGACCAGGATGCGGCCGTAATCGGCACCATGATTGCGATAGTGGAACAGGCTGATATTCCAGTCCGGATGCATGCGTTCCAGAAAGCGTACCAGTGCGCCCGGACGCTCCGGGAAATCGAAGCGATAAAGCTGCTCGTCACGGGCCAGCGCCGAGCGGCCGCCGACCATGTGGCGCAGATGCAGTTTGGCCAGTTCGTCCTCGGTGAGATCCAGGGCGGTGAAACCCTCGTTGCGGAAGGCCTGGAGCAACACGGCGTTCTCGCCGTGGTCGCGTGTCTGGATGCCGACGAAGATGTGCGCTTCGCTGGCGTTACCGATGCGGTAATTGAACTCGGTGATGCTGCGTGCGCCTAGCGCGGCACAAAAGCGCCGAAAGCTGCCGCGCTCTTCCGGAATGGTGACCGCGAAGAGCGCTTCGCGCGATTCGCCGACATCGGCACGCTCGGCGACAAAGCGTAGCCGGTCGAAGTTGAGGTTGGCGCCGGAGACGACCGCGACCAGAGTTTGTTCTGAATCGGAGGAACGCTGCGCATATTGCTTGAGTCCTGCCAGGGCGAGTGCACCGGAAGGTTCGGCTGTGCTCCGCGTGTCCTGGAAGATATCGCGGATCGCCGCGCAGATCGCATCGGTGTCGACCCGCAGGATCTCGTCGACGTATTGCCGGCACAACGCAAAGGTGCGTTCGCCGGGCATCTTGACTGCAGTGCCGTCGGCGAACAGACCGACCTCGTCCAGGCTCAGGCGCCGGCCCGCTTCGAGCGAGCGCGCCATCGCGTCGGCATCCGCGGCTTGCACACCGATGACGCGTATCTCAGGGCGTAAGGTCTTTACATAAGCGGCGATGCCGGCGATGAGGCCACCGCCGCCGATCGGGACGAAGATCGCATGCAATGGCTGGGCATGCTGCCGCAGGATCTCCAGGCCGATGGTGCCCTGGCCGGCGATCACGTCCAGATCGTCGAACGGATGTACCGGCACCAGGCCGTGCCGGGTCTGCAGTTGGGCTGCATGTGCCTGCGCGTCGCTGTACGAATCGCCGGCCAGTACGATCTCGACGGTGTCCGCACCGAAGCGGCGCACCGCGTCTACCTTCACTTGCGGTGCTGTCACCGGCATCACGATGGTGGCGCGAATGCCCAGTCGGGCCGCGGCCAATGCCACCCCCTGCGCATGATTGCCAGCAGAAGCGGCGATGACGCCGCGCGCGCGTTCGGCATCGTCGAGCATGGCCATTTTGTTGTAAGCGCCACGCAGCTTGAACGAGAACACCGGCTGCTGGTCTTCGCGCTTGAGCCGTACGCGCTGGCCCAGTCGTGCGGAGAGCAGCTGTGCTTCTTCCAGGGGTGTTTCGCGTGCGACGTCGTAGACCCGCTGCGCGGCAAGGATGCGGCGCAGAAGATCCGCGTCATCCGCGCCAACAACCGGCACATGGTCGCGCTGCGCGTTCATGAATGCAGCAAGAAGATCGGGCGACTGACTTCGATCACATCGACCAGCTTGCGTGTCTGCTCGATGATTTGCTGCACGGTCGACTCGGCACCCTGCATTACCAGGGTCAGTTGCGACACATTCGGGTCGTGGGTAACGGCCACGGTAAGCGAGTCGATATTGCAATTGCGTGCGGCGAACAGCCCGGCCACCCGGACCAGCGCACCGGCTTCGTTTTGCAGCAAGATGGACAATGTGTGCCTCATAAATCCCTCTAGAACATGTCGTTGGTCGTTTCCTGCGTCGCATAGCGATCGCGCGCGGCGATAAACTCACCGGTAATCATCTGCGCATAGCTCGCACCGGGGCCGACCATCGGATACACGCCGGCATCCGGATCGATCAGTACTTCCAGAAAGGCAGGGCCGGGAAAATCGAGGAATTCGGCCACCATTGTGCCGATCTGGTCGGGCCGTTCCAGGCGCTGTGCCCAGCCGAAGCCGTCCGCTTGCGCGGCCTTGATGAAATCCTTGCGGTGCAGGCTTTTATCCGAGGAGGCGAAACGACCCTTGAAGAACAGCTTCTGCCACTGCCGCACCATACCGTCGCCGAAATTGTTCAGCACGACGATCTTTACCGGCAGGCCATACGTGGTGACCGTTTCCAGCTCGCCCAGGTTCATGCGGATGCTGGCATCGCCGTCGATATCGATCACCACGCAATCGGGGCGAGCTAACTGGGCGCCGATAGCGGCGGGCAGGCCAAAACCCATCGTGCCCATCGAGCCGGACGTGAGCCAATGACGCGGCTCGCGGAAATCGAAGTACTGCGCCGCCCACATCTGATGCTGGCCGACACCGGTGCTGATGATCGCACGTCCCTGTGTGCGGCGATTGATCTCCTCGATGACCGCGTAGGGCTGTACCAAGGCGCTGGCGCGATCGTAGCCAAGGGCATGGTCGTGCTTGAGCTCGGCAATATGCGCGTGCCAGGCTTGGTGGCGTGCGAGCACGGCGTGCTGCAGCCCGTGCTTCTCACCGTAATCGCATAGTCGCGTGAGCGCAGCGGCGAGATCGCCGACATGGTGCCATTGCACGGCCTTGACCTTGCCGATCTCCGCCGGGTCGATGTCGATTTGCGCCACCGTGCGTGCATTCGGCGCGAATTGCGCAGGAACACCGGCCACGCGATCGTCGAAACGCGCACCCAGTGCGAGCAGAAAATCGCAATCTTCCACCGCATAGTTGGCGTATGCCGTGCCGTGCATGCCCAGCATATGCAGCGCCAGCGGCGCGGTCGTATCGTACGCGCCCAGCGCCATCAGGGTCGTGGTAACCGGAATGCCGAAGCGATCGACGAAGCGCTGCAAGGCTTCGGTCGCGCCTGAAGCAATCACGCCGCCGCCGGCGTAGATCAGCGGCCGACGGGCTTGCGCCAAGGTGTCGAAGAATGCTGCACATGCTTCGTCGTCGAGATGCGCCTCCTCGATCGCCCGCAGGCGCGCACGGTAGCCGGGAATGGGCAGCTTGCCTTCGCCAGCAAACACCAAGGGGGCGTTCTGTACGTCCTTCGGGATATCGATCACCACCGGTCCCGGCCGGCCGCTGCGCGCAATCTCGAACGCGGTGCGCAAGGTCACTTCCAGCTTCTCCGGTTCCGTCAGCAGGAATACGTGCTTTGCACAGGCGCTCATGATGTTGCTGATGGGTGCCTCCTGGAATGCATCGCTGCCGATGGCCGAAGTCGGTACCTGCCCGCAAATCACCACCATCGCGATCGAATCGGCCATGGCATCGCGTACCGGCGTCACCATATTTGTCGCACCGGGCCCGGAGGTGACGATCGCCACGCCGACCTTGCCCGAGGCGCGTGCATAACCGGAGGCCATGAAGCCGGCGCCCTGTTCATTGGCCGGAACGATCAGCGGCATCGGTTCGCCGCCATCCGGCCCGATGTGCGTGGCATTGAAGCGAAATATCGCGTCGTAGACCGGCAGGATCGCGCCGCCCGAATAACCGAACAGTACGCTCAGACCCTCGTCGGCCAGTACCTGGACAACGACTTCTGCCCCGCTCATGGACTGGCCGGCAAGCGGGTGGGTTTGGACAGAACTGGCTTGTGGGACGGTTTGTCCCGGTGGCGTCATCACATTGGTGTCCTTGAGGTTTCGTCGAGGAAGGAGCGAGCGGTTGACGCTCGCTCCTTCTGCCTCATCCAGCCTTCTTGAGCGGTTCGGAAGCCGGTTGCGCCGCACCGGCGTTCAACCAAGGCATGCGCGCACGCAGCTTCGCACCCACCTGCTCGATCGGATGATCCAGGTCGGCCTGCTTCAGCCGCTTATAGTTGGGCAGGCCCGCGTTGTACTCCGCGATCCAGTTGCGCGCGAAGCTGCCATCCTGGATATCGGTGAGCACAGCCTTCATGCGTTGCTTGGTCGCGTCGTCGACCACGCGCGGACCGCTGACGTAATCGCCGTACTGCGCGGTCTCGGAAATGAACTCCAGCATGCGCTTGAGGCCGCCCTCATAGAACAGGTCGACGATCAGCTTCAGCTCGTGCATGACTTCGTAGTAGGCGATTTCGGGCTGATAACCTGCCTCCACCAGGGTTTCGAAGCCTTTGACCACCAGCTCGCTGGCGCCGCCGCAGAGCACCGCCTGCTCGCCGAACAGATCGGTTTCGGTCTCTTCCTTGAAGTCGGTCTGGATCAGCAGCGCGCGGCCGCCGCCGATGCCGGCCGCGTACGCCTTGGCTTTGGCTTCGGCCTGTTCGGTAGCGTCCTGGTGCACCGCGTACAGGCAAGGTACGCCACGACCGATCTCGTACTCGCGCCGCACGAGCGCGCCGGGCCCCTTGGGCGCCACCAGCACCACATCGATATCGGAGCGCGGTTCGATCTGCTTGAAGTGCACGTTGAAGCCGTGCGCGAACAGCAGGGCCGCGCCAGGTTTGATATTCGGCGCGATGGCATCGCGATAGATCGCCGGCTGGGTCATATCCGGCGTCAGCACGGCAACAAGGTCGGCGTTCTTCACGGCGTCGCCGGGCTCGGCGACGTTGAAACCTTCGGCGCGGGCGCGTTCCCACGACGGGCCACCTTTACGCAGGCCAACGACGACGTCGAGGCCCGAGTCGCGCAGGTTCAGCGCGTGTGCGCGGCCCTGGCTGCCATAGCCGAGGACGGCGATGCGGGCCTGGGCGAGTTGATCGATAGTAGCGGCGGACTGGCTCATGTGGTAACTCCTGCGTCAGCGGATTGATGTGAATGCGTGCGTTGGGTATCGGATTCGAAGGCGCGCGTAATGGCGCCATCGGAGGCGGAGCCGACCAATCGTGCGTACTTGGCGAGCGCGCCACGGGTGACCTTGGGCGGCGGTGCCTGCCAATGTCGGCGGCGTTCGGCGAGATCGGCATCGGTGGCGATCTGGCGACTATCCGCGTCGATGCGGATACGGTCGCCTTCTTCGAGCAAAGCGATCGGACCGCCGCGTACGGCTTCGGGCGCGATATGACCGACCATGAAGCCGTGCGTAGCGCCGGAGAAGCGGCCGTCGGTAATCAGTGCGACGTCGTCGCCGAGCCCGCGGCCAATCAGCGCCGCGGTGACGCCGAGCATTTCGCGCATGCCCGGGCCACCGGCCGGGCCTTCGTTGCGGATCACCACGACGTCGCCCTTGACGATGCTGCCGGCCTGTACGGCGGCAAAGGCCTGTTCCTCGCTTTCGAAAACGCGTGCACGGCCTTCGAAGTGCGTGGCGCCCTTGCCGGCCAGCTTGAGGATGCAGCCCTCGGGCGCGAGATTGCCGTACAGGATCGAATAGCCGCCACGTGGCTTGAGTGGCTGGTTTACGGGATGGATGACGTCCTGGTTGTTCGCGCGTGGCGCGGCGGCGGCTTCGGTGAACAGGCTGCGGCCGGTGACGGTAGGCGCGTCGTCGAGCATGTTGGCCGCGATCAGTTCCTGCGCGACGCGTGCGCTGCCGCCGGCACCGAACAGTTCCACGGCAGTGTATCGACCGCCGGGCAGCAGGTCGGCAATCACCGGCGTGTGCTTGGATGCCGGTTCGAAATCCTCCAGGGTCCAGGGTATGCCAGCTTCGCGCGCGATCGCCAGCAGATGCAGCACTGCATTAGTGGAGCCGGCGGTGGCCGCCACCATGCGTGCCGCATTGCGCATGGACGTCACGCTCAGCAGATCGCGCGGGTAACGCTCCTCGCGCAGCGCCTCCATCGCCAGCTCGCCGCAGCGAAAGGCTGCTTGGGCCTTGGCCGGATGCGTGGCCGGAATATCGTTGAAGCCCATCGGCGAGAGGCCGAGCGTAGTCAGCACCATCGCCATGGTATTGGCGGTGAACTGGCCGCCGCAGGCGCCGGCACCGGGACATGCATCGCGCTCGACGGCGCTCAGTTCGGCATCGTCGATCTTGCCGGCGCCATGCGCACCGACGGCCTCGAACACCTGCTGGATGGTGATCGGATGTCGATCGTGCGTGCCGTGTGCAATTGTGCCGCCGTAAAGCGCCACGCCAGGGATGTTCATGCGCGCCAACGCCATGGCGGCGGCGGGAATGGTCTTGTCACAGCCGCAGAGCACCACCATCGCGTCCAGGCAGTGCCCATCGACTGCCAGTTCGATCGAGTCGGCGATGACCTCGCGACTGATCAGCGACGCACGCATGCCTTGCGTACCCATGGCGATACCGTCGGTGACGGCGATGGTATTGAACTCCACCGGTGTCCCGCCGGCGGCACGCACACCAGCTGCGGCGTGCTCGGCCAGTTCGCGCAAATTGAGATTGCACGGGCTGACGTTGGACCAGGTATGCACGATCGCCACCAGGGGGCGGGCGATGGCGTCATCGTCCAGGCCGGTAGCGCGGAGCATCGCGCGCGCCGGGGCGCGGTCGGGTCCGGTCTTGATCAGGTCGCTGCGCATCAGTGATCCCAGTAGAAGAATTCAAAAAAAATGCCACCGCTGCGCGGGGAGGCCGGGGGGATGGGCCATCGGCCGGCGTCCGGGATAAGAAGACGTCGCCATTCCATTCATCCCGCACGCAGCGGCAGCAAGGAGAGAACCGTTAGCCGCAGGCGCGCGCACCGCTGAAGAACGCCGCCGCGCTGCTGGCGTGCTCGTCCAGCGCCTTGAGCACCGCCGCTTGAACTTCGCGCGTTCCGGCCTGACCGCCGATATCGCGCGTATGCGGTCCGTCGCGCAGTACATCGTCGATCGCCGCCTCGACGGCGTTCGCTTCGTCTTCCAGCTGCAGCGAGTGACGCAGCAGCAGGGCAGCCGAGAGGATGGCGCCGGTGGGATTGGCGACGCCCTGGCCGGCGATATCCGGCGCCGACCCGTGAATCGGCTCGTACAACCCGTTGCTGCCTTTGCCCAGCGACGCGGACGGCAACAGGCCCAGCGACCCGGCCAGCGCTGCGGCTTCGTCGGTCAGGATGTCGCCGAACAGGTTTTCTGTAACCACTACGTCGTAACGCCCCGGTTGGGTCAGCAGCAGCATCGCCATCGAATCGACCAGCTGATGCTCCACTGTCACGTCGGGATACTCGGCGGCGATGCGCTGCACGGTGGTGCGCCACAGTCGCGAGGTTTCCAGTACATTGGCCTTATCCACCGAGGTCACGTGGCGGCGCCGCTGGCGCGCGAGGTCGAAGGCACGGCGGGTGACGCGCTCGATTTCGGCAACCGTGTATTTG
>NZ_DATCRY010000142.1:0-3624 GCF_036568765.1 Dyella sp. | reverse complement strand
GGACATGATGATGCACGAACAGGTCCGCGAGGACGCCGGTGGCGCGATTTTGTTCGACGCCGCCGTCTCGCCACAAGTCGACGGCAACTGGTTCGCGCAGGCGTACTGGAGCGAACGTGGCGCCCTGCGTACGGAAAGCGGTGGGCGCGGCGGCGTGGCGATCGTCGATACGTCCGCTGGCGAATGCGTCCTCAAACACTATCGGCGCGGCGGCATGGTGGCAGCTGTACTGGGCGATCGCTACCTTTGGACCGGCGCGGGGCGCACGCGCGGGTTCCGTGAACTGCGTCTGCTCGACATTATCGCCACGATCGGCTTGCCTGGGCCGCGTCCGGTTGCCGCACGCTATGAGCGGCGCGGGCTGTTCTACACCGCCGACCTGTTGACCCGGCGCATCGACGGTGCGGTCACTTTGGCCCAGTGCATCGCGCAGGGACGTCTGGACGGCGAACTGTCCGGAGCGGTCGGGCATCTGGTAGCACGGTTCCATCGCGCTGGGATCTGCCATGCCGATCTCAACGCGCACAATGTCCTGATCGGCCCGGACGGCTTGCATTTGATCGATTTCGATCGCGGCGAGCAGCGGTCGCTCGATAGTGGGTGGCAGCAGGGTAATTTGCGTCGGCTGCGGCGTTCATTGCTCAAGGTGGGTGCCGCCACGCAGGGCGAGGCGGCCTTCGAGGCGGCCGTCTGGACTCCCCTGCGCTTGCAGTACGAGCGTACGCTTACCTCATGAACTGGACTCTGCATTTTCTCGGGGTAGGGGCGGCCCATGCCGCAGAACTGGGGTCTTCCTCGGCCGTACTCGAACGCGACGGCGAGCCGCTGCTCCTGATCGATTGCGGCCCCGATACGCTGGATCGCTACCTGGCAGCCTATGGCGCACCGCCACGCGCGCTTTACGTTACTCATGCGCATATGGATCACGTGGGAGGCATGGAGCGTGCCTTTATCCGCCTGTGGTTCGATGAGGCGCGGCGGGGGCAGACGCGCGTTTTTGCGCACGCGGCGCTGATCCCGTGGCTGCAGGGGCGTGTCGCCGACTATCCCGGCGTGCTTGCCGAGGGCGGCGTGAACTTTTGGGAGGCATTCCGGCTGGTGCCGTTCAGCCGCGGCTTCTGGCTCGATGGCCTGTGGTTCGATGTCTTCGCCACACGACACCATATGCCTGGTACGTCCTATGGTATCGCCCTGGATGGAAGCTTCGCCTTTACCGGCGATACCCGGCCGATACCCGAGATGCTGGAGCGCTACGCCGGTGCCGGCGAAATCGTGGCGCACGATTGTGGCCTGGTAGGTAATCCCTCGCACACCGGGATCGACGACATCGAGCGCGAGTATCCGTCCACCTGGCGCGAGCGTCTGCGTTTGTATCACTACGGTAGTCACGCCGATGGCGCGGCGCTCGAAGCGCGCGGTTTCCACATCGTCGCGCCAGGCGGTCGTATCGACTTGCCTGCGCCGCGGCCGCCACGTGCCGACGCCGGTTGAATCTTTTTCCCGCAAACTCCGGATACCCCCATGAGCACGCAATCGCTGCGCCGTTTCGCCCGCTACAAGGCTTGGGCCGATCGGATGATTCTCGACGCCGCCGCCGAACTGCCCGAAGAAGAACTGATGCGGCCGCGACAGGTGGTTTTCGGCAGCATGCTGGCCATGCTGACCCATGTGTACACCATCGATAGCGTATTCCAGGCGCATCTGGAAGGCCGCGAGCATGGTTTCACTGCGCGCATCACCAGCGAGAAGATCGCGCTGGAGGAACTGGCACGGCGCCAATTGGAGCTGGACGATTGGTACATCGCCTGGGCCGATGGACTGGATGCCGGCCAGGCCGGCGAGACCGTTCATTTCGGTTTCATTGGCGGTGGCGAGGGTGCTATGACCAAGGAGGAGATCCTCCTGCACCTTGTCAGCCATACCAATTATCACCGCGGGTTCGTGGCCGATATGTTCTACGGCGCGGGCGTGCGGCCCCCTACCACCGATTTTCCGGTGTTCTTGCGCGACGTGGCCCAGGTCGCTTGAACTACGTCGCGGTCTTGTCACTCATGCCCGCGCCCGCTATCCTTTCGCCTCTTTGCCGGGCCGAACTGGCCTGAACAGTGCAAGGGTTCACCATTGCGGAGAGGTGTCCGAGTGGTTGAAGGAGCACGCCTGGAAAGTGTGTATACGGCTTATCCCCGTATCGCGGGTTCGAATCCCGCCCTCTCCGCCAGTTGTGAACCCCGGCGCTGATATCGAAAAAGTCTATGGTGGCCCTGTCGGTCCCCCCGCGACGATAGTTCGTAAACCCCGCCAGGTCCGGAAGGAAGCAACGGTAGCGAGCGATTCGGGTGCCGGGGTGTGGCTGGCAGGGCCGCCGCCTTTTTGGGCGTCAGGCCGGCTGTGGGCGCAGCCTGTGAGGTCGGTGGCTGAGCCGCCTGTGAGGAGGCGAAGCCGTGAGGGCTCTTTGCTTCTTTCCCTTCAGAGCGCCGCAGGCGCGGCCGCCGATCTTGCAGCGAGCATAGCGAGCGGCTTCACACCTTGGCACAATCGGGTTTCGCCCACAGGTAATCGTGCATGTCCTATCAAGTCCTGGCCCGTAAGTGGCGTCCACGCAAATTCGCCGAGCTCGTTGGGCAGGAGCATGTCGTGCGGGCGCTGACCAATGCGCTCGATACCGGGCGCATGCACCATGCCTATCTCTTTACCGGTACGCGCGGCGTGGGTAAGACCACGATTGCGCGTATTTTCGCCAAGTCGCTCAATTGCGAGCGCGGCGAATCGGCCGATCCCTGCGGCGAATGCGCGGTTTGCACCGCGGTGGATGCCGGTCGCTTTGTCGATCTGCTGGAAATCGACGCCGCCAGCAATACCGGCGTGGACGACGTGCGCGAAGTGATCGAAAACGCGCAGTACGCGCCTGCGCGCGGCCGCTTCAAGGTGTACCTGGTCGACGAGGTGCACATGCTATCCAAGCCCGCCTTCAACGCCTTGCTCAAGACGCTGGAAGAGCCCCCTCCGCATGTGAAATTCCTGCTCGCCACGACCGATCCGCAGAAACTGCCGGTGACCGTGCTGTCGCGCTGCCTTAAGTTCAACCTGAAGCGTCTGCTCCCCGAACAGATTGCCGGCCAGATGCGGCATATCCTCGGTGCCGAGTCGATCCAGTACGACGACGCGGCGATCGTAGAACTGGCACGCGGGGCCGATGGTTCCTTGCGCGACGGCCTGTCGCTGCTGGATCAGGCCATCGCTTATGGTGGCGGTAGCCTCAACGCCGACGATGTGCGCGCCATGCTGGGCAGCGTCGCCCGGGGGCAAGTGCTGGGCTTGCTCGATGCGCTCGCTGCCGGCGATGGCCAGCAACTTATGCAGGAGTGCGCACGGATTGCCTCGTTCTCACCCGATTTCGGCGGTGTGCTCGATGATCTTGCCGCAGTGCTGCATCGCTTGCAGCTGATTCAGCTGGTACCTGGTTACCGGCCGGAAGAAGGCGAGGGTGACGATAGCGCGCTGCTGGCACTGGCCGAGCGCCTGCAGCCGGAAGACGTGCAGTTGTACTACCAGATCGCCACGACCGGCCGACGTGACCTCGCCATCGCGCCCGACGCGCGCACCGGCTTCGACATGGCCATGCTG
>NZ_DATCRY010000141.1:0-5080 GCF_036568765.1 Dyella sp. | reverse complement strand
CCCCCGCCGCTGCCCTGCCGGGGCGCGCACCGCGGCTGCGCCTGGTCATTGCCATCGGCCTTGGCCTGGCGCTCGCAGCCGTCGCTGTCTGTTTGTCTGTTCGTGCCGTGGAATCGCGCAACCTCACGCAATGGACCGACGCGCAGCTCACACCCAGCGTGCAGGTCATCGAAGCCACACTGAACTCGGACGCGCAAAGCATGACATTGCCCGGACATCTCGACGCGTGGATCAGCACGCCGATCCACGCACGCGTAAGCGGGTACCTCAAGCAGTGGAACGTAGATATCGGCGACAAGGTCAAGGCGGGCGACGTGCTGGCGGTGATAGATACGCCGGAACTCGACCAGCAATACGAACAAGCCAAGGCCGAGCTGGCACGAGCACAGGCCAATGTGCGCCTGGCCGAAACAACCGCCAAACGTTGGCAGAACCTGCTGCAGTCGCGATCGGTGTCCAAGCAGGAATCCGACGAAAAAGCCAGCGAGGCAGAGACTGCCACGGCCAACGCACTGGCTGCGAAGGCCGATGTCGATCGCATCGCGGCGCTGGAGTCGTTCAAGCGCATCGTCGCCCCCTTCGATGGCACGGTCACGGCACGCAATACCGACATCGGCGACCTGATCGCAGCCAATAACAGCGGCAAGCCGTTATTTACCGTGGCCGATACCAACAAGATGCGTCTTTACACGGAAGTCCCGCAGGGCTATGCCTCTTCGGTCAAACCCGGCATGAAGGTCAAGCTGCTGGTGCTCGGACACGGTGGCGAAACGGTGGACGGCACCTTGATCGGTAACTCGGGCGCGATCAATCAATCGTCCGGCACGTTGCTGGCACAGTTCCAGGTCGACAATCCGCGACAGGATTTGCTGCCCGGCGATTTCGCGGAGGTCCGCCTGCCGCTTGCCGCCCCCGCCAATACCGTGACCGTACCCGCCACAACGCTGCTATTTCGTGCCGCGGGACCGCAGATTGCCGTCGTCGGGCCGGACAATCGCGTCGTGCTTCGCGACGTGCATATTGCAATGGACCTCGGTGACAAGCTGCAGATCGACCATGGTCTTGTGCCGGGCGACCGCATCGTCGACCACCCTTCCGATTCGCTGATGCAAGGCGACTCGGTGCAGATCGCCACCCAGGCAAAAGACGAGCGTGCGCATGTCAAGGCCCGTTGATCGTGTACGACGCCTCCTGCCGCTGGCATTACTGCTGGGATTGAGCGGCTGTTCGTTGGCACCGACCTACCACCAACCGAGCGTAGGCGCCCTGCCGGACGCTTATGCGGGGGCGGCTCATCCCGATGGCTGGACAACAGCCGATCCTGCCGACACCGCGTCGCGCGGCGACTGGTGGAAGGTCTACGCCGATCCGGCGTTGGACCGGTTGGAAAACCAGCTCAATGCAAACAATCCCAATATCGCCGTAGCGCTGGCACGCTACGAAGCATCGCGTGCGTTCGAACAACAGCTGCATGCCAGCCAGCTGCCTCAGGCTGGCGTATTGGCCAGCCCGACCAACGATCGCCAATCGAACAATCGCCCGCTGCGCGGTGCCAACCAGCCGAACGAATACGACACCCAGACTCTGGAATTCGCGGCCGGCTATGAGCTGGACTTGTGGGGACGTATCCGTAACGCCGTCGCGGCGGGTACGGCCGAAAGCGATGCTTCCGCCGCCGATCTGGCTTCCGCCAGGCTCAGCCTGCAAGCACAACTGGCCGACCTGTACATCCGCCTGCGCGGCTACGATGTGCAGGCGCGCATCGTGCAGGATTCGCTCGACGCCTACGGCCAGGGCCGAGATATGACGCGGCAACGCATGGAAGGCGGCGTTTCCTCGGGCCTGGATGTCGCACGCGCCGACGCACAGTTTGCCGACGCCCAGGCGCAGGCATCGGAACTCCGCGCGCAACGCGCCTTGACTGTGCACGCCATCGCCGCATTGGTCGGCGTACCGGCATCGGGCTTTTCGGTACCGCCTTCGCCATCGGCCATGACAGTTCCGGCGATACCGTTAGGGGTTCCATCTACGTTACTGCAACGGCGGCCGGATATCGCCGGCGCCGAGCGACGCACCTTTGCTGCCAACGCCAACATCGGCGTAGCGCGGGCAGCGTTTTTCCCGACGCTGAGCCTGAGCGCGGCCATCGGCTGGCAGGATGTCGGTCAGGGCAACCTGCTTGCTGCCGGAAACCGATTCTGGGCACTCGGGCCGCTGGCGTCGCTAAGCCTGTTCGATGGCGGCTTGCGACGCGCGCGCGTGGCGCAGGCACGCGCCGAGCTCGACGCAGCCTCCGGTCAATACCGGGCGGTCGTGCTTAGTGCTTTCCAGCAAGTCGAAGACAATTTGAGCTTGCTACAAGAGCTCGGCCGTGAGGCCATGCAGGAAGATGCCGCAGCGGCTGCCGCGAACGAATCGCAGACGCTGGCAACCAATCGCTACAAGGAAGGCGTAGTGAGCTACCTGGACGTGGTCAGTGCGCAAACGACCGCCCTGCAGGCCGAACGCACGGCTGAGCTAGTGCGTACACGCCGGCTACAGGCGAGCGTGGACCTGATCCGCGCGCTTGGCGGCGGATGGGAAGCTTCCGCAAAAGACACGCAAATCACCAAACGATAAAGCCAGGGCATACGGTGTCCGCCGCCGGCATGGCGGCAGACGCCGTTGAGCACGGCCAGGGTGCCGCTTATCCCAAATGCCGTGCGCCTGCGCCCAGGAGGCCGCAGGCTGGCCCGTCGCCTCGCACGGTCATCAAAAGTCGTTGAGCAGATCCTCGACCCGTGGACAGGGGTGCCTTCCATAGAGGTCAACGATGCGATCTTCCGCACTGCTCAAGCTCTCCTTCGCTATCGCCGCCGGCTTGTCGCTGGGCAAGCCGGCCCACGCAGTGGATGCCGACGCCCGCGCCCTGGTCTCCCAGGCCCTCAAAGCCATGGGGCAAAGCCACGACCTGCATAAGATCGCCGCACTACGCACGGAGACTATCGGTGCGAATTGGGATATCGTCGAGTTCGATCATGCCGATGCGCCCTACGTTTTCGAGGGCGCCACTCACGCCACCGTGCTCGACGATCTGCAAGGCCATCGACGCCTGACCGATACGACTCAGCTCAGTGCAGGCGCGGCTCCCTCGTCCATGCACACGCGAGTCTTGCTTACACCGACCGAAGAGCGCACAGACCTGGTGATCGCAACGCGGCCCCCCATGACCACGCGCGACGAAGCGCCGCCAGCATGGAACCTAGACGAACCCATCAGCGCACTACTCGCGGCTGAAGCCGCGAACGATTTGACGCGTGACGCCGATGCATCGCCGCACGGTATTCCGCAGCATGTCGTTTCGTTTCATGCGGGTCGCTACCCGGTGCATGTGTTCCTTGACGCGGCCACCGGCCTGCCCAGCGCTGTCGAAACCAAGATTGCAATGATCCGCGCCAATAGCGTGGATATCGCCTATAACGCCATGGGCGATCTGGTCGATCGTACCGAATGGATGAATTACGCGTTATTCGAGGGCATACGTTACCCGGTGCAATCGGATCTTTTCCGTAACGGAGTACTTTTGAGCACGGCCGTGCGCAGCGACGTGCGTCCGTTAGCGAGCCTTGAAGCGGATGGGTTCGCGATGCCGGAGACCACCGTCGCCGTATCGCACGCCACGCTCGACGATGTGACCCTGGGCCAACCGATCGGGCGAGCCCCGGACCCGAAGTCGCCGATCGCGGAAATCGCCCCCGGCATCGTGCAGATACCTGGCTCCTGGTTCACTACCATCGTGCGTCAGGACGACGGCCTGGTCATCATCGATGCACCTATCTCGACGGGTTATTCGCGCAAGGTACTCGACGAAGCGGCGCGGCGTTTTCCCGGCGTGCCGGTCAAGGCACTGATTACCTCTACCGCGTTCTATTGGCATGTCGCCGGCGTGCGCGAATACGCTGCGCGCGGCATTCCGATCTACGTACGCGATCGCAACGAGGCGGTGATCCGCGCAATGCTGAATGCACCGCGTACCCTCGTACCCGACGCACTCGCCAAGCATCCGGTCAAGCCCATCATCCGACCGGTATCCAAGGCAACCATTATCGGCCATGGACACAATGCGATCGTGCTTTATCCCGTAAGCGAAGGCGAGCAACCCATGGAAATGAGCTGGATCGCCGATGCGCATCTGCTGCATACCGGGGAAATGGTGATGCCGCTCGGGCCCAATGGCGCGCTAGTGCAGCCTGAGTCGTTGTTGGAGGTGAAAAAATCCGTTGAAGCGACGCCGATTCCGACGAACGGGCTGCGCATGATTGGCATGCACATGCGACCGACGGATTGGCAGGTGTTGTTGAAGGCGCTGAAGGATGCTGGCGTATAAGGCGATAGCCATGTTGCACTGAGGCAAGGTTCCCCCTTCCCCGACCCTCCCCTGTAAACAAGAGAGAGAGCTCATTCGCCACGTAGCGTGAGAAAGCTGGAAGGGGGTGAACACTTGTAGCAAGCCACATACTCCAGAAAAGCAAAACGGCGGGCAATGCCCGCCGTTTTTCCATCCCTGGGTCGAACTCCCTTCCGATAATCGTGAAACTCAGAACGGGTAGTAACGGAAGCTGGTGAAGAACATGTCTTCCTTGCCCGTCGCCGAGCCGCCAACGCCCTCGAACGATTCGCGCTCGGTATGCGAGTACTGCGCACCGAACTGGGCGCGGCCGAACTTGCCCTGGTAGAACTTCCACCAGAAACCCAGCGTGCCCTGCCAGATTTCCTTGGTGTTGCCCACGCAGCTACCGCCTTCGATGTTGCAACCGGCGTTGCTGTAAAGCGGGTTACCCCAGCCCAGTGCGACACCGTTGTAATTGAAAGCTTCCTTATCCTGACGTTCGCGGCCGCCGAAGGCGTAGATATCCCAATCCGGCGTCGCATGCAGCGTCAGGCCGGCCAGCAGCATGTTTTCCTTGATCGGAGCGATCGAGCCATTCGGACGGAAGGTCACGTCAGGCAGCTGCGCGCTACCGTAGCGACCGATACCGCGACCCTGCATGCCCGAGAACTGGAAGTCCAGTACCTTGTCGACCAGCGGCAGGATCACGCC
>NZ_DATCRY010000140.1:0-9636 GCF_036568765.1 Dyella sp. | reverse complement strand
CGCTAATTGGCCGCTAATGATTTTAGCTGCGCGATTGCGAAACGAGACATCCATCCTAGTTGACCAAATCTACCGAGATTGGATACCGAATCTCAAAAGAAAATGGCTGATTTCAAAATCACAACATTCCGGTGAGGCGCTAAATGAGAACCCCTCATTCACATCCTGCAGATGAGGGCAACGCGAAACCGTGCAAATGGTGTGAAGAAATGTATCAGGCCATTAACAAATCAAAAGGATTTCAGCAATGGGACTAGCTAAGTATTTTATTTTCAATAAAAAATGCTACATCCAATGGGATATCCCAAGCCGAAAAACGGAGTACAGGCGCGTCATCAAGGTCGACTGGAATCTGCCAGATAAGTTTTGTGAAGATATCGATGACGTTTTCGCCCTCAACGCCCATCATCCGGCGGCAGCCAATACGCTCGACCCTTGGCAGTTGTACTTCTTTAAGAAAGACGAGTTTGTAGTGTACGCCCCGGCCACCGATACCGTAGAGGGAGCAGACGGCCCGAACGCAGGGATTCGAAAAATCTCCGAAGGGTTCCCTGGGCTGGGCGGCGCGGGTGCGGAAGGCTTCGATGCCGATATCGATGCCACGGTTCACGTCTATCCGGACAATAGCAGCAGCTATGTTTATTTCTTTAAAGGAGACAAGTACGTAATTTACGATCTTGTCCACAAGAAAGTTCATACTGCCGCCACCAAGATTGCCACTCTGTGCCCCAAGTTGACAGAGCTGGGCTTCGACAAAGATCTGGACTCTGCTGTGATGTGGAGCAGCAAAGTCAATGCGTATGACATCTTTGCCCTCTTCAAGGGCGGGCAATACGTATATCTCCACAAGGGTACTTCGCTAACGAAGAAGACCTTTGCTTCCGGCCCTGGCGAATTGAAGGCCGATTGGGACGGCGTCGAGCAGGTGGACGCTATTGTTCAGGTCGGTCAGGAAGCACACCACAACGACTCGGGCAAGAACACGGGCGGCTACACAGGCGACAAAAAGCACGGCCCTGGCCCGGGAGATTGCGACTGCCATGACGACCCCAAGCCGGGCCCGAATCCCGATCCCGATCCCGATCCCGATCCCGATCCCACGCCCGATCCTGACCCCAATCCCCACGATTGCGATTGCAAGGGCCGCTGTGGCGATAATGATTCGGGCAAACAGTGCTTCGATCTTCCCGCCAATACCCAGTTTGGCATCACTGTGTTCGCCAACACCACGGCTCACAATCAGACAGTAAAACTGTTTGTCGACGACAAGTTGGTAGATACATTTAACGGCAAGGGCCAGAACAATACGCCCATGCTCAATGCATCGAAATCCAACGCAGGCGTTTACAGCTCCGGTTCGGGCAAGGTTTGCATTCAAGTGGAAGCCGACGGCAAGCCCTGCAAGCTGCGCTACGTCGACGACATTCTGGATCGCAGGCCGGGAGTCATCATGATCGGCGCAGAAAGCGGCACCGACAATGACTACAACGACAGCATCGTATTTCTGAATTGGTCGCTGCAATGACGGCGCGCCGGGCGTCTTGATGCCGACAGGCGCCTTTCATAAGTGCCTGCCGAATTTCTCAATTCGCAGAGCGCTGCAATCTCTCGCTTAGCCAATCACTCAGGAACTCTATCATGTTGAAAGAAATCACCGATTTCAGCAACAAGGATCTCAACGGCTGGACGCCACGCCTGGATGAATTCAACCCTGCTCACAGGCCAAATTGGATCCTTACCGACAATTACTACAAACAAGACCTCGGCGGCATGGCATTTGTCGTCCCCACCCAGGACCTGGTCGACAACAGCGGCACGGTACTCGGCAAGCACTTTGATTTCGTCGCCGGTGCCACGTATGAATTCTCTGTGCATACCTTGAGGCTGAATAACGTCAAGCCGTTTCCGGAATTGTCGTTGCGCGTGGGGGCGACAAAGGACGACGCGCCTTCCGATCGCGTTATTACCAGCGCCACTCCAGATACGGGAGCCGGCACCTGGCTCACCGGGTCGTTCAAAGCCGAGAAATCCGACGCTTACTTAAAGATCTTCAACAGCGTTTCCGGAGGAAGCGGAAACGACTTCTGCATTACCGAGATGAAAGTGACGCAAATTACGGATGACTGCGACTGCAAGTGCGGCGGAACGTGCGGCGACAATCCCAACGGCGGGAAGAAGTGCTTCAAGCTTCCGGCCAACACCGACTTTGCTCTCAACGCACTGATAAATTCCGCCGCCACCCAGACCATCAAGGTCTACATCGACGGCGAGGATAAGCCGTCCCATACCCTTACCGGTAGCGGCCTGAAGAACGTCAATCCGGGCCAGATCGTCGCACACACCAAAACTGGGCAGGTATGTGTCGAGGTGAGCGTAAACGGCAAGATGAGCAAGTGGCGTTTTGCCGACAATCCGCTGGACAACAAGCCCGGGTTCATTGTCCTGGGAACCGAGGACGGTAGCGACAACGACTACAACGACACTATTGTCTTCATTAATTGGGGCCTGGGCTGACTTTCCTTGAAGAGGCGCTACGGTAGCGACTTCATAGAAAAGCCACCGATGGCGTTCTAACCATGGAACGGTGAGGGCCGGCAACCGCTTTGCTGGTTGCCGGCCCCTTTAGCGGAAACCGTCGCGCATCGACGCTGTATTGACCGGCAACGTTGGCGGCCGGCCAAGAGGCAAAGACACCTGTCTCGGCTTAAGCCCATCCCTTGTAGGGACACCGGAACGACAGTAGACACGGAGGCCATGTCAGCGGAACCGACGGCGTCCTCACCCAAGCACTTCCGCAAGAACCCTCGAACGGGCATGCTTGCCTGTATCGAAAAACGGATGTGCTCGATGAAACGATCAAGGACCGCCGCTCTTCTGCTGATGGGCGCCACACCGTTGCTGCTGACAGCCTGCGGCGATGACGAGACGACGCGCGAAGGGGTGTATACCTCGGTGGAGACGTGCACCGCGCAGTTGCATGACGCCTCCGCCTGCCAACAAGCCTACGACAAGGCGCGCAACGAGGCTGCGACCGGAAGTCCGCAGTTCGCTTCGCGCGAAACCTGCGAAGCCGACTACGGCGCCAGCCGATGCGAGGAGCGCGCCGATAATGGCGGCCATTCGTTCTTCGTACCGCTGATGACCGGCTTCTTTATCTCGCAGATGCTGCGCAATGGTTCGCCCGTATCTGGCTTCGCCAGCGGGCCGGCGTTCCGCAACGCTGGCGGTCAATGGCAACGCCCGGACGACAAGAGTTCGGTCTACCGCGGCTCCGGCGGCACAGGCTTTGCCGGTTCGCGCAGCATGCGCCCCGTCTCGGTCGTCGCCGATGCGCCCATGACGACGGTCAGCCGCGGCGGGTTCGGCAGCCGCGCGGGCGGACGCGGCGGGTCGGGCGAGTAATGCGTCGCATCGCGATCGCCGAGCGCGCCAACTGGCGCGAGCTCGCCGCCGAGTGCGGATTCGATTTCCACACTCTCGACGGCCAGCCCTACTGGGACGAATCGGCCTACTACGCTTTCTCCCTGCGCGAGATCGAGGACGATATCGAGGCGCCGACCGCCGAGCTGCACGATATGGCGCTGGATCTGGTCGACAGCATCGTCCAGGACGATGCCACGTTGCGTCAATTGGCGATTCCCGAACCCTATTGGGACTGGATCGCCGAAAGCTGGCGCCGCCGCGACCCGCACCTGTATGGCCGCATGGATTTTGCCTACGACGGCACCGGTGCGGCCAAGCTCTATGAATTGAACTACGACACGCCGACCTCGCTGTTCGAGGCGGCGTTCTTTCAATGGCAATGGCTGGAACAACAGCTGATGCGCGGTGCGCTGCCTGCCGGCGCCGATCAGTTCAATTCGATCTACGAATCCCTGGTCGAAGCCTTCGGCAGCATTGCCAGGCAGATAGCGCGGCCCTTCTATGCCGCGGCGGTAGGCCGCTCGGTCGAGGACCAGGGGACCGTAGCCTACCTGCGCGATTGCGCCGTGCAAGCAGGCATCGAGTGCGGCCTCATCGCCATCGAGGATATCGGCATCTCGCAGGATGGGCGCTTTACCGACCTCGACGATCGTGCGATCGGCTGCCTGTTCAAGCTCTATCCGCTGGAAGACATGTTCCGCGAGACCTTCGGCGGCTATCTCCCGCGCGCCGGCATGCAACTGATCGAACCACCGTGGAAGGCTGTGCTGAGCAACAAGGGCATCCTGCCGCTGCTCTGGCAGAAGCATCGTGGCCATCCCAATCTACTGCCGGCTGTGTTCGACGACGCCAGCGCGCTGGCTCCGGGCTGGGTGCGCAAACCGCTGTATTCGCGCGAGGGCGCCAATATTGCGATGCGTTTGCCGGATGGCACCGAGCTGGATTCGACAGGTCCCTACGAGGGCCCGTACATTCGGCAGGCTTATCATCCCCTGCCCGCCTTCGACGGCCGACACGTGCTGATCGGTAGCTGGGTGGTCGGCGATCGCGCTTGCGGGATGGGGCTGCGCGAGGATCGATCGCCAATTACCCGCGATAGCGCTCACTTCGTCCCGCACGCCATTGTCGACGAGCCGGCCATGGACGCTCCACGAGCGACCCTGGTCGCCTAAATACGTCCTGATCGATGCTTCCAGGCAGCGCAGCCGGATGAAACAAGCCGGCCGGCTTGGGCTAAGCTTGCCACTTTTGCAGCGAGGCCTGAGCGTGCGCTCCATTCTGTTTCGCATCATTGGCGTCTTCGAGATCGCCGGTGGCCTGTATGGTGTCGCGCAGATGCTGCGCCGCCTGCTGCCCTTGGGTAGCACGAACGATACCGTGTTCGCGCTGATCGGCCTGCTGCTGTATGGCTTCATCCTGATGGCCGGCATCCTGCTGCTGGAAGGCGGCGACCGCGGCGTGACCTTTTCGCGCTGGGCGCAGATCCTGCAGATTCCACTGATCGCTACGCCGATCTTCACCTATGGCCTGCACGCCACCGCCTTCATCAACGTTTACGCCACCTGGCAGGCGTCCCCGCACCTGGGCCTGGAGTGGCGCTTCGGCACCCAGGGTTTCGCGCTTGCCGCAGCCGGTCCGGCGGTCGCACGGATCGGCGTCAATCTGCTGGCGTTGCTGTCCTGGGTAGCACTCCGTTTGCGCTGAGCGCTTCGAAGCCTGCGCCGGGCGGTATCATGGGCGGATGAATACGCCCGCCAATACGCTTCCCGTCATCCAGCTCAAGACCGACCGCACACCGGGTCATCCGTGGATCTGGTCCGCCCAGGTCAACAAGCCGGCCGAACGCTTGCCTCCCGGCAGCGTGGTAGAGGTGGTCGACGCCAAGGGACGATTCATCGGGCGCGGGTTCTGGAATGGCCATGCGCGCATCGCGCTACGCCTGCTCACCACCGATCCGAACGAAGCGATCGACGCCGGCTGGATCGAAAAACGCATCGCCCAATCGGTGGCACTGCGCCGCGAGCTACTGCAGCTGGACCGCGAAAGCGATGCATGGCGCGTGGTGCATAGCGAGGGCGACGGATTATCGGGCCTGATTGTCGACCGCTACGACGATATCCTGGTGATCGAGTATTTCGCTGCCGGCATGTGGCGCTTCCGCGACGTCATCCACCAGGCGCTGCTCGTGCATTTCCCTCAGGCACGCCTGTATTGGTTCGCTGAAACGCACGTGCAAAAGCAGGAATCGTTCGACTGCCGCGCCATGGAAGCACCCGATGCCGTCCAGGTCCATGAGCACGGCCTGCGCTTCCATGCCGCACCGGGCTCGGGCCACAAGACCGGTTTCTTCGCCGACCAGCGCGACAACCGCAAACGCTTCGCCGAACTGGCCAAGGGCCGGCGCATGCTCGATCTGTGCTGCAACGCCGGCGGCTTTGCGGTGCATGCGATGGCCGCCGGTGCGCGCGAAGCGACCGGGGTCGATATGGATGCGGGGATTCTCGATGTTGCGCGCGCCAACGCGCAGGTCAACGGTGTCGACGTACGCTTCGAACAAGCCGACATCTTCGACTGGCTGCGCCAGGCGGCAGCCCATGGCGAACGCTACGATGCCGTGGTGCTCGATCCGGCCAAGCTCACCCGCGATCGCAATCGCATCGTCGATGCCTTGAAGAAATACTTCGCTATGAATCGCATGGCGCTGGATGTGATCCCGCCCGGCGGATTGCTGCTGACCTGCTCATGCACCGGCCTGGTCAGCGAAGCCGATTTCCTGGAAATGCTGCGCCGCGTCGCGTTGAATGCGGGACGTGAAATCCAGATCCTTCACGTGGCTGGCGCCGGTACCGATCATCCGGTACGCAGCGATGTACCTGAAGGGCGGTATCTCAAGGCCGTTTTCTGCCGGGTGCTCTGAGAAGGCACGCCGCGTATACATCGGCTTGATCGGCTTGGCGCACACTGCGAACGCATGCGCCAGGCCAAGACCCAGACGATCGAGCTCGAAGCACGCCAGCACGCGCGCGAAGCCGGGCTGGTCTACGTATCCGATGCGCAACCCGGTATCCGGCGGCGGCGTGCCGGTAAGGGTTTTTGCTATATCGACAGCGAAGGCCGGCGCATCGCCGAGCCGGCCGAACTCATGCGCATCCGCGCGCTCGCCGTGCCTCCGGCATATGTGGATGTATGGATCTGCCCGAATCCGCGTGGACATCTGCAGGCAACGGGGCGCGATGCGCGCCATCGCAAGCAATATCGCTATCACCCCCGATGGCGTTCCGTGCGCGACGGCGGCAAGTTCGAGCGTGTGATCGATTTCGGCGCCGCTCTGCCGCGCTTGCGCCGGCAGATCGGTCGCCATCTTGCCCTGCCTGGCCTGCCCAGGGAAAAAGTCATCGCGCTGGTGTTGCGCCTGCTCGATGACACGTTGATCCGCGTCGGCAACGAGGGATACGCACGCGACAATCATAGTTATGGCTTGACGACCCTGCGCTCCCGTCATTTACGACAGGAACGCGGACGTCTGCGCCTGCACTTTCGCGGCAAGAGCGGACTGGAACGCGATGTCGAACTGGACGACAAACGCTTGCTGCGGGTGATCCGGCGCGTGCAGCAATTGCCGGGGCAGCGCCTGTTCCAGTACCAGGACGATCAGGGTGTCGCACAACCGGTGGATTCGGACATGGTCAACGATTACCTGCGCGAGGTCTGCGGCGCTGACTTCACGGCCAAAGATTTTCGCACTTGGGGCGGCACTGTGCAGGCGGTGAAGCAGCTGGCATGCGTGCCGCTACCGCAAAAGGGAGGACAGCGGGCACGACGCAGCTTGTTGTTGGAGGCCATACGCCAAGTGGCCGCCGTATTAGGTAATACGCCCGCGGTTTGCCGCGCTTCGTATATCCACCCCACAGTACTCGAAGGCTGGGCGAACGGAAGTCTGCACCGATGTGTGCCAAAGGCGGATGTGACGCATCCAAGGCGCCTGGAGCAATTGACGTTGCGTTTTTTGCGGCGGCGAAGAGCCCCGCTCACCCCGACCCGCTCCCCCGGCAAAGCCAGGGGAGAGGGAGCACACTGAGGTACACCTCAGCCCCTTGCATTTGCACAGCCCTCTCTCCTCCGACTTTGCCAGGGGAGAGGGGGCGAGCCCGCAACACCACGCGCCATCGCCTAAGATAAGCATTCCAGCGGTCGCAACACCTGAGACCGCCCTGACTACACTGTTTCTTGCAGCTTCCCGGAAACACCATGTCCTTGACCGAAATCTTGCTGGCCGTGCTGGCGGTCCTTGCCACCATCGTCCTGGTCCTCCAGGTCGTGCTGCTCTTGCGCAGCCGCAGCGATGGCCTGCATGCACGCCTGGATGCGCTCAAGGACGACAATCGCCATCTGCGCGATGCGCTGGCCCAGGAACAACGCGCGGGACGCGGTGAACAGGCCCAGAACCTGGAGCAATTTCGCGCCCTGCTGCAGGAGCAGCTCAATGGCATGGCCGCGCAGCAGCACGAGCGCATTATCGCGTTCGGCCAGCGCATGGATCTTCTGACCGAGCGTACCGATACCGGCCTGCAACAGCTGGCGCAACGCATGGCCGACGATGCGCGCCGCAATCGCGAAGAATCCGCCTTGGCGCTGGGCCGTTTCGGTGAATTGTTGCAGGACAGGCTGCGCGCCTTGTCCGACGAGAATGAAAAGCGCCTGGTCGAAGTACGTGCCACGCTGGAAAGCAAGCTCAAAGCGATCCAGGACGACAACGCCGCCAAGCTGGAACAGATGCGCGCGACGGTCGACGAGAAGCTTCAGAACACGCTGGAAGCGCGCCTGGGGCAATCGTTCAAGCTGGTCTCCGAGCGGCTCGAAGCCGTGCAACGCGGCTTGGGCGAAATGCAAAGCCTGGCGAGTGGCGTGGGCGATCTCAAGCGCGTGCTGAGTAACGTGAAGACGCGCGGCATGCTCGGCGAAGTGCAATTGGGTGCCTTGCTTGAGCAGATGCTCGCGCCCGATCAATACGAATCGAACGTGGTCACGGTTCCCGGCAGCGCCGAACGTGTGGAGTTTGCCGTGCGCATGCCCGGCCCCGGCGACGAGGCACCAGTCTACCTGCCGATCGATGCGAAATTCCCGATCGAAGATTACCAGCGCCTGCTCGAGGCGCAGGAAGCCGCCGACGTGGCAGCTGCCGAACAGGCCGGCCGCGCACTGGAATTGCGGGTACGCGAGGAAGCCAAACGCATTCGCAGCAAGTACGTCGCCCCGCCGCATACCACCGATTTCGCACTGCTGTTCCTACCGACCGAAGGCCTTTATGCCGAAGTTCTGCGCCGGCCCGGCCTGTTCGAACTCCTGCAGCGCGAACACCGCATCACCGTCGCCGGTCCGACCACATTGACCGCCCTGCTCAACAGCCTGCAGATGGGTTTCCGCACGCTGGCCATTGCCAAACGCAGCAGCGAAGTGTGGACCCTGCTCGGCGCCGTGAAAACCGAGTTCAGCAAGTTCGCTACGGTCCTCGAGCGCACTCATAAGCAGTTGGAGACCGTCCAACGGAGCATCAGTAGCGCGGGGCAGCGCACGCGAGCGATCGAACGCAAGCTGCGCGGCGTGGAAACACTATCGGACGATGCCAGCCAGCAATTGCTTGGGGACGGGCTGCCCGAACTCGACGAGCCCGATGAAGGGCAACCCGAATGATTTCTTGCCGCTAACCCTGTTTCTCCATCCGCTTCGTTCCATCTCCCAACGCATCCACTGCCGGATGCATGACGGAGCACTTCCATGAAGGCGTTCGGATGGATGCTGGCCTGCGTGGCCGGCCTGGGGTTTGCTGTGCCTGTGTACGCGGTAGGGCGGTTGATCGACGTCAACATCGTCGACCGCGACACCGGCGCAAGGCTGCCGGTCTACAGACACCTCGGGCGCTACTACGTCGCCGGGGAGCCCGGCCATCGTTATCGAGTGGATCTGCGCAATTCCGGCGACGACGCCGTGCTGGGTGTGCTCTCGGTCGACGGGGTCAATGCCATTACCGGCGATACCGCGAACTGGTCGCAACCCGGCTATGTGCTCGATGCTTACCGCACCTTCTCCGTGCTGGGGTGGCGTAAGAGCGACGAGCAAGTGGCCGGCTTCCTGTTTACCGATCTGGGAGCAAGCTATGCGGCGCGAACGGGACGTCCGGATAACGTCGGCGTCATCGGCGTGGCGGTATTCCGC
>NZ_DATCRY010000139.1:0-12803 GCF_036568765.1 Dyella sp. | reverse complement strand
TATGATCACCGAGCCGCTACCGCGCGACGACGATCCGCACAACACTACTTCGCAGCAGCAGTACGCGGTGTTCTGCGCGACCGTAGAGCTGCTGCGCACACCGCCGTCGAAGGACAACCCACACCGATACCTGCCTGAACTGACGCCTGGCCCAGTGTGCCAGCCTGCGCACGTGCGCGCGTTGCGCAGTGGCGACTGGAAACTGGTGCGGTATTGCGATCCTTGGAGTCCGAAGCCGGTACCGGATCAATGGGAGCTTTATAACCTGAGAAAGGACCCGACCGAGAACATCAACCTGGTCGTGTACGACGGCCTCTTCCCCACGCCGATTGCGGCATCGACCATGCCCAAGGGCGTGACACCGGAAGAAGTCTCCGAGGTGGCCAATGCCATGCGGGAAGAATTGGCGCGGCAAGAAACCGCGCTGCTATCGCCCTATCCCGGCGCCTATCCCACCGGACGGGCTTGATACGAAACGTCGCTGGCACGCGGCGGAATCGCTACTGTCGCGTGCCTTGTTGGCGGCGGCTCATCCACCCTAGCCTGTCTTCCCCGGCGGAGTCGGAGAGATAGGCTAGGGTGCTGCTGAGAAAATATGCCCCGGTCGGGACGCTCCGGCATGCCCTTCTGCGGGAGCGATCACAGCAATTTGATCCCCCATGGCCGTACTGCCCAGGCAAATAGCCCAAAGCTCACTATCGTGATCACAGCACTTAACCCCAATGCAGGCCAAAACCCGAATCGGGCAAACAGCCGGGGAAAGAGCAAGAACATCGGCAAGGTCGGCACAACGTACCAGAACGTATACCAGGCATGGTTTGCGATCTTGTCGGCAGGCTGCTTCTCAACATAAAGCCAAGTCAACGCCAACAAAGTCACCAGCGGTAAAGAAGCCAGCAGCGCGCCCATTCGATCGCTGCGTTTAGCCACTTCCGATACAAGAACGACGATAGCCGCGGTAATGGCGTATTTCGTGAAGATCCAGAGCATGGGAAATCCCAGGTGAGTCGATGGAGTACCTCATGGCCGCCCCCGCTCCTTGGCGTAGCTGCTCTCCAAGGATAATGTGACGGGCCAGCGAACAAGCAATCGCCGATAACTGCCCGAAGAAATCCACGAAAGCGACCGTTGCGCGCCCCGCCTAACATGCAGGATGGCGAAAGGGGTTACATCGTACTTCCTGTCCTGATCGCGCAAGCCTGGCCGAGTGCTCAAACGGAGGAGCGCCATGAAAAAACAGTGGGCCGTTACCTTATCTTTTTTACTGATCGCATGCGTAGCCGCGCATGCCGAAACACCAGTGTGGCACCCCACCAGTGGACACACGCAAATACCGCTATGGCCTGGAACGCCGCCCGGCACCAAGCCCATGCCGGGAGCCGAGTACGTCGCTTCCAACCCGCAAGCGCTCATCGGTGGCAAACCGGTGACGGCCGTCAGTAACGTGTCCGAACCGACCATGACATTCTATGCCCCAACGGGAACGAATACGGGCGCGGCAGTCGTTGTATTTCCTGGCGGAGGCTTTGAAATCCTCGCCATGGATCTGGAAGGCACCGACGTGTGCGACTGGCTGACATCTCGCGGTGTTACCTGCATCCTGTTGAAGTACCGCGTGCCCAGTATTCCTTACAACTGGCATTGCGACTGCCGCCCTCATAATTTCGAACTATCGGTGCCTTCGCTGCAGGACGCCCAGAGAGCAACGCGGCTGGCACGCTTCCACGCAGCCGAGTGGCACATCGATCCGCATAAGATCGGCGTGCTCGGGTTTTCAGCGGGTGGGTATCTGGTGGCGGAGGCCAGCACCAACTTCAAACGCCGCTTGTACGCCCCGATAGACGCGGCCGACAAGGAAAGCAGCCGCCCGGATTTTGCCGTCGCCCTTTATCCCGGACACCTGACGGCCGATGACAAAACATTGAACCCCAATGTCCCGGTTTCTCACGAAACCCCGCCGACATTCCTGCTTCAAGCGGAGGACGACCATGTCGATGGCGTACATCAGTCGCTAGTTTATTACGCCGCATTGAAAAAGGTCGACGTGCCTGTGGAGATGCATTTGTACGCGCATGGCGGGCATGCGTTCGGATTGCGGCCGACCTCGAATCCGATTACGCGGTGGCCCGCCTTGGTGGAGACATGGATGGGCACCATCGGCATGATTCCCGATCATCGGTAGATGCCGGCCTTCGAGCGACTGGTCGGTCACAAATGCTTAGCGCACGTTTCGTCGGTATAGTCATGCGAACTCATCATTCGATGCCCTCCGTTCGCTCCACCAATGAACAGCTCGCCGCCGCGCACACAAGCCGTCCATACGCTCGAAGTAGCCCGCGTCTTCCTTCGCCTGGGGCTGACCTCCTTCGGCGGCCCCATCGCGCACGTCGGGTACTTTCATCGGGAGTTTGTGCAGAAGCGTCGCTGGCTGGACGAGCAGCACTTTGGGCAACTGCTCGCCTTGTGCCAGGTCCTGCCGGGCCCCGCCAGTAGTCAATTAGGCTTCTCGATCGGCTTGCTTCGGGCTGGCTGGACGGGCGCCATGGTCGCCTTCCTTGCCTTCACCTTACCCTCGGCGCTGCTGATGTTCGCTTTCGCCGAAGCGAGCGACAGGCTAGCTGGGCCATGGGGTCAGGCGACGATCCATGGGCTCAAACTGGTTGCCGTGGCCGTGGTGGCCCAAGGCGTTTGGGGTATGGCCCGCTCTCTCTGCCCCGATCGCCCACGGGCTCTGCTGGCGGCAGCGGCACTCGCGCTGCTCGCGCTCAATTCAGGCGTCTGGATGCAATTATCGATCGTCGCAGGGGGAGCCGCCCTGGGTCCATGGGTGTGTCGTCACATCGAAGCGCGCCCGGGCGAAACGTTCGCGCTGCGCTATGGACGACGCACCGGCACGTTTTTTCTTATGACCTATGCAACGCTGCTGGCGATCGCCTTTGTCGCGACACCGTTCCTGACTTCGCTCGGCCAAGCCGCAGGCGCCTTCTATCGCACCGGCGCACTGGTTTTTGGCGGCGGCCATGTTGTTCTCCCTTTGTTGCAGCAAGCCATCGTAGACCCGGGGTGGATCGCACCGGATCGATTCCTGGCTGGCTACGGCGCGGCACAAGCGATCCCCGGTCCGATGTTCACGCTATCGGCCTACCTCGGCAGAGCGTTGCACGGCGGTCAAGGCGGCGCCCTCGGTGCCATCGTCAGTCTGCTGTCCATCTTCTTGCCCGGATTGCTGATGGTGTCCGGCGCCCTGCCGTTCTGGCGGACGCTGGCATCGAAGACCCAGGCCGTCCGCATGCTTGCCGGTGTAAACGCCGCAGTCGTCGGTCTGCTGGGCTTTGCGCTCTACGATCCCGTATGGGTCAGCGCCATTCACGGCAATAGGGATTTGGCCATCGCTGTCGTGGCATTTGTCGGGCTGATCGCAGGCCGCTGGCCCTCTCTGTTAGCCGTCGGCTGGTGTGTGGCGACTTCGATGCTCTGCACCTGGTTGGGTATGTGAGCTATCTGCGGTTCACCCGGTGCTCCCGCCGCGGCTGGCGGCCAGGTGTCCATGGTCGACGACCTGCACCCGTGGGTGCACGCTCTGACTCAGGATAGGGTCATTGACGTGGCGAGCTATCGACAAACGATCGCGCCGACGAGGCGGTGGAAGCGAGAGTGAACGGCCTCACGTAAACAGCCACGCAACGCTATTCGAATCGCCCTGAAGTGCTCGCACAACAAAGGTTTCACCCTGTCCACAACCCGGCAATGGGAAACTTTTCCGAGGTTCCTTCCACCGCGCCCATCACCGCATCGCCGCCGATGCCACCTCGCGAAATAGCATCGCCGCCGGCGACAACACCCTGCGCGGAAATGCCAGCACCAACTCGGCACGAGCCGGCATCTCGGGCAAGGCCTTGAACACCACGCCATCGGACAGCACGGATTTCGCCGAACTCGGTGCAATGGTGATACCCAAGCCCGCCTTGACCAGACTGATCACCGAAGGCCATGAACTCGCTTCATGCACGACACGCGGCGAGAAGCCCGCCTGAATGCAGATGCTGGCGATGGTGTCATGCAAGCCCGGCGCTATCGCCCTGGGAAACAGAATGAACGATTCGCCAGCCAGTGCCGCCATAGCGATACGCTTCTTTCCTGCCAAAGGATGATCCTGCGGTAGTGCCAGTACAAACCGCTCCTGAAACAAGGGCTCGGTCTCGATACCTTCGTATTGAAACGGTGCGCGAAGGATGGCGATATCCAGATCTCCGTGGCTTAACGCAGCACCGATATCGAGCGACTCGCGATCGTCCAGGCGCAGGATCACCTGCGGATGCCTGATCCGAAACCGCCGGATAATCTCGGGAAGCACGCCAAAGGCCGACGAAGCGCCGAACCCGACACGCAGCAATCCAGCCTCTCCCTTGGCGACGTGCCGCACCGACGCAATCGCCTCGGCGCGCTTGGCAAACAAGGCCTTGGCATGCGCCAGCAATTGCTGACCTGCGGGCGTCAGTGCCACGCGCCGGCTCGTACGTATCAGCAGATCGACGCCAAGTTCGCTTTCGAGCTTGCGGATTTGCTGACTAAACGGCGGCTGCGCCATGCGCACCCGGCTGGCGGCGCGGCCGAAGTGCAGCTCCTCGGCCACCGCGACAAACAACTGCAATTGGCGAAACTCCACAATCGAGACCTCTAAAGTATCAATAGGATTCGAAAGATATATTGGTATGACATGATCTTGCCGTCTAGGATGCCAAAGCATGCATGCGGGCCCGCCACCCTCGGGTTCCTGCCTCCCCATCCGGCCTGATGCGCACATGCAACGCGTCAGGTCACGCTGCCTGGGCACCTTATGAAATCGCTGCTGCCTGTTTTCGCATTGCTGCTGTCGCTCAGCCTTTCCCTCTCTAGCCGCGCAACCCCCGATTCCGCCCCCATCCCTTTGGGCAATATGAACCTCGCGGATAAGAGCGCGGCATTGAAGTCGCAACTCGATTTCGCCGATCGGCACCTGCGTTATCCCGACCTGATCAAGGACACACTGGTGCCTCCGCAATGGTTTCGCGAGGGCGAGCGCTTCGTGTACTGGGCAGCCACCGGCCCCTATGCCGGCACTTGGGTTCAGGTGGATGCGCATAGCGGCCAAGCAGAACCGCTGCTTCCACCTGTCGAACTACGGACACAGCTCGGCCGCCTTCTGCAGAAGAAGATCGAAATACCTGCTTATCTATGGACCGCCATCGCGCCCGATCAACAGCATCTGCTCTTTCTATTTGGGCAACGCCCCTTCTCGCTGGACCTTTCCACACATCGCATCGAAGCACTGGCAACCAACGCACCGCTCGCTCTGAGCCTGACACCAGGCAACGCGCTCTCACCCGATGGACGGCAGGTGGCCGTACAACGCGGCGACGGGTTCTCGGTGAGCGACAACACACATGCGCTCGTAGAGCGCCAGGATGAGGATAACCTCGTCTGGGAAATCCCCAAGCACGCCTGGTCGCCGGATGGCCGTCGCTTGATTGTCTGGCGCAATGACACACGCGCGGTCCACAAGATTCCGATCGTCGACTACACCGATGCCATCGAGAAAGTAGCGATGGTCCCGTATGCCAAAGTCGGGACGCCGTTACCACGCCAGGAACTCTTTATCGTCGACCCCGCCCATGGACGGATGACGCCAGTTTCCGCCGACCGAAAGGAAGAAGGCTACGCCTGGCTGGTCGGCTGGCGTCCGGACAGCAGCGAAGCCTTGATCGTGCATCTATCCCGCGATGGCAAGCGAATGGATCTATCGGCGGTCGATCTGCGCACCGCAACGATGCGCCACATACTTCATGAAGAGCGCGCAGAAAGCTTTATCGGCGGACTCGACTTCTACACGACCGGCTGGGATACGCAGGTGTTACCCCTAGACGACAACCGGCAGTTCCTATGGATGTCCGAGCGCGATGGTTGGCGGCACGCCTATCGGTACGACTATGCCGGCCAACTGAAGGGCCAAGTCACCAGAGGCACATTTCCCGTCCATCAGGTCTTCAAGGCCACTTCCGACGGTGCATTGCTGGTTTGGGCTTCGGCCGAGCCCAATGCGCCATACGACCGCCTGCTCTATCGAACCGACCTGACGGGAGCCTCCTGGCAGCGACTGACGACTGCCCCTGGCTTCCATCGAGCGTATCCGTCGCCATCCGGCCGTTACTACATCGACGGGCATTCCAGCCGCACCCAGCCCCGCGTGTGGGACGTCAACGCGATCGATGGCAGCACAACGTTCCAATACGCGAAGGCCGATAGCAGCGCGTTGGCAGACATCCACTACGCGCCACCGGAGCCTATCGCGGCCTTGGCTTCCGATGGTGTCACGCCTTTGTACGGCGCGTTGTACAAACCGTGGAATTTCGACCCTAAGAAACACTATCCCGTCATCGACTGCATCTACGCCGGACCGTTCACCACGGCGGTACCTTGGAGTTATGTCGGCCAGTCCTTTGAAAGCCGCATGGCCGATTCGCTGGCGCAACTCGGCTTTATCGCGCTGGTGATCGATGTACGCGGCTCGCCGGGACGCGGCAAAGCCTTTCAAGACGCCAACTATGGGCGCATCGGGCAAACCGAGATACCGGACCACGTCGCCGTTCTGAAGCAGGTCGCCGCCAGCCGCCCTTACATGGACATGCAGCGCGTCGGTATTTACGGGCACTCCTGGGGTGGTTACTTCGCGCTACGCGGCATGCTGACAGCACCGGACACATTCAAGGCCGGCTATGCCGGTGCACCTGGCGCGCTCGAAGAAGATTCCACCGTCAACGAACCTTACCTCGGCTCGCCCAAAGCCAACCCCGAGGGCTATCGCAACGGCTCCAACATCCTGGCCGCTGGCAACCTGCGCGGTGCGCTGCGCATCATGCACGGTACTTCGGATATCAATGCTTCCTTGTCCAGCACCATGCGCATGGCCGATGCACTTATCCAGGCCGATAAGCAATTCGAGCTGCTGATCATGCCCGGACAGCCCCACAGCCCCGATGGCCAGGCACAACGCTACTACAACGACGACGTGAGAATGTTTTTTCTCAGAACGCTCGTGAAATGATTAAAAACATTCGAAGTTTTCATGGCTCGATGAGATGCGTCTCATTTTTCTCTCTATTGCATCCATAAATCATACATTTCGGTTATCTATATCTCGCAGCCTGCCATGGCGGCGTCCCCGAAAGCATTTTATGCAAAAGACGGAGAACATTGTGGATCTCGGCAAGACAACAAAAAAACCTCTGGCCATGAGGAATGTGCGCCTGTTTTGTGCACTGACCCTAAGCTGCGGCTCTTTTATGGTGAGCGACCAAGCCGCCGCCGCCCACTGGAACGGCAATCAGGATCCCATGACTGTAGGGCGTGCCGGTCACACCGCTACATTGATGACTGCCGGTCCGCTTAAGAATAAGGTCATCATCACGGGGGGGAACATAGGCACTCAAACGCTCGATCCGAAGCATCCTTTGACCTTCGGAGAGCAGACCGCTTCGGTCGATCTCTACCGCGAAGACGGAAGCGTTACTGCGCTTCCGTCCATGTACTTCGAGCGCCTTTACCACACAGCAACGGCATTGAACGATGGCCGCCTGCTTGTAGTCGGCGGCATCTCTACCGGAGCTGCCGCGACGTCGCAGATCTACGATCCGTCCAGTGGTTGGTTGCGCATTCAAATTTTGCACGAGCCGCGTGGCCGCCATACGGCGACACTGCTACCTGACGGCAGCGTTCTCGTCGCCGGCGGATGCAATGCCGATACCGACACCGCTACCGCGACGACCGAATCGCTCAACCCCGGGGTCCCCTATTGGAATGTAGGACCATCCATGTCCACCGCGCGCTGCGGACATACCGCCACACTGTTATCCAACGGCAAAATACTCGTCACTGGCGGCGTTTCGAACGACAACGGCCAGTTGAATAGCAGCCGCTTCTTGCGATCGACAGAGTTGTTCGATCCCATCTCCAATACCTGGGCACCAGGACCCGGCATGGCCGCCGGCAGAGCTTGGCATAACGCGACTTGCTTAAATGCCGAATGCTCAAAAGTGCTTGTCGCTGGCGGCATAGCTCATCGACGCAATAGCACCAGCGCGACACCTGTGTACCAATCCGCTGAAATCTACGATGTGGCCACTAACCGATGGTCTGTCGCGGCAGACATGGCGACGCCGCACGGCGACGGCATGGCTATGGCCCGCTTGGCAGATGGGCGGGTCATAGCTATGGGCGGGCGATTCTCCAACGATTCGCAGGTCGAGATCTACCATCCCGCTCAGAATCGGTGGGTGGAAGCAGAAGACGGTATTCTTCCTCCCTATCAGCCGACTGCCGTCAGGCTAGCAAACGGCAATATTTTATTCTCGGGCGGGAACGGCGATTGGCGATATCACCTTGCATCTTCGCCCGAACAGATTGTTTATGAATCCAGTCCTGGTGAGGCACGCTGATCTGTTTAGCGCGTTCATTGAAAAGGCCCGGTCAGTCCGGGCCTTTTCTTACTAATGAGCCGCCCCAGCGGTGCGAAAGAGTAGCTCAGTCGTGACGGACTTTGCGGCGCCCCTTACCCCAGCCCCCAGCAAGCCAGGGGAGAGGGAGCACACTGAGGTACCCTCAGTACTTCGCACTTGTGCGACCTGTCTCTCACCCCAGGCTTTGCCAGGGAGAAGGCTAAGGTGACGCAAAACGCCAAGCGGCTACAAGCCGCTCCATGAGCACCACCATGATCGATACCACCACAATCAAGACAACCATTCTTCGGTATAGGCAAAACGCGTCGGCCACAGCGACATGTATTGCACCACCCGCGGCTGCTGCGCGCGGTTCGGACTGCTGCCATGCGGCAGATGGTGATGCCAGATGATCATGTCGCCACGTTTCGCGGCAATCGGCTTCATCGTCAACGTGTTCCGCGCATAGTCATGCACATTCACGCCCGCCGGAACGGTTTTCAACCATTCCTTCAGTGTGCGATGAAAGCCCGGCACGCAACTGAACGCCCCCTGGTCCTCGGCGACATCGGCCAGATACAGGATGCCCTGCAACTCGAAGCAGTGCGGTTCGGCGAGCGTCGCATCCCAATGTAGATGAGGTCCCGGGAATGGCCAGTTGTCGCGCTCCGGTGGATTGAATCCAACTTGGTCGATGGTTACCCAGAGATCTTCGCGCCCCCACAACTGGGCATGAGCCTTATGAATACGCGGCGCGCGACGATTGGCTACCAGCGCCGGATGCCGCAATAACGGCACCCATATGGAATGGCCCAGCGATTCGCGATACCAGGATTCCGGATCGTCACGGCTCATCCCAAGAAAATCGTAGACCGCCGCCTCCGCGGCTTCCGCTGCCTTCCGGTCAATCGCGTTGCGCAGGATGACATAGCCATGCTCATCCCAATGAGCGAGATCGTCCGCGCTCAGGCCATCCACGTCACCGATATGACCGACCTCTGCACCGACGCTTTCGCCCGCCAGCGCGTACCGCAAACGATCCAGCTCCACATCTTTCAGCTCACCCCGGTTACGCTCCCGTATCCAGGCTTCGAACTGTTCGTAGCTCGGCTTCTCGTGGTGCAAATAGCGCAGGGTTTCCAGCACATTAAGACGCAAGCCTGCCAGCAGCGTCTTCTCGATATCTCGCGGTAACGCCGCCACAGATCCAGGCGCGCATTGGCAGGCCCAATACGTACGCAACTCCTCGATTCCAAGGCTTTCCGCCGTCTCGCTCATCGTGCTCCCCACCCCTGAAATAGGTCGGACCCAGGCGAACCCTACGGCCAGGCGTTCGTCAAGCGCAATACCTCGTTCACCAGGAACATCCTACGAACTGCGCTAGCTATAGCTAAGTGGGACACATTGAGTTTGCCGACGCTATCGTCGAGTTGCAGACTTAAAGCTTGTAATTGACCTTGGTCCCCTGAGTCTGGATATGTCCACCCGCCTTCAGAGCTTGAAGTAGCGCAGCCAACTCCGCTTCCTCGAGCTTCCTGGGGAACAAAGATCTGATGGTGCTCGAAAGTGTCTTGATAGAGCGGGGTTTTGAAGCGCCCCTCAGACGAAGGTTGTTTAGAACCAGCTCAAGCTTATCCACCGACTTAGGCAGTTCGGCTTTCGTAGCGTTACATGGCTTGAGAATCGGGATCTCGCCTATCTCTGCAAAACGGCGCGCGGAAATTTTCTGGCCCTTCAGATGTTCAATCAGCGGATCGAACCCGACATCCTTGCTGATAATGTGGAAGTCGGCCTCGGCATCCTGGTTAGCCAAGTGCCCGATATAGAAGGCAATGTGGAAATCCAGCGCATTGGGGCCATTGCCGGCTATCTTGATGTATTGCGCATGCTCCCCAAGGCACTGCAAGGTTTCCGCCATCTCGAACGAGACCTTGGCCTGGCTGGCCCCGACGAAGACGAAGACCTTGAAAGGCACATCCCCTTTGAGCCCGGCCAGGGCCTTCGGCTGTACATTCTCATAGTCAATCAGGACATAGTTCGTCCTCATCCCCCCTCCTCGATCCGTGGAGCATTCGCAAGTTATTGCGATACAGGATAAATCAGGCAGGGAATCGAGGGGAAGAGCACTTTCAACCGCAAATAAAGCGCCTATCCCGCCAAGGCTGCTCCCTCAACCCGGCTCGTCTACTATGTAAACCCGCTTAAAAGAACTTCATCATGAAACGCCACTTGCTCCTGCTTACCGCATTGACACTGGCACTCACCGGCGCCACGGCGTACGCGGGCCAGTCGGAGACGACGCAGAACATCAAGGAAGGCACCAAAGATGCGGCCCGAAAGACCGGCCACGCCGCACGGGATGTGGGACATGCTACGGCCGATGGGGCCAGAAAAGTCGGCCATGCCACCGCCAATGGGGCTCGCGCCGTCGGCCACGGCTTTCGCGACGCCGCACATGCCACCAAATGCGGGATCAAGCATGTCTTCAACAAGACATGCTAAGCCGCCAAAAGCATGCAAAGGCACGTCCCGATAGCCATCACGTCGCCCCAGCGAACGCTGGGGCCCAGCGCCTCTAACACGCAGAGGCCCTATATCGGCCGGCTCGACAGCGCCATCATATTAAGGCTGCCCATGATCAAGCATTCTGTAGTGAATATCAGCGATCTCCGCCGCATCGTGAACGATCTTCTTGAGCACGCCGAGACGGTAAACGGCCCCGAGCTTCGACTCGATCAGGATTATTACTGGAGCCTGGATAGCGACGTTTTGTACGACATGACAAGACAACCGCCTGGCGCTGATCGGGTCGGAAGCCTTGGAGACAGCTGGGAATTCCTGCGGAACATGAAGGAACAAGACATCCGCACAGAGGGCCCTTCGCTGATGCTTGTACACGCTGCACCGTTGCTGCACTACATCGGCGAGAAAGTCGGCTCATAGCCGCTGCAATTTACACTTGCCATTATAGAAGCGCCGGGACATGAGACATGTCTCATTAGCCACCTGAAGTATTTCGAACTGTACGCGTGCTTTGGCAAGCACCGTTACACTTGGAAAACTTCTTCCCGAAGCACGGTTGCTTACGGTTGAAGCTTGCCGCCTGGAATTCACCGATCACGGCATTGCAACGGACCTGCCCTTCATACCAAGGAATTTGGTTTTCTATCGAAATGCATGAAAGACCACCTATTTCTGCGGGAACGGCTTCAGCCGCGACCGGGGATGCCGCGCCCTGCCCGGTCGCGGCTGAAGCTGCTCCTGCAGGGTAGTCACGTTTTTAAACTCCCCCATGCATCGCACTGTGGAACTCCCCTGCAAGACCGATTGGATTTCTAATCCATCGGAAAAGTTTTTACATGAGATCAAATATGAAAAAACGTAACGTGATTGCATTGGCAAGCGCTCTGGCCATCGCTCCTTGGATGGCCGGTGCGGTACAACCTCATTGGAGCTATACGGGAAAGGACAACCCTTCGCATTGGGGAAGCATCGAACCCGCGTACGCCAGCTGCAGTCTGGGCAAGCAACAATCGCCCATTGACATCCATGATGCACACAAAGCGCTGCTCGCTCCGATCGTCTTCGCTTACCGCGCCAGTCAGGCAACCGTGGTCAATAACGGTCATACGATTCAGGTGACATTGAGCGATCCCGGCACCGTTCGTCTTGCCAACGAGGAATACAAGCTGACACAGTTTCACTTCCACACGCCAAGTGAGGAAGCGATCGACGGTAAGCGCTTTCCCATGGTGGCTCATCTGGTTCACCGGAATGCATCCGGGCAGTTGGCCGTAATCAGCGTCCTGATCAAGCAAGGAAAGCCAAACGCGAAACTGGCGCCGATTTTCAGCCTGATGCCCTCGCAGGAAGGGAAAGCCCAGGTACTTCCTGCCGCTTTCGATCCTTCCAATCTGCTGCCTGCGGAGCGCGGCTACTATTCCTTTACCGGGTCACTCACGACGCCGCCTTGTAGCGAAGGTGTCCGATGGCAGGTCATGGAGCAGCCTATCGAAGTATCGACAGAGCAATGGCAAGCGTTCCGAAACTTATATCCGATGAACGCCCGACCCTTGCAGCAGCTCTACGGTCGTACGGTGGATATCAGCGACTAACAACGTGGCTTAGTAGCGCCGTGACAATCACGGCGCAACCAGCCAGTGGAATTGTCATCTTGGACGTCCCGTGCCTTCGTTCCCCCCCGCGTCAGCCGGCAACAAGCGTGGCGGCAACCGGAAGCCCTGGAAGACACGCTGGGTAAATGGGTTGTCGCCTTTGCCCGGAACGATGCGATAACGCATCACCCCATCGCTGATGGCGAAGCCTAAATCG
>NZ_DATCRY010000138.1:0-19510 GCF_036568765.1 Dyella sp. | reverse complement strand
CCGGGTGGTGGCGTAACGCTTGGTGTCCGATGCGGGGCGCATCGGACCGGCGCCCAACGAACCGCCTGGCGACCATAGCGGGCCGCGCTCTTTTTGGGAGACGGGAGATGGGTAGCGGAGGCGCATCGATGAATACGACCGCAAACCGAGGGTCGCAGAGAAAGCGTGCGCAGAGTTGCAGCAACGGCTGCCCAGCGGGCTTGCACACCGGTTACGCGCTGTTGGTCTCCCCAATATGCTTCGTATCCCCGGTGAAAAGCTCTTACTGCCGCTCCGGGCGCCCCGTCTCCGTCTTGAGCGTGCGCAGCGGTGAGCTGTACCAATCCACCACCTCGCCGTTTTCAAAGCGGATCCAAGACGGGCCATATTCCCAACGATCATTGCGCACCAAGATCGGCTCGCCTTCGATCGAACGGACAGCCTCCTGCGTCATACCAAGCGATAGTACCGGCGCGACGTTCACCGCGGGGGCATCGAAACTTTGCACGATGTACTGCGTACTCTTGTGTTCAGGCGCGAACGGCATTGGGTCGGTGCACCAGAACACAGCGGCAACGATCGCCAGCGCGAGCAATACCGCGGCCTTCGACGGCGGCGCATGCCTGATAGGCAGGTGCACGGGCGACAAAGGCGGCAGCGGCGAGCGGATCGGCATATCGGCAGAGGAGTCGATCGCCATCGCGGCTACGGTGACCGCCGGTCGCCCTGGTGCCGGCGCTCCGGGCAGCCTACCGTGACGACGCTGAAACTCCATCGCGGCGCTGTATTGAACGGTCAGTTGCTGCAGGCGCTCGCCGATATGCGCCTGCCCCTGCCCCTGTCGATCGGGATGCAGGCGCGCGACATGCCGCCTATAGGCCTGCTTGAACTCATTGAGGCAGCACTCGGGGCTCACACCCAGCTCCCGGTAGAGCTCGAGGAAATCGGTCTCGTTAGCCAAGCCATCCCCCTAGATGCGCCATGCAAACGTCACTCACGGCCCCGCGGCGTGACGGGCGTCGGCTGTTCTTTGCGACAGCCGGACGAGCCTTGCGGGATGGTCAGATTCGCTCATTGGCGTATCGGTTGCAAGCACATTTTGCAAGATTCCTAATGTGACCTAATTCACAAATATCAAAATACCCTTGAAGGACAGCTTCATGACGGACCGAAGGCAAAGACACTACCTCGCCGCCCGCTCAGCAATGGCGGCCATGCTGATGTTTTACCAAGGCTTTCTCGCAGCCGCGCCGGAATCTCCGGTCGCACCGGGGGTATCCATGGGCACGCATGTCGCCGCCATTCCCAGTCTGGGGGGGCATACCCTGCTGGCCCAATCCGAGGGCATGGGCTCCAGCCCCGCCGTGACCGAGCCGATCGACACGCAAGCCACAGGCAGCAGCCTGATCGTCTTCAACGGTGGCTACGCTTCCAATGACGATCGCCCCAATGACAGCTACGGCAACCATTGGAAGGCACTGGGACCGCCGGTCCCTTATGGCAATGGCTACGGGGATCGCTTCGACGTCAAGGCGTACGTCGTCCTTGCCGCCAAAGGCGGCGCCAACCACACGGTCAGCTTCGTCAAACGCGGTAACGCACCTGGCGAAATCTCCGTGCCCTTCATCGAAGTGCGCCATGCCGGTGTGCTCAAAGATGTCGCCCAGACGTATGCGCCTGCCGGCCTTACGCTGCGAAGCGGCCGCGTCACCACGACCGGGCCGGCCACCTTGGTGGCGGTGTGGTGGGGCGATGGCGGCGTCAAGCGCATGACTGCCGTCCCCGACAGCGGCTTCACCGTGATCGACAGCTATCTGAAGCTGCCTGACAACAGCGGCGTGCAATGTGCCGTCGCGTACAAGCAAGTCGAAGCGGCTGGCAGCTACGACGTCAGCTGGGTGGGCGCGCCGATCCAGGGCGCGATCCTGTGGCTGTTCGCATTTCAGTCCGTGAATTGAGCGGAGACGAGGCCATGATCGGTACGAATGTTTCATCCCCTTACTATGCTGAGTTGCTCACCCGCGGCCGCGTACAGGCCGCGCCACAGCTGGATTTGAAGCCACCGGTACTGCGCGCGTACTACAACCGCCAGCCCTTCACGATTGGCCATAGGCTTGCCGAACATACGGCTTTTACCTTGCCGGCCCTGTTCGCGCTTTGCCGGCGTATGCCTGAGGAGAAAATCCTGTACCGCATCGGTAAGATCCCGGGCGACGCCGAACTCGATTCCTCCTATGACCGCTACAAGGAAGGACTGACGCTCGATGATGTACTGACGCATTTCGAAGAACGCCAGGCGTATATCTGCATCAACAATCCCGAACTCGACGCTCGCTACAAACCGCTGATCGAAGGGCTGATCGGAGAAATCGCGGCGCAGACCGACGCCATAGATGGCGACATGACCTGGTATTCCACCTATGTGTTTATTTCCGCGCGCGATTCGGTCACGCCTTATCACATGGATCGCGAACTGAATTTCCTGCTGCAGATCCGCGGCAACAAGACCGTCTATCTTTGGGATCCTGCGGACGAGGAGATCATGAGTCCGGCCGAAAAGGATCTGCTGCTGGCACGCAGTGGCGCTCGCCCCGGCTACAAGCCGTCGTTCGAGCCCAAGGCGATGCGCTATACCCTGGAGCCTGGGCTGGGCGTGCACCACCCGTTCATCGCTCCGCATCGCGTGCATACCGGCCCGGCGCTCTCGATTTCGCTGGCCCTGACGTTCCGCACGCGCCGTTCGGATATGCAAACCGACGCGCACCGCTTCAACGCGCGCATGCGACGCCTCGGCCTGGAACCCGGTGCCGTCGGCAAGCATGATTTCGTCGATCGCGCTAAATCGGAGCTGGCGCGGATCAGTCAGCGCGTGCGGGGAAAAAAGCGCGTTCCCGTCGCCTGAAACATCGCCTCGCCATGCTTCCATACAGCGTGACGAGGCGGGATAGGCCAAAGGCCATAGCCCATCGCCAGCCCATGTAGCCGGCCAATGAAAAATGCGAGAAATCGCTTAAAAATAGGGCTTTTTTGCCATTCATAGGCAATACGGCTCGACCATAGAGTCTATGGAAGCCGAAGCCCGTCGAGTCGGACACTACAAACGCTCGCGTTATGCCTCAAGAACGCCGGGCGCGAATGTCGATCGGCTCACAAATCGCTATCTCAGCCCCATCGATTTATTCGCTCCCCGGCTTTGCAGGCCTGCCGCGCTGCTGGTGCCTTCGCAGTCCAACGCCGCTCGGCACCAGGTCATACGAACACGCTGCACCGCCATTCGCTGCATCGTCTCAAGGGGGACACGAAAGTCTGATGAACGCGTGCACCGATACCCGCATGGAAGAAGCGTGCGCCGACTTGCGCCTGTTCGATGCGCTACCGGCGCAAGTTGTCGATAGCGATGCATGGGGCACATGCCAATTCGCTCTCGATACTGCCACCGGTACCGCGACCGTCGAACGCCTCTGCGCGGCACTGGCCTTGACCGAGGCACTGTTTACCGGCGCCGATGCAGTACTTGCCACTTACCGCGACGCCACCCAACTGCGCCAGGCTGTCCTCGAAGTGCCGGCCGACGATATGCGCGATGCATGGCTGCAAAACACCTATCGACAACTGGCCGGCGCGCCAGAGGCGACACGCGTGGCCGCCTGGTACGTCGACGTGCATGGCGAAACCGATGCGGCGGCGCAGGTATACAGCCGCTGGTCGCTCGGCACAGACGGCCGGCTGACTGTCGCATTCCGCGCACCGTTCAACGAGGCCTCGATTGCACTGTTCGCCGGCACGGCAGTACGCACGCTGGCCGAACTCGGCTCCTCGACCGACGTCAGGCTCGATAGCCTCGACCTGCTCAGCCCGGTCGAGCGGCGCCAGCTGATGCACGACTGGAACAACACCGCCGTCGTACGGCGTGCCGAGGACACGGTTCACGGTCTTTTTGCCGAATGCGCACGGTGCCATCCCGAGCGTGTCGCGATCGCTGCTGGCGATAGCGAACTCAGCTATGGCGAATTGGACGCGCGTGCCAATCATGTGGCAGCGGGCCTCATCGCCGCAGGTGTCGAACCCGGACAACCGATCGCACTGCTATTGGAGCGCTCGGTCGATGCCGTCGTCGCCCTGCTCGGTGTCCTGAAAGCGGGGGCTGCCTACCTGCCGTTGGATCCCACTTACCCGGCCGAGCGCCTCGCCTTCGTCATCGGCGACGCACGCGCAGCCCTGATCGTTGCCGAGCCCGGCACGATCGCCCCCGCGGGCATCGACTTGCCGGTCACGTCGCTGGATCGGCTCGAGCGCGAGGAAAACTGCATGCTGCCCGCGCTTGGCGGCGATGCACTTGCCTACGTGATGTACACCTCCGGCTCGACCGGTACGCCCAAGGGAGCGGAAATTCTCCATCGCGCCATCATTCGCCTGGTGCGCGACGGCGGTTATGTCGATCTCGGTAACCAACCGCGTTTGCTGCATGCCGCGCCTCTGGGCTTCGATGCCTCCACCCTGGAGATCTGGGGCGCCCTGCTCAATGGGGGCACCTGCGTCGTCCATGCCGAACGCATCCCGACCGGCGACGGCCTCGCGCGAACCATCGCACAGCATCGTCCGCGCATCGCGTGGCTGACCGCTGCGCTGTTCAATGCCATCGTCGACGATGAAGCAAGCAAACTGCAGGGCCTGGAGCAACTGCTGATCGGCGGCGAAGCGCTGTCTCCAGCACATGTGCGCAAAGCGTACGCCGCGCTGCCGGATATCGCCATTTTCAATGGCTACGGTCCGACCGAGTGCACGACATTCGCCACGACTTATCCGATTCCACGCGAGCTGTCCGCCGATGCACGTTCCATCCCGATCGGCCGACCGATCGCCGATACCACGCTGTACATACTCAATGCGCGTCGTCAGGCCGTGCCGGTCGGTGCGATCGGTGAACTGTATATCGGCGGCGCCGGTCTGGCGCGCGGTTATCTGGCGCGGCCGGAACTTACCGCGGAACGGTTCGTTACTCACCCGTTCGCGCAGAGCGAACGCTTGTACCGTACCGGCGATCTAGTGCGCTGGCTGCCCGACGGCACAATCGAATTCATCGGGCGCGCCGACGGCCAAGTGAAAATCCGCGGTTATCGCATCGAGATCGGCGAAATCGAGGCGGCGCTGCAAAGTATCGAAGGCGTGCGCGCCTGCGCCGTATTGGTACGCGAGGATCGTCCCGGCCAAAAGCGGCTGGTCGCCTACTATGTGCTCGACGATACCTCGCTCGATGCGCGCGAGCTACGCGAGCGTCTGTCGCGCAGCCTGCCGGACTTCATGGTACCTGCCATTTATATAGGGCTATCTGCCCTGCCGGTCACTGTGAACGGCAAACTCGATCGTCGCGCGCTACCCGCACCGGATCGCCAGCGCCCGGAGCTGGCCGATGCTTATGCGCCGCCGCGCAATGCCACCGAGCAGCGCCTGTGCGAACTGTTTGCCGACATGCTCGGCCTGGATGAGGTCGGTCGCCACGATCATTTCTTCGACCTGGGCGGGCACTCCCTGCTGGCGGTTCGCACGCTCAAGCGCATTCACGCTGAAGTGTCCACGGTGCCGACCATCGCGGCGTTCTTCGCCACGCCGACACCGGCCGCACTGGCAGCGGCCATCGACGATCACGCTCAACCCAGGGTAGTCGCCAGCCGTATCGCCAGCGGAGAGCAAACTGTCGCTGCCGAGCCTGTCGCCATTATCGCCATGGCCGGTCGCTTTCCAGGTGCCGCCAATGTCGAGACGTTCTGGGACAATCTGTGTGCCGGCCGCGATTCGATTACGCATTTCGACCCAGGTGCGCTGGACCCGTCCGTGTCCATGCAAGATCGCCAGCATCCGTCCTATGTCGCCGCGCGCGGTGTCATCGATGGCGTGGAGGAGTTCGACGCGCCCTTCTTCGGCATGTCCCCGCGCGAAGCGGAATTGACCGATCCACAGCAACGCCTGTTCCTGGAATTGTGCTGGGAATGCCTCGAACGCGGCGGCTACGTACCCGATGCTCACGACGGGCCCGTCGGTATCTTCGGCGGCATGCATAACGCGACCTACTTCCAGCGGCATCTGGCATCGCGACCGGATCTGGTGGAAAAGTTCGGCGCCTTCGCGGTCATGCTGGCGAATGAAAAGGACTATCTGACCACGCGCGTGGCGCACCGGCTCAATCTCACCGGTCCCGCGGTCAGCATGAACACGGCGTGCTCGACCTCGCTGGTGGCCATCGCACAGGCGTTCGACGCGCTGCGCGCCGGTCGTTGCGATATGGCGCTGGCAGGCGGAGCAAGCGTCGCCTGCCCGCCGCGCAGCGGCTACATGTACCAGGAGGGCTCGATGCTGTCGCCCGATGGTCATACGCGCAGCTTCGACGCAGATGCCCAAGGCACGGTATTCAGTGACGGCGCTGCGGTAGTCCTGCTCAAGCGGCTCTCCGATGCACAGCGCGACGGCGATCCGATCTATGCGGTGATCCGTGGCGCGGCCATCAATAACGATGGCGGTGCCAAAGCCAGCTTCACCGCGCCCAGCAGCGCAGGCCAAGCCGCAGTGATCGCCATGGCGTTGCGCAACGCCGGTGTGGATGCACGCTCCATCTCCTACGTCGAAGCTCACGGCACCGCCACGCCATTGGGCGATCCGATCGAGATCGAAGGATTGACCCAGGCCTATCGCCGCGATACCGACGATTGCGGTTACTGCGCCATCGGCTCGGTGAAGAGCAATGTAGGCCACCTCGTGATGGCCGCCGGCGCTACCGGAGTGATCAAAGCTGCGTTATCGCTGAAGCATGCATTGCTGCCTCCCTCGCTGCACCTGCGCGCCACCAATCCAAAGATCGATTTCGTACACTCGCCCTTCGTTGTACAGGCGGAGCTGTCTCCATGGCCCGTTGGTCCGGGACCGCGACGCGCCGGTGTCAGTTCGTTTGGTGTCGGCGGCACCAATGCGCACGTGATTTTGGAAGAAGCTCCGGCACAGGAGCCTTCCGAACCCGCCACCGGCGCACAGTTGCTGGTGCTGTCGGCACGTTCGGCGTCGGCGCTGGCCCAGGCGGCGGCGAATCTTGCCGATCACCTCGCCGCAAATCCCGCACTGAACCTGGCCGATGCCGCCTGGACACTGCGTACAGGTCGCAAATTGTTCGCCTATCGCACCTGCGTGACTGCCACCGATATCGTTGGCGCCATTGCGCGCCTGCGCGAACCGGTCGCCATGCGCGGGCCGGCGATGCCGAATGCACCCGGTGTGGTGTTCATGCTCCCGGGCCAGGGCTCGCAGTACGCCGGCATGGGTCGCCAGCTGTATACACTTGCACCGGCCTTCCGCACTGCGCTCGATACCGTCGCCGACGCACTCGGCGACGAATTGGGCTTCGACCTGCGGGAACGCATGTTCTCCGACGACGCCGATGCGTTGCGCGCGACCGCACTGACCCAGCCTGCAACCTTCGCGATCGAATACGCGTTGGCTCAACTTTGGATAAGTAGCGGCGTACAACCGGCTGCCATGCTGGGCCATAGCGTCGGCGAGTTCGTCGCGGCGGCAGTCGCGGGCGTCATGCCGCTCGCCGACGCGGCGCGGCTGGTGGCGCGCCGCGGTCGCATGATGCAGGCGATGCCTCCAGGCGCGATGCTCTCGGTGCGCTCGGACGCAGCCGGCCTGGTTGCACGTATGCCCGTCGGCCTGGCTTTGGCGGCGGAAAACGGTCCCAACGCCAGTGTCGTATCCGGCCCATCCGATGCGGTGGAGGCATTCCGCCAGGAACTGGAAGGCGCCGGCGTGGCCTGCCGCCTGTTGCATACCTCGCACGCCTTCCATTCGTCCATGATGGATCCTGTGCTCGATGCGTTCCGTGCCGAAGTCGAGCGTGTCGCATTGGCGCCGCCGTCGATCCCGATCGTTTCCACCCTGACCGGTGCACCGCTGGACGCGGCGGATGCCGTCTCGGCCGACTACTGGACCCGGCACTTGCGCGGCACGGTGCGCTTCTCCACTGCGCTCCAACATCTGCTTGCCGACCCGAGCCATGCTTTCGTCGAAGTCGGACCTCGTACGGCCCTTGTCCAGCTTGCACGTCAACATCCACAGAGCCGTGGCCGCGTGGTGCTCGCCTCGCTCAGCGATATCCCCGATGGCGAACACGTCAGCTGGCTCGACGCGCTGGGCCAACTGTGGTGCCACGGTGCCGAGACCACACTCGAAACGCTGGATCGACGTACCCGCAAACAGCACCTTTGCCTGCCGACCTATCCATTCGAGCGCAAAAGGCATTGGATCGACGCTCCCGTCGCCTCGCCTGCATCCAATGTCACTGTTCTGCCACTGCCCACGCCCAGTCCGCCGCCAGCGGCATCGCCATCCCTTCCTTTACCGGAGCCCATGTCCATGGCTGTCCCCGCCGCCGCTATCGCAAACGATCGCCCCAAGCGCCTCACCGCGGAACTTATCGCGTTGTTCGAGGACGTGTCCGGCAATGAATTCGATAGTGCCGACGCCGACGCCAATTTCGTCGAACTAGGCTTGGACTCGCTCTCCCTGACCCAGATTGCCCTGCAATTGCAGAAGACCTTCGCATTGAAGATCACCTTCCGCGAATTAATGGAATCGTGTTCCTCCTTCGAGCGCCTGGCCATGCACATCGATCGCCTCTTGCCGCCGGATACCCAGGCGGACGCATCTGCCACCACACCTGCAGCAGCCATTGCCACCGCTCCCATGGTATCGGCCGCCGTCGCCATGCCCATGGCAGGCGGCAATCTGGTACAGGATGTCATCCAGCTACAGATGTCGATCATGCAGCAACAGCTGGCCCTGCTCGCCGGAGCCGGCAACCTGCAGACGACCGTGTCCGTCGCACAGCCAGTCGCACCCGTACAGGCCGCTCCGCCCCAGCCTTCTCCATCGCAACCCCCATTACCACAGTCTGTCCAGACAGGGGCCGAACCCCTGCCGGGCGACGAAGAGGCTGCGTTGGCGCATACGACTTACGACGTCAAGAAAGCCTTTGGTGCGATCGCACGCATCCATTCGACCTCGACCGAACTCACCTCGCGCCAGCGCGCACGACTGGACGTGTTCATGCGTCGGTATATCGAACGCACTCAACGTTCCAAGGCTTATACACAGGAACACCGCGCGCATCTGGCCGATCCGCGCGTGGTCAATGGTTTCCGGCCACTGCTGAAGGAAATCGTTTACCAGATCGTGGTCGAGCGATCTAAAGGCTCCAGGGTGTGGGATCTGGACGGCAATGAATATATCGATGCATTGAACGGCTTTGGTATGAACCTGTTCGGCTGGCAGCCGGACTTCGTACTCGATGCCGTGCGCAAGCAGCTCGATGCAGGCTATGAGATCGGCCCGCAGCATCCGCTGGCCGGCGACGTGGCCAAGCAAGTCTGCGAGCTGACCGGCTTCGACCGCGCCGCATTATGCAATACCGGCTCGGAGGCGGTCATGGGGACGGTGCGTATCGCGCGCACGGTAACCGGACGCGACACCTTGGTTATTTTCACCGGCTCGTACCACGGCATCTTCGATGAAGTCATCGTACGCGGCACCAAGAAGCTTCGCTCCGTGCCGGCAGCACCGGGCATCCTGCGCAATACCTCCGAGAATGTGCTGGTTCTCGACTACGGCACACCCGAATCGCTGGCGATCATCCGCGAACGGGCGTCGTCGATCGCTGCCGTGCTGGTCGAGCCGGTGCAGAGCCGTCGGCCGGATTTCCAGCCGCGGGAGTTCCTGCAGGAGCTACGCGCGATTACCAGCGATGCCGGGGCACTGTTGATCTTCGACGAAGTGGTAACCGGCTTCCGCTCGCATCCGCGCGGTGCGCAGGCGGTACTGGGTATCGATGCCGACCTGGCGTCGTACGGCAAAGTGGTGGGCGGTGGCTTTCCGATCGGCGTGATCGCGGGCAAGCGCAAATATATGGACGCGCTCGATGGCGGTGCCTGGCAATTCGGCGATGCTTCGGTGCCGACCGTGGGCGTGACTTACTTCGCCGGCACCTTCGTGCGCCATCCATTGGCGCTGGCCGCCGCCGATGCCGTGCTCAAGCATCTGAAACAAAACGGCCAGGAGCTCCAGGATCGCCTGAATGCGCGCACGACCCGACATGCCGATGAGCTGAATACCTTCTGCACCGAATTCGGCGCACCTATCCGCATCGTACATTTCGCCTCGGTATGGAAGGTCAACTTCCTCGAAGATCACCCACTGCAGGACCTGCTCTTCGCGATGATGCGTAGCCGCGGCATCCATATCCTGGATAACTTCCCGTGCTTCTTCACTACTGCGCATAGCGAGGCGGATTTCGCCGCGATTGCCAAGGCTTTCAGGGATTCCGTGCTGGAGCTGCAAGAAGCCGAGTTCCTGCCCCGCCGCCAGCGCGCCAGCGTACATGCGATCGATGCCGATAAACCACCCGTCCATGGCGCGCGCCTGGGCAAGGATGCCGAAGGCAACCCGGCGTGGTTCGTTCCCAATCCCGATGCTCCGGGCAAGTTCATGAGGATCAGCGCATGAGTGCCGACCAGACTGCCATCCTGCCGACCGCTGTCGACTACGATCCGTTTGCCGACGCACCGCTGGCACGTGTGGCGGCGACCACCGAGCCACAGCGGGAGATATGGCTGGCCGCGCAGCTCGAACGCGAAGCCTCGCTGGCATACAACGAATCGATATCGCTGCGTCTGCGCGGCCCGCTCGATGTCGACGCGCTGCGCCGGGCCGTACAGGGTCTGGTCGATCGTCATGAGAGTTTGCGCGCCACCCTTAGCCGTAACGGCGAGGAAATGCATATCGCCGCACGGCTGGACGTGGACTGCGCCTTCAGCGACCTGACGGCGCTCGACGGTCAAGCACGCGATAACGCCGTCGCAGCCACGCTGCGAGAAGCGGTGAATCTGCCTTTCGACTTGGAGCACGGCCCGCTGGCACGTGCAGAATTGCTACGGCTTGGCGCGGACGATCACCTGCTTGTCCTCACTGCGCACCACATCGTCTGCGACGGCTGGTCCTACGGCGTACTCATCCACGACCTGGCGGAGCTGTATGCACAACAAATCGGTCGTGGCGAGGGCCCTGCACCGGCCGACTCGTACGCCGATTTCGCGCAGGCGCAGTTGCTGTTGGCGCAGACCGAAGATGGCCGCGATGCCGAGCACTATTGGTTGGAGCGCTTCGCCAGCGTGCCCACAGCACTGGACCTGCCTACCGACCGACCACGCCAGCGCCGCCGCAGTTTTACTTCGAGCCGCGAGGATTGTCTGCTCGATGCCGGACTGGTCGCACAGATCAAGCGTGCAGGCGCACAGCGCGGCGCCAGCTTCTATGCCACGCTGCTAACAGCCTTCGGGCTATTGCTTCAGCGCTTGTGTGGACAGGACGAAGTAGTTATCGGTATCCCGTCCGCCGGCCAGGCTGCCGGCGGCCACCAGCGATTGGTCGGCCATTGCGTCAACGTGCTTCCACTGCGCATGGCAATCGATTCACACGCAAGTTTCGGTAACGCGCTGGAGCGCGTACGTGGCGACCTGCTCGATGCCTTCGAACACCAACAATACACTTTGGGCAGCCTGCTCGCCCGCCTGGCGCTACCGCGCGATCCTAGCCGGCTGCCTCTGGTCGGCGTGCTGTTCAACCTCGACCAGGCATTGGACGAACATAGCCTGACCTTCCCGGAGTTACGTTTCGAGTTCTCCGCCAACGCACGCGCGTATGAGAACTTCGAACTGTTTGTCAACGCAGTGCAGGTCGACGGCGGCGTGCGCCTGGAATGCCAGTACAACAGCGACCTGTTCGACGCGCGTACGATCCGGGCCTGGCTGGATGCCTATGAGACACTCCTGCGCAGCGCAAGCACCGATATGAACGTCGCAGCGCAGGCGCTGAACATGCTTTCGGCGACCGCCTATGCCGAGCTGGCTGCGTTGCAGCCGCTGCCAAGCGCTTATCCGCGCGATCGGCTGGCGCACGAATATTTCGAGATTCAGGTTGACCGCACGCCCGCGCGCGCAGCTGTACGGCACGGCGCCACGCAGCTGAGCTATAGGGACCTCGAGGCACGCGCGAATCGTCTCGCGCGTTGCCTGCGCGCGCGCGGCGTGGGTCAGGGGGATCTGGTCGGGCTGGCGCTGGCACGCAGCATGGATATGGTCGCATCGGTACTGGCCGTGCTCAAGGCGGGCGCGGGCTACGTACCGCTCGACCCCGCCTTTCCCGCTGACCGGCTTGCCTTCATGGCGGAAGACGCCGCATTGGCCGCGCTCGTCGTGGATGATGACGCGCCTGTATCCCTGAAGCACGACAGCAGGAAGGTGCTGTCATTGGCACGGGATGCCGCCGAGATCGATGCGGCCGAATCAGGCCGGCTGCCGCGCGATGTCCGCGCCGGCACGCCGGACTCGATCGCCTATGTGATCTTCACTTCCGGCTCGACCGGGCGGCCCAAGGGCGTGCGTGTGCCGCATCGCACGACCTCCAATTTCCTTACCAGCATGCAGTGCATACCTGGGATCGAGGCCGACGACAGGCTGGTGGCGGTCACCACGCTCTCGTTCGATATCGCTTTCATGGAGCTGATGCTGCCTTTGAGCGTCGGCGCCGAGATCGTGGTAGCCGATCGCGACGATGTGCGCGATGGCGCGGCCTTGCGCCGCCTGGTCGAGACAAGCGGCGCCACCATGATGCAGGCCACGCCGGCTGGCTGGCGCATCCTGGTCGAATCGGGCTGGAACGGCCATGCGCATTTCCGCGCCGTTTCCGGTGGCGAGCCTTTGCCGGTGGATTTGGCCGAAGCACTGCTGCAACGCTGTGGCGAAGTGTGGAATGGCTATGGCCCCACCGAGACGACGGTCTATTCGACGTATTGGCGTGTCGTCGCACCTCGCAACGGTATTTTCATCGGCACGCCGATCGCCAATACCCGCGTTCACGTGCTTGACGCGCAGGGTACACCCTGCCCCCTGGGTGTACCGGGAGAGATATACATCGGCGGCGACGGTGTCACGCTGGGCTATCTCCATCGCCCTGAGCTGACCACCGAACGCTTCCTGCCGGATCCGTTCGTTGCCGACGCCGGTGCGCGCATGTATCGCACCGGCGATCGTGGCCGCTGGCTTGCTCATGGCGTACTGGAACACCTGGGGAGGCTGGATTTCCAGGTCAAGGTTCGCGGTTATCGCATTGAGCTCGGGGAAATCGAAGCGGTGCTGGCCGATGCGCCCGAAGTGGCACGCGCGGTAGTCGCCGCGCGCGAAGATCGCCCAGGCGATGTGCGATTAGTGGCTTACGTCGTGCCGCACGACGGGGCCACGATCGGCGAAACCGCATTGCGCGAACGCATGCAAGCGCGTTTGCCCGAATATATGCTGCCGCAGCATCTAATGGTCCTTCCGGCGATTCCGCTGCTTCCCAACGGCAAGATCGATCGCAAGGCACTACCCGCACCGCCGGTTTCCACCGTCGCCTCGGGCGAGGCGCGGTTGGCGCCGCGGGATGAACACGAGCAGCGCGTCGCCTCTGCCATGGAAGCCGTGCTCGCACTTCCCGACCTCGATGTACGCGACAACTTCTTCGCTCTCGGTGGGCATTCGCTGCTGGCCGCGCAGCTTACCGCGCGCCTGAATCGCGAATTCGGCATTACCTTGTCGTTCCGCACCCTGTTCGATGCGCCGACCATCGCCGAACTCGCCGCGGCCATTGCCCGTCAGGCAGCGGATGGCAGTGCCCCCGCAGCACAACCTATCGCAAAGCGCGAAAACCAGGATCGCGCACCGCTATCGCTGATGCAGCGCCGCCTCTGGGCGCTGGAAGAGCTTCAACCGGGACGCGTCACTTATAACGCACCGTCGGCTCACCGCCTGCGCGGCCGACTCGACGAAGGGGCATTCCAGCTGGCAATGCAAGCGCTGATGCAGCGACAGCCGAGCATGCGCACCGCCATCCGTCGCAACGGCGACGATGTCGAGCAAGTAGTCGAGCCGACCGTCGAGTTACCCTTGTTCCCGGCCGAGGACCTTTCCGCGCTGCCGGCAGACGAGCGAGAGCAAAGGCTCATGCAACGTTTGCAGGCGCTGACCGATACGCCGTTCGATCTTGGCCGGGCACCGCTATTTAGCGCGCACATGTTCAAGCTGGCGCCGGACGATCATGTGTTCTTCTTCATGCCACACCATATCATCTGGGACGGCTGGTCGTTCGACATTCTGTATGCCGAACTATCGCAGCTTTATCGGGCTTTCGCCGAAGGCGCTCCTTCTCCCCTGCAGCCGTTGCCGGTGAGCTACGGCGATTTCGCCACTTGGCACTCGCAATGGCTGGAAGGTCCGCAGTTTCAAAGCCAGCTTAACTACTGGCGCGATCGCCTCGCGGGCATGGAGGGGATCAAGGCGCTGCCGACCGATCGGCCTCGCCGCCCGGGCATGTCGGGTCTGGGCCGCACGGAATGGATCCGCGTGGCAAAGGACACCACCGATGCCATGCACGAGGTAGCGCGCAAGGCCGATGCGACCCTGAACATGACGCTCCTTGCGCTTTACTACGTATTGCTCAACGGCATGTCGGATCGGCGCGACCTGGTCATCGGCACGCCGGTGCGAGGACGCAACCAGACTGAAGTCGAATCGGTGATGGGTTATTTCAACAATCTCCTGCCATTGCATGTGAATGTCGATCCGACACTTTCGTTCATCGACTTCGTCCGGCATGTCAAGCGTATCGCCATCGACAGCTTCGGCCATCCCGACGTGCCGCTGGAGTATCTGCAACGCGAGCTTCGTGTCAGCCACGGCAATGGAGCCGTGCTCTATCAGGCTTTGTTCTCGTTCCAGGATGCGCGTCAACGCATCGTCGAATGGGGCGGCTTGCGGCACGAACAGATCCTGCTCTTCCAGAGCGGGGCGACGGAAGACCTGGGCATGTGGTTCCTGGAAAATAACAAGGGCATGCTCGGCGGGGTGACTTACAACGCCGACATCCTCGACGCAAGCACAGCGTGCCAATTGCGCGACCGGTATACGGAGCTGCTGGCGCGGGTCATGGCCAACCCGCAGCTCACGATAGCCGAACTCAACCGCGACGCGGAGCCGCTGCAGGGCGCCGAGCCCGAGGCCGCCGAGCTCTCCAGCCACGAGGAGACAACGCCGGAAATGCTGCCGAAGACGGATAACGAGAAGCTGTTGGCCGGCGTCTGGTGCGAGCTTCTGCACCTTCCACAGGTGCGCACCAGCGACAACTTCTTCGACATAGGCGGGCATTCGCTGCTAGCCGTGGACATGGTCGCGCGCGTGCAACAGGAAAGCGGCCGTAGCCTGAACCTGCTCACCGTCGCCAATAGCACATTGGGTACGTTGGCCGCAGAACTGGCGCAAGCGCCAGTTGGACGCTCTGCAACAGCGAAACAAGGTTTACTGCGCAGCCTTTTCGGGAGGCGCTGACATGGACACTTCGGTCCGGGGGGAGCCGAGATGATGAGCCTGGCCCTGCTTGCCTGCTGGTCATGTGCGATTCTGATCGTGCATGTGTTCGTGGGTTACCCGCTATGCGTGTGGTTGCTGGCGCGTGTCCATCCCCACCCGATACGCAAGCGTGCCATAACGCCGACCGTCACGGTGATCATGGCGGTGCATGACGGTAGCCGCCACATCAAGGCAAAGATGAAGAATCTGCATGCGCTGGACTATCCGGCCGAGCTGGTCGACATCATCGTGGCTTGCGACGGCTGTAACGACGCGACGCCGGCGCTTGCACGCCATTTCGGTGGCACGCGCACGCAAGTGCTTCGCTTCGATGCAAGGCGCGGCAAGGCCTCTTGTCTCAATGACGCCGTCAAGCTGGCACAAGGCGACGTGCTTCTATTCACCGATGTACGGCAAAAGCTTTCGCCCACTGCGCTGCGCGAACTTGTCGCCAACCTTGCCGACCCTGGGGTAGGCGCCGTCAGCGGCGAGCTGCATATGGAAAACGTGCGCAGCGGCTTCGCGCAAGGCGTGGATGCTTACTGGCGTTACGAGAAGCTGATCCGGCAATCCGAAAGCCGCTCCGGCTCGACCATCGGCGTTACGGGCGCGCTCTATGCCATGCGCCGCGAATTGTACGAGCCGCTGCCGCACGGTACCGTACTTGACGACGTACTGGTACCGATGCGCGTTGCCGCGACCGGACGGCGTGTCGTATTCGAACCTCGCGCGCTGGCTTGGGACCAGCCTTCGCAACTGCCCGAACAGGAGCGCCGGCGCAAGATCCGCACCTTGGCTGGCAACTACCAGCTGATCCAGTTCGCGCCCTGGCTGGTGCAACCGACGCGCAATCCGTTGTGGTTCCGCTTTGTCAGCCACAAGTTGCTGCGCCTGCTGGCACCCTGGCTGATTGTCTTGTTCGCGCTGAGCACGGCCGCACTCGCTACGCGCCACGCGCCGTATGCATGGCTGCTTCTGCTGTTGCTGGCGGGTGCGGCGCTTGTTGCAGCCGGACGCCTGCTACCGACGCTTTCGCGCTGGCTTCCCGTGCGGCTGGCGACGGCGTTCTATTACCTCAACCTGTTCTCCGCGCAGGCTCTGTTCGCCTTTACCCGCAACCGAGGGCTTCATTTATGGTGACCGACATGGAGGGCGATGGCCGTGGTGTCGGCCTGCGCGGCCGACTCGGCGATCTATGCTACAGCAGCGGGCTACTGCACTCCTTGCAACGGCTGCGTGCCTGGTTGCAAAAGGATTTGCGCATCCTGGCCTATCATCGCGTGATGCCGGTGCCCGATCCGGCAACGTATGCGTTCGACATGGAGCTGATCAGCACTTCGCCGGAGCGCTTCCGCGAGCAGATGCTGTTGCTCAAACAGCGTTTTCAACCGATACGCCTCACCGATGTCGCAGCCGCGCTGGTCAACGGAGATCCGCTGCCACCCGACGCGGTAGCGGTGACATTCGACGACGGCTACGACGACAACTACCGTATCGCGTATCCGATTCTGGCCGAACTAGGCATACCGGCGACATTCTTTGTCTCCACCGGCCATATCGATACCGGTCGCCCGTTCGCCTACGACTGGCTGGTTCACATGTTGTTGCGCACTGGCTCGCCGAGTCTTCGCCTGCCGGAACTGGGCATCGATATAGCGATGCCCGCTACCCGGCAGGCACGGCGCGCGCTGGCCGGACGCGTCCTGATGAAGATGAAGCATCTGGGTGCGCTGGAGCAATCGGCCCTGATCGCGCGGCTGGAGGACGAGTGGCGCATGCCCAGCAGCCAGGCACCGGACGAGTGCCGGCCGATGACCTGGACACAACTGCGCGAGATGCGTGCAGCAGGCTTGGAGATCGGCTCGCACGGTGTGCATCACCGCATGTTTTCGAAGCTGCCGCACGAAGAGATGACACGCGAGATTAGGCAGTCCAAAGCCAGCCTGGATCGTGAACTCGGCCGAATGACCGGATTGATGTCCTATCCGGTCGGTGGCGATCGCGCTTTCGATACCGGGGTCATCAACGCTACCCGCGACGCCGGCTTCGACCTCGCCTGCTGCTACATCTGCGGTACCAATCCGGATCCTGCCGCCAATCGCTATGCACTCTATCGCCTACCGGTGGAACGCATGATGGGCATGGGTTGGTTCGCCACCATGCTCACCCTGCCGAGCCTCATGAGCTACCAGACGGTCAGCCGCGAACCTCCGGCGCGACAGAGCGAGGCGGCATGTACCCCCTGATCCTGCTCTATCTGGTGCTCACCATCGTGCGCCCGCAGGATTACCTGCCGGGCCTGGAGAACGTACCGCTCCTGCCGGCGGTACTGGCCCTCGCCTTCCTCGCCTGGCTGTTCTCGACGGCCAGAACCTTTGCCGCACCGCAGTTCATATTGCTGCCGGCGTTCCTGGTGGTATTGATGATCTCGCAGGCGACCAATGGCTGGGTCGGCGGGATGAAGGACGAGTTGACTAAATTCGGCCCTACGGTCGCCGCTTTCATGATCTTCGCCGCCGGCTGCAATACGCCACGCCGTGTCAAGCTCGGTATGGCGGTATTCGTGCTGTGCTCTATGGTCCTGGCGTTCCATGGCGTAGAACAAGTGAAGACCGGCATGGGCTGGACCGGCATCCCGCTGAGCGAAGAAGGTCGCATCCAGTACGTCGGCATTTTCAACGATCCCAATGATCTTGGCTTGCTCTTTGCCGCGACTTTGCCGATGGCGGTATTCCTCGCTTTCCGCAGTGGCGTTCTAGGCCGCTGTTTCTGGTTTGGCGGCGCTTTGCTGCTGCTCTACGGGACCTATCTGACCAACTCACGTGGGGCCCTGCTCGCCGTGCTCGCGGTCGCCGGCGCATATATCTGGTTTCGCCGCGGCATGATCACCGCTGGGATACTCGGCGTAATCGGGCTGACGTGCATGAAGCTGCTGTCTTCGCGCATGCAGGAACTCGATGCCGAAGAAGAATCGGCGGCCGGCCGCGTCGATGCTTGGTACTCGGGGATCCATATGTTCATGTCCCACCCGACTTTTGGTGTGGGCGCCGGCAACTTCACCGAATACAATGAACTGACGGCACATAACTCGTTCGTGCTGGTGCTGGCGGAAACAGGCTTTGTCGGGTTCATGTTGTGGCTGGCCTTTGTCGGCTACAGCTTCTGGATGATGTTGGCCGTGGTGCGCCATCAGCCTGAGCTTGGCAGTGACGCCAAGTTCGCCAAGGCGTGGCGGGACGAGCGCGCGATGGCGTTGACCTTGCTGCTGATGCTCTGCGGCCTGTTCAGCGCAGCGTTCTTCTTGAGTCGCAGCTACATGATCGTTCTTTATCTGCTGACTGCCATGGTGACTGGCTATTACGTCGGCGCCCGTCAGCGCTATCCGGACCTGCCCCACTTGCGCCTGGCCGATAGCGGCTGGCGCTGGGTGCCGGCGGCAGTGGGTAGCATCGCAGCTTTGTTCGTCCTCGTCGCTGTGCTGCTGCGAATGGGATGAACTGTCATGCCGTCAGCGAAGCATCGCAGGGAGATATGCCATGAATGGCTTATATGAAACGGCCTTTCGCAAGCTGCTTTTCCCTGCCTACGAGGGCGGCTTGCGTCGTCGCCGTACGCTGGCATATCTGGACGACTACGACCGCGATCAGTGGCTGGCGCCGGAGCAGATCCGCACGTTGCAATGGGTACGGCTCAAGCGCTTGCTCGATCATTGCTATCGTGAGGTGCCGTATTACCGTCGCCGCTGGCAGGAGCTAGGTATCGTGCCAGAAGATATCCGCAGTCTGGACGATTACTCCAGGCTGCCGGTACTGACCAAGGCCGACATCCGCGAGCACTTTGACGAGCTCAAGGCGGTCTCCTGGCGCGATGGCCTGCTTTACAAGGCGACCGGTGGCTCGACAGGCGAGCCGCTACGTTTCGGTTACACGCGCGAAAGCAACGATCGCCGTGTCGCAGTGATGTGGCGCGGCTACGCGTGGGCCGGAGCCCGCATGGGGCGACGCACGCTTTATCTGTGGGGCGGCGCGGTCGGCGATCCCACACGCGCGCAC
>NZ_DATCRY010000137.1:0-9247 GCF_036568765.1 Dyella sp. | reverse complement strand
CGGCGGTCAAGCCGTGGACAGTACGTGCGTCTTCCCACCAGGAAACCGTGGGATGGTGACGCTGTTTACCGTCGCGTGCGGCCACGCCCTGGGCGAGCACCTGCCCAATGGCAAACGACGCGCGTATGACATCGTCAAGCGCCGATTCTGCCGGGAAGGTCACGAGTATGTGGCGAGGGACTGCCCCAGAGTCAGGCTCGGGGGGTGCGTTTGCCGTATCATCTACGTCAGCCATGTCAACTCTCCGTTAGTTGGCTGTGGTTAGCGGATCGTGTGAGTTGCGAGCTCATGCGATCCGCGTTTCCGCTGCTTCATGCAGCGAAGGTCGTCCGCATGCATGGCTCATGTTGGGGCATGCGGACGATAGAGAGATGATCACATAAATCGCTGGCTGCGTAATTGCGAGAAAATTCGTTAGTTAGGCCGAGTTTTTCGCATAACTCATCGCTCCACTCGCGATCAATCTATGCGCAGCGAAGCTGCCAGCAATTTGAGAATCGAATCGACTTTCGGCGATAACTGACGATTACGCTGCCATACCAAATTGAGCGGCAGGCCTACCACTTCCAACTGCGGAAGAATCTTCACTATCGTGCCCGCTTCCAGTTCGTCTCTCACCAACCAGGTTGCCAACTGTGCGATACCACAGCCAGCCTTGACCGCACTGACCACTGCTTCACCATTGCCGAGAGCCATCTTTGCCTCCACCGTTCGCTGCTCGGGCGGGCCAGCTTGCTGGGCAATCGACCAAGGCGTCGTGCCGCCGTCGGCGCGGCCATAAACGACTGCATCGTGCAATTCCAACGTGGCAGCCGACAACGGCGTTCCACGCCGCCGGAGATATCCAGGTGAAGCACAAAAGCTCAGCCGCTCATTACCTAGGTATCGATGTCCCAAGGCTGATGGCCAGATATTGCCGCCGCCAATACGGACCGCTATGTCAATGCCTTCATCCACGATATTCACAAAGCGATCGGTAAATGAGACATGCGGGCACAGGCTGGGATGCTGCTCAAAGAACGGCAACAGTATCGGCAACACCTTCATGCGCCCGAACGCAGCGGGCAAGTCCAGGCGCAAATGACCGGACGGCTCCAACCGTTGCGCCGCCAGCACCGATTCAGCTTCTTCCAGATCGGCCAGAACGCGAACGCAGGTGCGATAGAACGCCGCGCCGGCATCGGTCAACGCGAGTGTTCGCGTGGAGCGCTCGAATAACCGGACGCCCAATCGTGCCTCCAGACGCGCCACGCTTTTGCCAACCGCAGAGTTAGTCAGGTTCAGCCGTTCGGCTGCCGCGGTGAAGCTGCCGGCGTCTGCGGTAAAGACAAAGGCTTCAAGGCCTTTCAGTCGTTCTGAGGGGTTCATGAGGAAACCCATGATTGTGGATTATTTTTCCATAGTAGCTGGAAAAAATACCCAAATTGCGATCCATAATCTCCAATAAGCTGGGGACCCCAAATTCCTTGAATAGCTCATGCCATCTGCTTCTCCGGCATCCCCCGCCCTGTCGGCACGGCGCGGCGCCGCCTCGATCGCCATCCTGGCCATAGCCGCCTTCGTCATCGTGACCACCGAGTTCCTGATTGTCGGGCTCCTACCTCCGCTGGCGCACGACCTGGACATCTCCATTTCCGCCGCGGGGCAGCTCGTAACACTCTTCGCATTTACGGTGATGTTATTCGGCCCAGTGCTGACAGGATTGCTCTCGCACATCGAACGCAAGCGTCTGTTCGTCGTCATCCTGCTGGTCTTCGCAGTAGCGAACGCGCTTGCGGCCATCGCTCCGAATCTGGGCGTGCTGGCCTTGGCGCGATTCCTCCCTGCCCTGCTGCTTCCCGTGTTCTGGGGCACCGCCAGCGAGACAGCCGGGCAGCTTGCCGGGCCGCAACGCGCGGGGCGCGCGGTATCGAAAGTCTATCTGGGAATCTCGGCCGCGCTTCTATTCGGCATTCCGCTGGGTACGCTGGCCGCGCATGCGTTTGGATGGCGCATCGCGTTCGCTTTGCTGGCCGGCCTGTCGCTGACGATGGCGATATCGATGGCTGCGTTCATGCCGACATTGGAGCGCCCACAACGCATGCTGATCGGCGAGCAGGCACAGATCCTTAAGGATCCGCACTTTATCGCCCATGTCGCGCTGTCAGTACTCGTTTTCACCGCGATGTTCACTGCTTACACCTACTTGGCCGACACACTGGAAAACGTCGTGGGTATTGCGCCAGCCCACGTAGGTTGGTGGCTGATGGGCTTCGGTGCGATCGGACTTGCCGGCAACTGGCTCGGCGGTCATGCCGTGGATCGCCATCCCATGGGCGCGACAGCGGCGTTCTTGATACTCCTGGGTATCGGCATGGCCGCAAGCATCGCCCTGGCAAAAGCCCAAGGCTGGTTCGATATACCGTTCGTGATCTGGGGCGTCGCCTATACCGCTCTGTTTCCGATCTGTCAGGTGCGCGTCATGCGTGCGGCGTCGCATGCCCAGGCGTTAGCAGGCACGCTCAATGTTTCGGCAGCCAACGCCGGCATCGGACTTGGCGCGATCATCGGCGGCGCGGTTATTCCGCACTGGGGCCTGGGAAGTATCGGCTATCTGGCAACAGCGATTTCCGCAGTGGCGCTGCTTGCGATTCCATTCGTCATCCGGCTCAGATCGGCTGCCTTAAGAGACTAGTTCAACGCCCGCACCATGTTGTCAGCTACAACGCGGCCTTGCGGCTGCGGCGCTTCGATCTTTCTGGCACCCATGCCAAAAATCGCCTCGAAATCCCGCTTGCCCTTCGGCGTCAGGATCAATGCCCGGCTATCCAGTTGCCGTCGCAGCCAGCCGCGACGAAGGCAAAGTTCCAGCAGCGCGGCGCCGAGCGCGCCACCCAGATGCGGGCGGCGCATGCTCCAATCCATGCAGGGATAGGCGTAACGGCGTCGATGCGAATGCTCTTCCGCCATGCCCTGCGCCAGCAGCGCTTCTTTTCCGGTAAAGGTCAGCAAATAGTCGGCACCATTCGCGGTAACGCCCAGCCAGCCCAACGCGACCAGCCGATCATGCCAAGCCACACCCAGCTCGCCAGCGAGATGGTCATAGCAAGTCCGCGCCAGGCGCAACGAAGGCGGCGTGGACGGCGTGAAAGGTTGCGCAGGCGCCGCGACCACCAGCAAGGCTTCCAGCGCCTGGGCGACTTCCGTTCCCGCCAATTGGTAATAGCGATGCCGCCCCTGCTCGAACAGGCGCAGCAGGCCGCGCTCCTTCATTCGCTGCAGGTGCGCGCTGGCCGTCGGCGCACCGACACCGGCCACGGCCGCCAGCTCGGTCGCCGTACGCGCGTGGCCATCGAGCAGACTGCAAAGCATGCGGCTGCGCGCCGGCTCGGCGATCGCCGACGCCACCCAGGCCAGCCGGGTCTCCGGATCGTCCGCTGACGTGGCTGCTCTGTGCTCGGTCATGGCCTTGGCCTCCTGACTATCGATAGAACTGCGGTGCTTCGTGACGATCCACCATACCGTAATCCCGGATCACCCTGACGGTGAACATCTGCAGCTCCGGCACCCCATTCCAGCACGGTGCCTCGGCAAAGCGGAGCGCATCCCGCTCATCGTTCCAACCGCAGACGATCGCCACCCGGCCAGATGTCTGTAGATGATCGTAGAACTCGCGGCTGACCAAGCCCGACTGCGCCGACAGTGCGGCTTCCACCTCGCGCCAGTGCGGCGATGTCGATGGCAGCATCGCGTCGACGATGCTCAGCCACTTCGCCGATCCGACTGCGGTGATATCGCGGCGCATCCAGCCCACCGAACGATCCGCAAACGGCCCCGTGACTTGCGTCGCCTCACCGACGCGCAATCGGTAGTCGGCAAACACGCGCTGTCGCCCGGCTTCCTGCGCAGCATGATGAGGGCCGTTCACCCGCCAGCGGATCAACGCTTTCTCGTCGTCCCATAGCGACAACGACAGGAAGGTGTCGCGGCGAGATCGACTCGCAAAGCGTTCGTTTGCCAAGAAGCCCTCCATTGTCACCAGTGTCGAACGGAGCACGGTGGCGGTATGCAAGTAGTCCGCCATGCAACCCGGTGCTGGCATGACCTCGAATGCAACCACAAACAGAGAGCGTTCCGCTTGCTTCTCACCGATTGGCACACTGCGGGCGTTCATGGCGACACCGCTTCGGCGGCGCGAATAAAGGCTGCGACACTCTCGTACAGCGAGTGACGCTGACGCTCCAGATGCATCACATGCGTACCGTCGTCGATGCGTAGTTGCCACTTCAGCGGGCTGGCTGTGAAGCGAGCAAGGAACTTGGTTGCGCCCTCATCATCGACAACCACATCGTAGTTTCCGTACACCACGAAGACAGGCACCTTGATGTCGTCAGGCGCATAGGGATACTGGCCAGCCATGGCAGCGGCAATGTCGGCATTCGGCCCGTTGGGAATGCGCAAATCATCTGGCTCATCGCCTTGCACGTGAGGCGCCGATACCGCGAACTTGCCCGCCCAATGTTGCTCTACTGCGGGCTCGAGCAGCACTTTGCCCGAAGGCAGAACGTTCTTGAAACGAAGTTGTTCCAGCCGCTGCTGCGCAGTGAGCCCAAACCAGGCATCACGCACCGGCGGTTCCGCCTTGGCCGAAGGCACAGGGACGATAGGACCGAACAGCGTCAATGAGCGCAGTTGCCCGCCATGCAGCGCGGCATATCGCGCTGCCGGGATCGTTCCCCATGAATGCGCCACCAGATGGATAGCACGAGCACCGCGTTGCCCACGCAGATAGTCGACCGCCAGGGCAATCTCGTCCGCTGCTGGCCCGGCCCGTTCGAAGGGTGGCGCCGCATCGGCCGCGCCCAGCATGGCGGACGGGCGGCTGGATCCGCCGTACCCCAGGAAATCCAGCCCGCAAGCCAGAAAACCTTTGGCAGCCATGAAATGCATCCAGGAGTCGCCCGGACGGAATTCGAACCCGAAGGCCAGCCTGGTTGGGAATGTCGCCCCATGTACGAACAGCACAACCTCACCCGAGGGATGCTCTGGGGCTACGCAATGCAAGGCAACATGCTGCCCCGGAGCAGCCGGGAGCTGTAGGTCGATCGTATCCGTGCGCACATGCGTCGCCACCGCCGCAGCCAAAGCACCCACGACCGCAAAAGTCACCATAAGAGCTCCGAACGATAAAGATCGGAGCCCAGCGTAGGTGCCCGCTGTCGGCGACGCTTCGTTGTCTGGCGAACCATGGCCGGGGATCCTGCCAACACAAAGCTACCCGCATCACCCCCGCAGCGCGGCCCTCAGGCAACCAGGTAATCGGCATGTTACGGACAGAATGGCAAAGTATTCACTATTTTACGGACAATTTGGCCATGTAAGGGCAGACAAAACCCTAAGATACGGACAACTAGCCCATGTTCATAATATAGGAGTATTCAGCATCTAACGGACAAAAAAGCCAAGTATTCGCTATGCTATGGACGATTCGGCCACTCGGGAGCAGACAATGCCCCAAATTACGGACAATTTGCCTGAGCTGGTGCTCGCGCCCAAGGCCGATAGCACCGCAAACCGCCGGATTACCAGGCTAGCTGCCCAAGAGCAGTTGAGGCGTCTGTATCGAGGCATTTACACCTCGAACCTGAAGAGCTCGCCTGAGGCCGTGGTTCTACGCCATTGGCGAGCCATCGTGGGCTATCTGCTCCCCGGTGGGGTGATCTCGTATCGGTCAGCCTTTGATGGCAAGCCGCAAGACGGGCGTGTCTTCGTCACGCGAGGCAAGACAAGGCAGACGCTGCAGTTACCTGGCCTGCTCGTAGAGGTCATTCCCGGCCCGGAACGGCAACGGGAAGGCAGCTGCCCGGATACCCGTCTCGGTGAGTTGTACATGTCCAGCGACCCGCGACGGTATCTGGAAAATTTTAGCCGAGGCCGTGGAATGGCCGAGCGCACTCTGTCGCAGGCCGAACTGGAATCCAAGTTAGACCGTCTCCTGATGGTCGGCGGTGAGCATCGACTGAATCAACTGCGTGACCATGCGAGAGAGCTGGCAACACGCTTGGATATGAATGCGGCATTCAAGCGCCTCGATAGCGTCATAGGAGCTCTGCTGGGAACGCACGAAACCAACAAGCTGACGGCGCGTCAGGCAATCGCGCGCGCGGCCGGGCGTCCCTATGACCCGGATAGATTGGTTTTGTTAGACGCGCTCTTCGCCAAACTCAACGAAGCAACACTAAACAGGCTGCCAGACCCAGCCCCCGCAGGCGACGCGAGAGAGAACTTCGCCTTTTATGAGAGCTACTTCTCCAACTACATTGAAGGAACCACCTTCACTGTTGGCGAAGCCGAAGACATTCTTTTCCACGGAAAGATCATCGAACATCGCAGCGAAGATTCCCACGACATCCTGGGAACCTTCTATGCAGCCATCCATTCACCTTGGCGTGACCAGCCGCCGCAGAACGCCGAACAATTTCTCACATGGCTACGCGACATGAACGCCATCGTCATGAAAAGCAGGGCGGACAAAAAGCCTGGCGAATGGAAAGACCGAGCCAATCAAGCAGGCAATACTTTCTTTGTGGCACCCGAACTCGTGCCGGGAACGCTGAGGGAAGGGTTCGATCGCATTATAGGCCTTCGCGAACCGCTCGCCAGAGCGATCATGACCATGTTCGTCATCACGGAGGTCCATCCCTTCCTGGATGGAAACGGGCGTACCGCGCGGCTGGCCATGAATTGCGTACTTAGCGAAGCGGGGCTATGCCGAATCATCGTTCCAACCGTATACCGCGAAGACTACCTCCTGCCCCTCAAAGCACTTAGCCACAACCACGATACCGCGCCCATTGTGGCTTCCCTTACCCGTATCCAGCGCTGGACAGCATCATTTGACTACAGTCTTCCCCGGCAAGAACTCCGGAAGCAATTGGCTAAATGCAATGCCTTCCAAGAGGATCTGCAGAATTACCGCTTGGCATTCCCGAACCAAGGCAGCTGAAAGTGGGGATGTCACCCCGCACCGATAGAAGCGCCCACTGCGGGCGTATTTCCCCAAATACGATAATACTTTCATTGGTAAAAACTGGAACATACGTTTCTACCGTTCGTCATCCTTAGCTTCACGCCCTTGTCTCCGGCTTCATGTCGTAGGACTTCTGAACCAGTACGGATCGTGTACCCGGACCGTCCGTCGCCTTGCGTGTCCAAACCTGCAAAGACTGCTCACGTACACCGTCAGTGAGCTCCGGAGTCACCACATTCCGGAAGAGCGCAGAATCGCCTGCTATATGTCCGCGATGCTCTTGAGCGCCAACGATGGATCGAACTGCTCGAAGGGAAACGAGAGCTTCGTGTAATCGAATACACGTGTGGACGGATCGTCATTCCAATCAGTCGGCGCCAGGAATCCAGCATCGTTGAAGCCTGTAAGATACGGCCCGGGATTGATGACTGCGACCTGGATACCGAACTCCTGCAGCTCCATGCTCATAGTTTCCGCAATCGCTTCAAGCACGTGCTTTGACGCGCCAGATGCCGACGAAAGGGCCCGAACAGAATTCCGACAACGGACGACATGAAGACGATCTTGCCGGTCCGTCGCCTGATCATATTCCTGGCGATGCCTTGCGTCAGCAGAACGGGGCCGATCACATTGACCTCGAACTGCCGACGCATGTTTTCGCCGGGGATGTCGACGATAGCGCCACCTTCGATAATGCCCGCGCCGGTAATCATTGCTGTGGCCATTACCGTCTCCTGTGGAATCGCTCAGCAGAAAAAGCCAGCCGCGGCAGCACGCGCCACTTCTTCGTCCTGTGCGCCATTGCCTCCGCTCGCACCCACGGCGCCAATCACCTGACCGCCCACCCTGATTGGGATGCCACCCGGAAAAATGATGGCGCGACCTCCCAGGCCGTTGGCGATACCGTAGAAATCGCCACCCGGCTGCGCGATCTTGGTGATCTCGCTTGTGGCTAGCCGGCACGAAAGACTGGTGTACGCCTTGTCGTACGCTAGTACGACGCTCGATAGCGAAGCTCCATCCATCCTGGCTTGCGCTATGACTGTCCCGCCCGCATCCACCACAGCGATCGTGCTGGGCGAGCCGATCTTGTTGGCGTGATCGATGCCTGCCTGGATAACGAGACCTGCATCGGCAAGACCAAGTGACTTCATCGTGATCATGGGGGACTCCTTCCAGTTATGACTGAGGCAGGCAACGCGCGATGCGAATACGTCAACCGCCCGATGCGTTAAAGAAGTTCAGTGCTTATAGCCCAGACGCCATGAATTCAGCCTCCTTAGAAAGCTATCGCCAAGCCGGAATCGCGGTGTCGCTCGATCGTCGACCTAACTCTTAGCTACAAAGATCAATAGCCGGAGTAGCGGCTGCCGATGTCCGTTTGCAGCTCGATCACAGCATCCTCTTGGCCACGCCGTCGCGGTCGATAATCAGGTGCTTTAGTACTGCGCCGAGATGAAGGACGAGAAGGCCGCCGAGTCCCAGAGCGAGACTGATATGGACTGTCCCAAACAGAACGCGCAGCGACTCATTGGGGGCGAAAAGGTTGGGCCAATTCCACAGGCTGAAAAAACTGACGGCATGATTTCCCGCCACGCGATGGGCGTATCCCGAAAGCGGTAGCGCCAGCATGGCCAGATAAAGCAGCCCATGGACGCCGTGTGCCATCCCTATTTGCCAAACCGGGATATTGGCGGGCAGCGGCGGCGGCCGATGGCCCGTACGCCAGATAATCCGCGCAACGGCCAACCAGAGCACCAAAGCACCGATCGAGCCATGCCAGAACAAGATGCCATTCCATTCTAGCGATGTATGAGCGTAACCAGGGAAATGCTCCATACGTAGACCGATGACAAAGTTGGTCAGTATGAACAGAGCCACCAGCCAATGTAGAACTTTGGCAGTGCGTGTGTAGCGTGCGGGGATACCTGCGGGGACCGGCATGAGTGTAGGGACCTCGTTGAATGGACTCAGCGCCGGCGATGCGAGGCGCAATCCATATAACCGTGTCGGCATCCGTTTTATTCCAACGAATGACGGCAAGCGCAGCTGCGCTTATTTCCCCGGTGAAATCAAGCAATGGAGGCGAGGCTCGTCGACCTCGCCATTAAAAAAGGCCATGAAAATCATGGCCTTTTGGTCAAACTCGCAAATATGTGAAGTGATGCAATCAGAACGGAATATCGTCATCATCGAAGCTGCTATCGGCCGGTGCCGGCGCGCTGCGCTGGTTGTTGC
>NZ_DATCRY010000136.1:0-6204 GCF_036568765.1 Dyella sp. | reverse complement strand
CCATACACAGAGCCAGGGGAGAGGGAGCGGGTTACGTAAGTGCGAAGTACTGAGGCTTGCCTCCGTGTGCACCCTCTCCCCGGCAGAGCCAGGGGAGAGGGAGCGGGTTACGCAAGTGCGAAGTACTGAGGCTTGCCTCCGTGTGCACCCTCTCCCCCGGCAGAGCCAGGGGAGAGGGAGCGGGTTACGTAAGTGCGAAGTACTGAGGCTTGCCTCCGTGTGCACCCTCTCCCCGGCAGAGCCAGGGGAGAGGGTGCGGGTCACGCAAGTGCGAAGTACTGAGGTTTGCCTCCGTGTGCACCCTCTCCCTCGGCTTCGCCGGGGGAGAGGGCTGGGGTGAGGGGGCCAACGGAGCCCATACCCTCCATATACCGCAGCACGCCGGCCAGACTCTTCAAGTCCTGCGCATTGTGCTCGCCCACCCGACGCAAGTTTGTCGCCGGACCGCCACGCAAATACGACAGCCACGCCGCAGGCGCTTCGGCGCCAGGCAGATCGTCTTCTCGCACGACGCCGAGCAATTGTCGCTCGGTCGTGGCAAGCCGGCAGTTCTCCCAGGCGCCTTTCCAACGCCGACGCACCGGATGCACCAGATCCACATGCAACAAGCCGGCAAGCGGATTCGCCAACCGCGCAAGGCGATAGCGCGTTGCTAACAGCGGGGCGTCGTAGCACTTGCCGTTGTAGCTGACCAGCACCGTTTCCGTATCGAGCCAACCGGCGAAGTGCCTCAGCATGGCGCTCTCTGCCGAGAGGCTGGTGATGGTCAGTTGGCGCAGGCGCAGCCGTGTACCGACCCAGTCGGCCGCGCCGATCATGAAAGCACGCGTGCCGGTACCGCCAGCCAGGCCGGTGGTTTCGGTATCGAAGTGCAACAGCCGCTCGCGTGCGATAGGGGCATCGATTTTCGCGAAACGCACATCGAGCACAGCAGGCGGTGCTGGCCACTCATAGAGAGTTTCGACCAGGCACAGGCCCGGCGCGATCTCCAGACCGGGCACATGGCGATCTTGCGCGCTCGGTAACGTGCCGCCGTGTCGCTGGCGCGTCGACAGCAGACGGCGCAGATCCGCTGGCACCGCTTTGCGGGCAGGTGCAGCGGCTACGCCCGCCTGGCTGCGCAAACCGCGCAGCTTGCCCAGCAGGTCGCTCACAGCGCGCCCATCAGCGACAGCACGCGCAGCGCGAAGGCTTTCGGTGAGCGTTCGGAAGCTTCGTCGCTCGCCAGCACCGGCCCCACGCAAGCGGGACAACCCTGATGGCAATCGCAGCGCTCGATCAGGCTGCGCGCCTGCGCGATCAGATCTTCGCGCCGCTCGAACAACGGCGCGCTCAGGCCGACGCCACCGGGAAAAGCATCGTAGAGATAGACCGTCGGTGTAAACGGCGCATCCGGCGCGAGGACGGTCGGTTGTCCATCGCTACCGCGAATCTGCCCGCGTCCGAGAGTATCGGCGCTGACGAACCATGCACCGTCGCCGCTTCCAACGGCTTTCTGCAGATCGCGTGCTTCAGCCATCACGGCCACGGTGGCGACGATATGCAAGGCATACGCCGCACCGAGAAAGCCATCCAGCGCATCCTGGCGGCCATCGAAAGCCTGCTCGAGTTCGCGTTGCGCCAGCTGCCACCAGACTGCGGTGGTATGCAGTTCCTGGTCAGGCAGATTCACTGGGCCGTAGCCGATATTTTCGTGCGTGTAGTAGCGGATCTTCTTGTAGCCGGCAACGCGGCGCACGACGTGCACTTCGCCATGATGCGCCTGGCCGCGGCCCGCCGGGGCCTGGTCGAATGCATCGAGCACCTTGAGCTTGGTGTAGTCGATGGCATCGGTGTAGTAGTCGACATGCGTGCGGGTGACATAGGCCTTGCGGCCATCCCAGTCGAGCTTCTCTACCTGGAATGGCACGGACTGGATCATGTGGATGGCGCCTTCGTACAACGTCACCGCCGCCGCGCTGAAATCGACTTCGGCCAGGATGGTCTGCCGGCCGCCTGTGCGATCGACCACGACGAAATTACCGTCGGCCACCGAGCGCAAGGAAACGGCATTGGCCGGATAGCTATCGGCGATCCACTCCCAACGTTCGCCTTCGCGATGCAGCACACCGTCTTCCGTCAAGACATCCAGCCAGGGACCGGCCGCTTCCTGGCCGAAGATTTCGTTCGCGGTGAATGGCAGTTCGAAGGCGGCACAGCGGATGTGGTCGAGCAGGATCAACGGCTGGTCCGGATGAATGCGCGCATGTTCCGGCGGTGCGGCCTGGAAGAATTCCGGATGACGTACCAGGTACTGATCCAGCGGGTCGCTGCTTGCTACCAGCACGCCGAGCGCGGTTTGCTGGCGCCGCCCAGCGCGGCCGAAGCGTTGCCACGTACCGGCTACCGAGCCGGGGTAACCGTTGAGCACCACCACATCGAGGCTGCCGATATCCACACCCAGCTCCAGCGCGGACGTACTGACGATGCCGTCGACATTGCCGGCACGCATCTCGCGTTCGGCGGCGCGCCGCTCCTTCGGCAGATAGCCGCCACGATAGGCGCGAATGCGCGGCGGCTTGCGTGGGTCATGGTCGAAGACATCTTTCAGGTACTTGGTAAGCACCTCGACCATGGTGCGGCTTTGCGCGAACACCAAGGTCTTCAAGCCGGATTTGATTGCCAGGCGCGCGATACGGTTCGTCTGCGAGCGCGCCGAAGCCCGCAGGCCGAGATCGGGATTCACCACCGGCGGGTTCCACAGCAGCACCTGCCGGTCGCCCGACGGCGCGCCGCTTTCGAGGATCGCCTCGACGCGGTCTTCGATCAGCGCTTCGGCGTGTTCGCGCGGGTTGCCGATCGTCGCCGAGCAGAGGATGAATTGCGGCGTGACGCCATAGAACGCGCACACGCGCTTCAGTCGGCGCAACACATTGGCCACGTGCGATCCGAACACGCCGCGGTACGTGTGCACTTCATCGATCACCACATAGCGCAGGTTTTCGAAGAACTGCGCCCACTTGGTGTGATGCGGCAGAATCGCCTGGTGCAGCATGTCCGGGTTGCTGACCACGATATCGCCATGCAGCCGAATCGCCTGGCGCGCGTCGCCTGGGGTATCGCCGTCGAAGGTGAAGGCTTTTACGCCCAGTTCGCCGGCCTGATTGATCTCCAGCAACTCGGCTACCTGGTCTTGCGCGAGTGCTTTAGTGGGAAACAGGTACAGTGCTTTGGCCCGGTCCTGCATCGCGGCGGTGAGCACCGGCAAGGTGTAGCAGAGCGATTTGCCGGAAGCCGTGGGCGTTGCTATCGCCACGTGGCGGTGCGCTTGTGTCGCCTGCCACGCCTCGGCCTGGTGACTGTAGAGGCGATCGATTCCGCGTGCCCGCAGGGCGGAAGCCAGGGTGGGCGGCAGATCCTCGGGCAAAGGGGTATAGCGGCCGTCGCGGCCGGGTATCAGGAAGCTGCCGGTGATCCGCGAGGCATAGCGCCTGCCCAGGCGCTGGGCCAGGCTGCGCCCGTCGCCGGGTTCGCGCAGGATCGCCTCGTCGGCGGTGTCGTAACGTTGCGGCAGGGCAGGCATGGGACAGACTCGCGATGGCAGTGACCAGGCAGTAGAGCCGCTGGCCGTCTCAATCGATGAGACGGAGGGCGATCGCCGCATGGCTGTCACGCTGCTGTCTTGCTCGCTGCTTAGCTTCCCTCGGGCTGACACACGAGGGCATGTCCATGCAGACCGAAGCCGCAGTTACAGCCGTTCATACTCCAGCTCGCGGTTCGGGGTGGATTTTCGCAGTCGTTTTCGGTGTGGTTCTTTTGATCGGAGCCATCTATGCCGGCTCCCATCTGATCGACGATCTGGCGATCGTCCGGACGCACTCCACGGGCCCATTCATCCTGCTTGGTATCGCCTTGCTGATCGCGTTGGGTTTCGAGTTCGTCAACGGCTTCCACGACACCGCCAACGCGGTAGCCACCGTGATCTATACGCACTCGATGCCGGCCAATCTGGCGGTGATCTGGTCGGGCGTGTTCAATTTCCTTGGCGTACTGACATCCACCGGTGCGGTCGCCTTCACCGTGGTTTCGCTGCTGCCGGTGGAGCTGATCCTGCAGGTCGGCAGCAACGCCGGCTTCGCCATGGTGTTCGCGCTGCTGATCGCCGCGATCCTGTGGAATCTCGGTACCTGGTATTTCGGGCTGCCCAATTCGTCCTCCCATACCCTGATCGGCTCGATCATCGGCGTGGGTCTGGCCAATCAGCTGACAGCGGTAACGTCCGGCACCAGCGGCGTGGACTGGAGCGCTGCGGCAGGTGTGTTCAAGGGTCTGGTGTTCTCGCCGATCGCCGGTTTCCTGCTTGCCGGCCTGCTGATGTACTTGCTCAAGGCGCTGGTGAAGATTCCCGCACTGTACCGCGCGCCGGAAGGCAACAAGCCGCCGCCGTGGCCGATCCGCCTGCTGCTGATACTGACCTGCACCGGCGTGAGCTACGGCCATGGTTCCAATGACGGCCAGAAAGGCATGGGCCTGATCATGCTGATCCTGATCGGCACGGTGCCTACTGCGTATGCATTGAACGGTGCGGTCAGCGGCGGTGAAGTGAAGACTTTCCACGAAGTATCCGTCGAGGCCAGCCGCGTGCTTGGTCAGATCGGCGGTGCCGTGACCGTCGGCGGCGATCCGCGCGAAGCGGTCACCGTAGCCGTCCAGCAGAAAACATTACAGGCGGGCACGGTGCCGGCATTGGCAACTCTGGTTGCGCAGATCGACCAGCAAGTGGGCGACCGCCCTTCGCTGAAGTCGGTGCCGCAGGAGCAAATGGGTAACGTCCGCAACGATATCTATCTGGCCAATACCGCCATGCCACTGGTGCTGGCCAGGACGGATCTCACGCCGGAACAAACCAAGACGTTGACCACCTGGCGCGGTCTCGCCACCAAGGCGACCCAATTCATTCCCGCCTGGGTGAAAGTCGCCGTCGCGCTGGCGTTGGGCCTGGGTACCATGGTCGGCTGGAAGCGCATCGTGGTGACGGTGGGCGAGAAAATCGGCAAGGAGCATCTCACCTATGCGCAGGGAGCGTCAGCCGAGCTGGTGGCGGCGAGCCTGATTCAGGTCGCCGACCTGTACCACCTGCCCGTCAGTACGACCCACGTGCTGACCTCGGGTGTGGCAGGCACGATGACTGCCAACGGTTCGGGCCTGCAATGGTCCACGGTGCGGAACCTGTTGATGGCCTGGGTGCTCACCCTGCCGGCATCGATCCTGCTCGCGGGCACCTTGTTCATCGTGCTAAAACACGTGTTCTGACGCGCCCGCGGGGCGCCTGACACGAGTTGTTCGCATGCCCTTGGAAAACGGCCTGGTCGCCGGGCCGGATGGCTCGGCGCGTTGCTTCTGGTATCCGTCGATGCCCGAGTACCATGATCGGGAATGGGGCTGGCCGGTGCGCGACGACCGGCTGCTGTTCGAGAAGATCTGCCTGGAAGGCTTTCAGTCCGGGCTTTCCTGGCAGACCATCCTCAACAAGCGCGAGAGCTTCCGCAAAGCATTCCACCGCTTCGAGATCGATCGTGTGGCGCGCTTTGGCGACAAGGACATCGAACGCCTGCTGGGCGACGCGAACATCGTGCGCAACCGCGCCAAGATCGTTTCGGCGATTAATAATGCGCGTCGTGCGAGCGCGTTGCTGGACGAAGCCGGTTCGCTGACCGATTGGTTATGGTCGTTTGCACCCGTACGTCACGCGAACCGGGTCGATCTGGCGCACTATCGTGCCCATACGACCAGTGCCGAGTCGGTTGCCTTGTCCAAGGCGCTGAAGAAGCGTGGCTGGACCTTTGTCGGACCGACGACGATGTATGCGTTCATGCAAGCGGTGGGGATGGTCAACGATCATCTCGACGGTTGCGGTGTGCGTGGGGCGGTCGAGCGGGCGCAGGCGGATTTCAGACGCAAGGCTTGATGCTCGCTGCGCTCGCGGCCCCCTCACCCCCACCCTCTCCCCCGGCGAAGCCAGGGGGAGAGGGAGCAAGTTACGCAAGTGCAAAGTACTGAGACTTGCTCCAGTCAGGCACCCTCTCCCCTGGCTTCGCCGGGGGAGAGGGTGGGGGTGAGGGGGCACCCGCGATGCGTAAGCGAGCAGTCAAAACCAAGGCGCTCCAACATCACCCCCCAATCACACCCACAACGCATACTCCAGGTAGACCGCCACTCAAGGAG
>NZ_DATCRY010000135.1:0-8056 GCF_036568765.1 Dyella sp. | reverse complement strand
GCGAATTGACCGGCTCTCCCGACAAGCCTTATTGCGGCTTTTATACAGAAGCGCAGATCCACGAGATCGTACGTTATGCCGCCGAGCGTTATGTCGACGTTGTACCGGAAATCGATCTTCCCGGGCATTCCCAAGCGGCCGTGGCCGCGTATCCGTGGCTGGGCGTAACGGGCAAGCGTCCGCCAGTGTGGACTGATTGGGGTGTCAGTCCGTGGTTGCTTAAACCCGACCGGAAAACCTTGCAGTTCGTCGATGACGTGCTGGATGAGGTCATGCGCTTATTTCCCTCGCGATACATTTCGATTGGCGGCGACGAGGCCGATAAGCAGCAATGGAACGCCTCCTCCGAGGTGCGCGCCCAAATGCACGAGCTGGGCCTGACGAACATGGATCAGTTACAGAGTTGGTTTACCAATCAGGTCGCCACACATCTCATCGAACATGGACGCCGCCCGGTGGGATGGGATGACGAACTGGTCGCCGGCGCAACGCTTCCCACCTCGGAAGTAGTGATGTCATGGCATGGCGACGACAACGAACGGGTGGCGCTCACTGCGATCCAACAAGGCCACGACGTGGTCATGACACCGCAAGAGTCGTTGTATTTCGATCACTATCAGTCCGACCTGCCGGATGAGTGGCCCGGTCCACCGCCTGCCGCGACGTTAAAGCAGGCCTACGATACTGTCGTTATCCCGGCCGGTGCGAGCGCCACTGAAGCCCGGCGAATCATCGGCGTGCAGGCAGGCCTCTGGACCGAGCAGATGACCACCTTCGCACACGACCGGCACGCGGTATTTCCCCGCATCGCAGCCCTGGCGGAGCTTGGCTGGTCGCCGTCGGCCACGCACGACTGGAACGGTTTCCTGCAGCGCATGCCGGCCCAACTAGCGCGATATCGCGCGCTCGGCATCGACTATGCCGACACTGCGTTCGCCCCCATTTTTGAAGTCACCCCCGACGCTCATGACGCATTCCGGGTCGAGCTTTCCAATCAGATCGGATTTGGGGCGATTCGCTACACGACGGACGGTTCCGAGCCCAGTCAACAATCTACGGCTTACACTACGCCACTCATATTGCCGGGCAACACCATGCTGCGTGCAGCAACGTTCGCGCCGGACGGTTTCGAGCTTTCCGCGCCGCGTACGCAATCGCTGAACGAAGCTGCCGCATTGGGCCGCGATAGCAGCGCGCTGGCGACTTGCTCTCATCAGCCGGGCTCGCGCCTGGAAGGCGCCAAGCAACCAGAAGGACCAAGGCCGCGCTATTCCGTGGATATCGGCAATGCATGCTGGCTATGGCTACATGCACCGCTGGACGGCATCGAGCACGTAGCAATAACAGTCGAGCGCATGGCATGGCGTTTCGGCGACGAGGCCAAGGACGCCATAGTGCGCCCCATTACCGGCGCCGCCGGCGAATTCGAGATTCATGCCGAATCCTGTACCGGGCCCTTGCTCGCTCGCTTGACGCTGGACAGCGCGGCGCGGTCGAAGGGGCAAACACGTCTCGAAGCACCGATGGCCGTGCCGGCGAGGACCGGTGCTGGCGACCTGTGCATCTTCGCCACCGGCGATCCGCGCGATGGACAGTGGGCGTTGCAGCGAATAACGCTTTCGAAATAGCAGCAAGCGGGACAAATGTCCCGTGAGGTAACACCAAAGTAAGCGGTCTTGGTCAAGCCAAGGCCGGAGACATCGAGAAATTGCATCACGACGGCGTGCTTACCGATAAGCAAAGCCACGCCGTACCCGTTTTGGAATACCAGGGAGCAGTTGAGGTTCGACAGGCAACGCCACCGAGGTTTTGAACCCATGTCCACCGTACTTCGCAAGCATCCATTGTCTATTGCTATCACCGTGTCGCTGTTCGCCGTCGTGTCGACGTCGGCTGTAGCTTCGGCACCCATCGATCCCCAGGCTGCGCAAGCCAGTCCGACGCAAACGACGCTGCCGCCGGGCACCCAAAAAACCGACGCCAAGAAGACCGACACCAAGTCCGGCGATAGCGACGCGGCAAAGAGCGCGGTCAATCTATCGGTAGTGAATGTCTCAGGCGTGCGCGCTTCGCAGATGCGGGCCATCGATCTGAAACGCGATGCTCCGAACATTCAGGACAGCATCACCGCGGAAAATATCGGCGCCCTGCCCGACACTACGATCACCGACTCGCTGCAGCGCGTTACCGGCGTGCAGATCAATCGCGATGCGGGCGTAGGCACATCGGTGGACGTGCGCGGCCTACCCCAGGTCGGCACCATGTTGAACGGCGAAGTGTTCATCACCGCCGACCAGATCGATTCGCAGCAACCGGATTTCACCATGCTTCCGTCTACGCTGTTTCATGGCGTGGACGTGGTCAAATCGTCCACCGCTAACGAAACCGATGGCGGCATCAGTGGCGCCATCGACCTGCATACCTATCGCCCCTGGGATCTGCCCAGCGGATTCACCTATAGCTATTCGGCCAATGGCGAGCGCGGGACGACGACCAATCATTGGGGCCCCGAGGGCAACGGCCTCATTTCCTATAACGATAACGGTCACTGGGGCCTGTTGATCGCCGCCGACTTCTCCAATACCCGACGGATGAACGCAACCGAGGGCCTGGACCAGTACGGTGTCGTGCTCAATGGCGAGAATGCGACTAGCGCCGGCGGCTATAACGGGTTCCTGACGCCTTGGAACGGTGCGCCTATCCCGTCGAAGATTGTGCAAAACGCCGACGGCAGCGTAGACGTCAATGGCGACGGGAAATCCAACGGTGTGTTCATGGGCAGCCAGGATATCGGCCTCAATGACATCATCACCCAGCGGAAACGCAAATCCGGCAATGCCTCGTTCCAGATGGATCTTGGCAGCGGTTTCAGCCTGACCAGCGATTACTTCTACTCGCAGCAGCGCCAGTACGATCGCAACGTCGGTATCCAGTTCAACTCCACCAACTGGCAAGGCGCCACCTACGTGCCGCTGCAGTCGCGCAATACCGGAAGCCCAGCCCTAGGTTCTTACGGCACGCCGGAGCCAGGCTGGGAAGGTTCGCAGATATACACTACGCAGGTGTACGAGAAGTGGCCTGGCGACATGGAGTCATACTCGTCGATCATCCAGAAAAGCTCGGTAGCCAGAAACCTTAATCTGCAACTGGATTACGACGATGGCGGCCCCTTCACGGGGAGCGTGCGCGGTATTCATGACACGGCCACCCAGTCGAATCAGGAAACCGATATCAATGTTTCCGACTCCGATGGTGCTCTATGGCCCAATGTGCTGAAAGATGGCGTGCCTGACGATGCCGTGCCACCGGGCACCTTCGTGTATCCGGCACAACTGGGTGGCAACCGCGTGTTCAATGCCAATGGTATTCCTCAGAACACCGTTCCGATCATCGCGAATTTCGGCGGGCGCTACATCAAAGTCGACATGCCAGCTTCACTGGCCGCCGATTTTGCGAATCCGAATGCCTGGACGATGAAAACGCTGGAGTCTTCCGGAGATTACGATCGCAAAGTCTCACTGAATGCATTGCGTTTCGACGGAAAATTCGATTTCCAGGATGGGTTCAAGCTCGAATTCGGCGTGCGCAACAGCGTCCGCAATGCCAGCAACAACGGTTGGACACTGGAAACACCCGTCTATGCGGGCATGGGTGCCAGCGATCCAAATGGGTGCCTGGTACGTTATGTCGGCGCCGACGTAGTTTTGAACAGCGGCGCTTGCACAGCGGGCAACGATCAAGGTTACTTCCGTGCGGGGCCCCAATCGGCACTGTCGATGCCCAATACCGCAGCGCCTTTGTCTGGCAACTGGAAGCAGTACAACAACCTGCTTGGCTCAGGCATCAATTTCTGGGCGGTCGATCCATCCGCTCTGATCAATCCTATTGCTTACTGGAAGTCGCTTTACCCGGACACCATACAAGTGGCTGAGCCAGGCACGACCTGGGCCGTGAAACTGAAGGAGCTGTCGGGCTATTTGCAAGGGGACTTCAACGGCACCCTTTGGGATATGCCATACAACGGCAACGTGGGCGTGCGCCTGATACGCACGAACCTGGATGTCACTCAGCACCTGAGCGGCGACCCGGGGGCCTATGGCGACGAACCGCTCGACGTAGGCACTTCTGTGACAAAACGCAGGTACCAGGATGTCCTGCCTTCGGCTAACTTCTCGCTCGATATCACCGATAGCCTGAAGTTCCGACTGGCCTATTCCAAGAACATGATGCCGCTGGACCTCAGCACCTGGGGTGGCGGCCTGCAGCTGAACTATTCGCTGGTGGAAACGCCGCAGGGGCCGATCTTTCGCGTCGCCGACGGCACTTCGACGGGCAATCCGAACTTGAACCCGTGGCGCTCCACCAACTATGGCGCATCGCTGGAGTACTACATCAATCCCACCAGCATGCTCAGCCTGGCGCTGTTCCGCATCAACGTGGATAGCTTCATCAAGAACGGCAGCGTGACCAACTGTACGTTGCCCGACGAGGACGGCGTGGTTCGGGATCATTGCATCGTGATCACCCAGCCCGTGCAAGGTACCGGCAACAGCATTCACGGCGCGGAATTCGATTACCGCCAGGGTTTCACTTTCCTGCCGGGAATCCTGTCCAAGACCGGCATGGAGATAAACGCCACGTACGCACCGAGCAACTCGGGCGAAAAGGACCTGGCCGGTCATGAGATCCCATTCCAGGACAACTCCACCAAATCCGGCAACTTCATCCTGTGGTACCAGGACGACCACTTCCAGGCACGCCTTGCCTACAACTACCGTTCACGGCGTGCAGTGATGGACAGCGTGGGCGGCATCACCGGCATGGAAATGTATGAAGCGCCACAGAAATACCTGGATGCGTCGATCTCGTACAAATTCAGCAAATACGCCGAGGTATTCGTCGACGGCACCAACTTGACCAACGAATACCAGCATTACTACCTCGTCTGGCCCGACCAGCCTGCCCACTCGACGTTCTCCGAACGCATGTTCATGTTCGGCGTGCGCGGGCAGTGGTAACGGGTTGGATCCCCTCGCCAAACCCCAACCTCCCCAACTTCCAGGAGCGACTTCAGGGAGCCTCGAAGAACCTCAGTTTTCATCGTCGCCTCGGCGAACGCCGGGGCTTGGCGCCTCTAACACGTTGAAGCGTCAAGGCGCTGGATACCAGCATCCGCTGGGATGACGAGTAGGAAGGGTTTTTTGGAGATTCCCTAGAGTCGCGATCAGCCGTGACGTAACCCAGATCGCAACCGAAGCTGCTTCTGCAAGACAGGCAAAACCATCAGCAAAGGCCAACATGCAAGAATCCCGCACGCCCTCGCCCGCACGCGACAACACCCTCCACCGCTCCATCGGCGTGTTCTCGGGTACCGCGATCAACATGACCCAGATGTGCGGTATCGGGCCATTCATCACCATCCCCATCATGGTTGCAGCGATGGGAGGTCCACAGGCTGTCATCGGCTGGATCGCCGGCGCCATCCTGGCCATGGCCGATGGTCTGGTCTGGGCCGAACTCGGCGCAGCCATGCCCGGCTCCGGCGGAACCTACGTCTATCTGCGCGAAGCCTTCCAGTACCGTACCGGCAAGCTGATGCCGTTCCTGTTCATCTGGACGATGCTGCTGGCGATTCCCTTGCTGATGTCTACCGGTATCATCGGCATGGTGGAGTATCTGGCCTTCTTCTTCCCTGCCCTGGGCTGGTGGTCGGAGCATCTCATCGGCTTGGCCGCCACCGCAGTCGTTACCTGGCTCCTATACCGTCGCATCGAATCGGTTCGCGCCATCACGATCGCGTTGTGGATCATTATGTTGATCTCGGTGATCGGAGTGGCCTCCGCCGGTTTCTCGAACTTCCATGCGGGCTTTGCTTTCACCTATCCAGCCGACACCTTCGGAAGCCATTTCTTCGTAGGTCTTGGCGCAGGCCTGATCATCGGCATCTACGACTATCTCGGCTACAACACCACGGCATATATCGGCGACGAGTTACGCGACCCAGGAAGGACGATGCCCAGATCCATCATCGTCTCGGTGATCGCGATGATGCTTGTGTATCTTCTGCTCAATATCAGCGTCCTCGGCGTTGCGCCCTGGCAGGAGATCGCCCAATCCAAATCCGTGGCTTCGCTGGTTGTCGAACGCAGTTGGGGGCACGTGGCCGCCGCCATCATGACCGTTCTCATCATTGTGACGGCATTCGCCTCGGTCTTTACCGGATTGCTCGGCGGCTCACGCGTACCGTTTCAGGCAGCGCAGGACAAAGTGTTCTTATCCGTGTTCGGCCGTCTGCACGCCAGGCACAGCTTCCCGCATGTGGCGTTGCTCACGATGGGCGTCGTAACGGCCATCGGAACGTTCTTCGACCTGACCGAAGTCATCAACATGCTGCTGGCTGCGACCATCATCGTGCAGTCCCTGGCGCAAATTGCTGCGCTGGTCGTTCTACGCAAGCGCCAACCGACCCTCAAACGCCCGTACAAGCAATGGCTTTACCCGGTGCCATGTGCCATCGCCCTGCTGGGATGGATTTACGTGTACGTCTCCGCCTCGACGCTCTCGTTGATCCTCTCCAGCCTGTGGATCGTCGCAGGCCTCGTGGTATTTGCCATTTGGGCCAGATTCAACCGATCCTGGCCGTTCGCACCCGTCGAAGTTCGCGAAACCTATATTGGGAATCCCTGACGTCATGCAAACCCTGTACAGGCACCTGCTTTGGACGCTGCTCGCAGCGACGGTATCGATCGCGCCGGCAGCGTACGCTCAAAAAACCTACGCACCGACTCAAGTCGGCATCGATGCCGGCTCCGTCACTGCCATCGGTCACTGGTTGATTCAAGACAGCTCGAAAGCACAACAAGACGGCTCCGATATCTCCACTGCGGGCTACTCCACCAAGGGCTGGTACCCGGCAAGCGGCCGCGCTACCGTCATGGCTGGCCTGCTGGAAAACGGTGCGTATAAGAACGACGTGTTTTACAGCGATAATCTGCGTGCCGTACAGGTCCCTGAATCCAGTGGCAACCTCTTCGTGACGCCCTGGTGGTACCGCGCCCAGTTCATGCTGGCCAAGGTGGGGAAGGATCGACATACGTTGCTGCGCACCAACGGCATGATCGCCAATGCCGACGTTTGGGTGAACGGGCATCTGGTCGGCGAAATCGCGGGAGCCTATCCCGTATACGATTTCGATGTGACGCCATGGGTCCACGCAGGCACCAACACGCTTGCCATGCAGGTGCATCCGGCCGATCCAAGAGTAAGCCTGTCGATGGGCTGGGTGGACTGGAATCCCACGCCTCCGGACAACAACATGGGGCCATGGCGCGGTGTGGATATCCTGCAGGCCGGGCCTGTGCAGCTGAGCTTTCCAGAGGTTCTTTCGACTCCCTCGCTGCCCGATCTGACTCGTGCCACGCTAACGGCCAAAGTCACCGCGAAAAACCTCGATACGGTAGCCCATGATGCCACCGTCAGCGGCACGGTGGCGGGCATTGCTATAGAGCAGACCATTCACCTTGCACCCGGACAGACTCAGGTCATTTCGTTCTCGCCCGACTCCACGCCAGGCCTCTCACTGGATCATCCGAAGATCTGGTGGCCCATCGGCATGGGCGATCATCCGCTGTACAAGCTCGAAATAACCGCAGCGGTCGACGGTTCGACCTCCGACAGGGCCACGGCGACGTTCGGCATACGTAGCGTCACCTCAAACCTGACGAAGCACGGATATCGGCAGTTCTTCATCAACGGGAAACCCGTGCTCATCCGTGGCGGTGGCTGGGCACCGGATATGTTTCTGCGCGATGACCCTGCTCGCATGGAGGCGGAATTCAGCTATGTGGTCAATCTGGGCCTCAATACCATCCGCAGCGAAGGCAAACTGGAAAGTCAGCGCTTCTACGATCTGGCCGACCGCAACGGCATCATGATCCTGCCGGGCTGGGAATGCTGCGACAAATGGGAGTCGGCGGCCAAGACGGGCGGCGCTCCCTGGGATGCTGCCGACATGAAGGTGGCCGAAGACTCCATGGCCAGCGAGGCACGCCTGCTC
>NZ_DATCRY010000134.1:0-52334 GCF_036568765.1 Dyella sp. | reverse complement strand
CCGCCTGTATGCCAGGGGCGGCAACGCGGCGATCTACTACGGTCTGGGCGTTACCGAGCATGCCCAAGGTTCGACTGCGGTGATGGGTATTGCCAACCTCGCCATGGCCACCGGCAACATCGGTCGCGAGGGCGTGGGCGTCAATCCGCTGCGCGGCCAGAACAATGTGCAGGGCTCCTGCGACATGGGATCGTTCCCGCACGAGTTCCCGGGTTATCGCCATGTCGGCGACAAAGCGGTACGCGAGTCGTTCGAGCAGGCCTGGGGTGTATCGCTGTACGATCAGCCCGGCCTGCGTATCCCGAACATGTTCGAGGCTGCGCTGGATGGAAGTTTCAAGGGCCTGTACATCGAAGGCGAGGACATCGCGCAATCCGACCCGGATACGCAGCACGTCACCGCCGCGCTGACGGCGATGGAATGCATCGTGGTACAGGATCTGTTTCTCAACGAAACGGCCAAGTTCGCGCACGTCTTCCTTCCTGGTAGCTCGTTCCTGGAAAAGGACGGCACTTTCACCAATGCCGAACGCCGCATCTCGCGGGTACGCAAGGTGATGGAGCCCACTGGCGGCCTGGCGGATTGGGAAATCACCCAGCGTCTGGCCCAGGCCATGGGCTATCCGATGAACTACGCGCATCCGTCCGAAATCATGGATGAAATCGCCGCGCTGACGCCCACCTTCCATGGCGTGAGCTTCAAGAAGATCGACGAAATGGGTTCGATCCAATGGCCGTGCAACGAAGAGCACCCGCTGGGTACTCCGGTCATGCACGTCGAAGAGTTCGTTCGCGGCAAGGGGCGCTTCATGCTGACCGAATACGTGCCGACCAGCGAGAAAGTCAGTGTCGAGCATCCGCTGATTCTTACCACGGGCCGTATCCTCAGCCAGTACAACGTTGGCGCGCAAACCCGTCGTACCGCCAATGTGATGTGGCATGACGAGGACCGCCTGGAAATTCATCCGCACGACGCCGAAGAACGTGGCATCGGCGAAGGCGACTGGGTGGGCATCCAGAGTCGCTCGGGCGAAACCGTGCTGCGCGCCATGATTTCCGAGCGCATGCAGCCGGGCGTGGTCTACACCACATTCCACTTCCCCGGCTCCGGCGCGAATGTCATCACTACGGAAAACTCCGACTGGGCGACGAACTGCCCCGAGTACAAGGTGACCGCAGTACAGGTGACGCGCGTGACGCAACCGTCCGAATGGCAGAAGCGCTACTACGCTTTCTCCGAGGCGCAGCAGGCTCTGCTCGATCGTTCGATGGATACCGCTTGACCGAGCTCGACGCCGCCACCGAAGGTTACGTGACCCGCAGCGTCGAACGGTGGCGCGACGGCCGGGTCAGCCGCGAGGACGACGAAGTCGCCGAAGAGGTACCGATTGCGATGGTCTACAACGGCGATACTTTCGCCGTGATGATGGCTTCGCCGCACGATCTGGAGGATTTCGCGCTGGGTTTCTCGCTGAGCGAACGCTTGATCGACAACCCGGCACAATTGCTGGCTATCGAACCACGCTCGCTGCTCGAAGGCATCGAGCTTTGCATGCAGGTCTCGGTCGAAACGCCGGCGGCGCGCATCGGTGCGGAACGCCAGCGCTTGCTGCCAGGGCGAAGCGGTTGCGGTATTTGCGGAACGCGCGACCTGGAACAGGCCGTACGGCACAACGACCCCGTCGGTACCGGCAAGACCGTCGCGCGCGAAGCATTGGAGCGCGCGCTTGCGCAATTGCAATCGCGACAGCCGATCAATGCCGTGACCGGCGCTGTGCACGCGGCAGCCTGGACCGACGCGCATGGCGATATCCACCTCGTGCGCGAGGATGTGGGCCGCCATAACGCGCTCGACAAATTGCTGGGTGCATTACGCAAGGCTGACCTGGACCCTGCCTCTGGCATGGTGATCGTGACCAGCCGGGCCAGCTATGAAATGGTGACCAAGGCCGCCAGTGCGGGCGTAACTTTGCTTGCCGCGATTTCCGCGCCGACGGCGTTGGCGATCGAACTGGCACGCAGCGCGGGCCTGACCCTGATTGGCTTCGCCCGCCGCGGAAGCCACAATATTTATACCCACCCCCACCGCATCGGGTCCGTCGAACGGCCGGAGTCACCATGAGAATCGAACGCCTCATCGCCATGGCCAACGACATTGCCAATTACTTCACCGTCGAACCGGATCACGCAACCGCGGTGAACGGCGTGCGCGATCATCTGACGCGGTTTTGGGATCCGGCGATGCGGCGGGAATTGAAAGCCTATGTGACCGATGGCGGCGAAGGGTTGCTGCCGTTGGCGCACGAGGCTGTGGATGCGTTGGTCTTGCCGCCGAACTGAAGGTTGGGCTTCGCAGGGTTCCCCCTCATCCCGACCCTCTCTTCCGGCAAAGCCGGAGGAGAAGGAGTTCAATCCCTTCGAAAAATCGGTTTATTGCCTGCTCACGAACCCAGACTCTGCAATGCGCGCGTCAAAGTAAATGCCGCGTTGACCAGAGCCACATGCGTAAATGCCTGCGGAAAATTGCCGAGATGCCGCCGGCTGCGCGGATCGTACTCTTCGGCGAACAGGCCCACATCGTTACCCAACGCGATCAAACGCTCGAACAGCGCGCGTGCTTTGTCCAGCTCGCCCAGCGCCACATAGTTGTCGACCAGCCAGAAACTGCAGGCCAAAAACGCCCCCTCGCCCGGCGGCAAGCCATCGACACCGCTTTGGGTTTCGTAGCGCAGCACCAGACCGTCGACGAGCAGGCGTTTCTCGATCTGCGCAACGGTATTGCGAATTCTCTCATCGTCCGGCGGCAGGAAACCGACGCCAGCGATCAGCAGCAAGCTCGCATCCATTTCCGGCGAGCCGTAGGACTGTGTGAAGCAATTGCAGCGCGGATCGACGCCATGCGTGCAAACACTCGCATGAATACGATCGGCGATCGCCCGGTAGCGCTGCCGTTTGGCCGGATCGGTCGTGTGATCGCTACTGGCCGCTCGATCGAACGCCACCCAGGCCATCACCTTTGAATGCACGAAATGACGCGGCTCCGCACGTGTTTCCCAGATACCTTGATCCGGCTGATCCCAGATCGTTTCCAGATGCCCGAGCAATGCATCGCGCACTGCCAGTCCATGCTCGATCACAGGCAGCCCGCGCTTGATGGCCGCAGCCATCGCATGCGACAGCTCGCCGAAGATATCCAACTGCAGCTGTTTGGCGGCAGCATTGCCCACGCGCACCGGGCAAGAGCCCTCGTATCCGGAAAGCCAGGGTATCGTCCATTCGTCCAGGCGCCGCTCGCCACGGACGCTGTACATGATCTGGATCTGGTCCGGACTGCCGGCAACGGCACGAATCAGCCAGTCGCGCCAAGCCAATGCCTCCTCGACATAACCGGCATTGAGGAGCGCCAGCAGGGTCAAGGTTGCGTCGCGCAACCAACAGTAACGGTAATCCCAGTTACGCTCGCTGCCGATGTACTCGGGCAACGATGTGGTCGGTGCGGCAACGATGCCGCCGGTAGGCAGAAAGCTCAAACCCTTGAGCACCATCAGCGAGCGCTTGATCAGGTCATCCCAAGGACCGCCGCCCATGCAACGGTCAGACCATTTGTGCCAGAACTTCAACGTTCTGCGCAACGCCTTGTCCACATCCAATGGCCTGGGCAACGGATGGTAGGAGGGACGGTGACTGAGCACGAACGCCACCGATCGGCCTTCGGCCACGATGAAGTCAGCTACCGAATGTGCGTTTTCACCACGCACATCCACTGGGCACCGCAAGATCAGTTGGTCGGCACCGGCCACCAACCGGTGAGTTTGCTCATCGAGCTTGCTTACCCAGGGTACGGTCGAGCCATAGTCGAACCGGACGACCAGCTTCATACGCATGGCCACGCTGCCGCTGATGCCTCGGACGACACGCACGATATGACTGTGCTGGGCATCGATCGGCATGAAATCGACCAGCTCGACCTGCCCTTCCGGTGTCTTGAACAAGGTGTGCAGTACCAGGCTGCCATCATCGTATCGGCGATGCACATCGACACTGTCGCCAGCCGGCGCGATGCGCCAGCAGCCGTTGTCTTCGTCGCCAAGCAGCGCCGTGAAACACGAGCCCGAATCGAAATGCGGCAGGCACAACCAATCGATCGACCCGTCGATACCCACCAGCGCCGCCGTCTTGCAGTCGCCGATCATCGCGTAGTCTTCGATACGGTTGGTCATGGCTCGATCGCCTGCTCAGCCAATCTTGCGCCAGACGCGGCCATCGCGCTTGAGCATGGCATCCGAGCATGCCGGACCGTCGCTACCGGCCGTGTAATCGGGAAAACCCGAGGGCTGACGCGTAGCCCACAGATCCAATGCCGGCTGCACCACCCGCCATGCCAACTCCACCTGGTCCGCGCGCTGATAGAGAGTCGCATCGCCGATCAGCGCATCGAAGATCAGTGTCTCATAGCCATTGGCAGGTTCCTGGTTGAACCACTCGGCGTAGGTAAAATCCATCTCGACGGTGTCGATCTCCATACGTGTCCCCGGGCGCTTGGCGTTGAAGCTGAGCCGGATGCCCTCGTCGGGTTGGATCTGGATAATCAACCAGTTCGCGCCGAGCCGGTCTACCGGCGCATCCTGGAACAGTGCATACGGCGCCTCCTTGAAGCGCAGCGCGATCTCAGTCCAGCGCTTGGTCAAGCGCTTGCCGGTGCGCACATAGAACGGCACGCCGGCCCAACGCCAGTTATCGATCTCCAACCGCATGGCGACGTAGGTTTCCGTACTGGAATCCGGCGCGACATGCGGCTCTTCGCGATACCCGGGGACCGCTTTGTCGCCCAGGTGCCCGGCGCCGTACTGGCCGCGGCAGACATGCTCGCCCTTGACCGGCAACATGGCAGCGAAGACATCTGCCTTCTTGTTGCGTACATCGTCGGCGGCAAACGAAACCGGTGGCTCCATCGCCACCATGGCGATCAACTGGAAGACGTGGTTCGGCACCATATCGCGTAAAGCGCCGGTTACCTCGTAAAAGCTGCCTCGCTGCTCCACACCGACGGTCTCGGCCACGGTCACTTGCACGTGATCGATACGGTCGCGATTCCACATGTGTTCGAACATGCCATTGGCAAAGCGGAATGCCATGATGTTCTGCACGGTTTCCTTGCCTAGGAAATGATCCATGCGAAACACCTGGGACTCGTCGAGCGACTTGAGGATATGTTCGTTCAACGCCTTGGCAGAGGCCAGGTCATGACCGAACGGCTTCTCCACAATGACTCGGCGCCAACGCTCTGCCACCTGCTTCGTCAATCCGGCCGCGGCCAGTTCGTCGATCACCGGGCCGAAAAAGCGATCGCCAACGGCCAGGTAGAACAACACATGACCTTCGAGGCCATGCTTCTTGTCCAAGCTGTCGAGTAGTTCACCCAATTGCTTATAGGTATCCGATCGCGTGATATCGCCTTGCATATAGGCCGCGTTCGCGGTCAGGCGATCCCAGGCCTTATCGTCGATACGCTCCTGCCCTGCAGCTTGCATGGCGGAGGCGAGAAATTCCTTCAGCCCCTGGACCCAACCCCCTGCATCGCCGTCGGTACGGTCCATGCCCACCAGCACGAAGTGTTCGGAAAGCTTGCCTGCCCGGCACAAATGGTAGAGCGCGGGTACGACAAGTCGTTTAGTCAGATCGCCATGAGCGCCGAAGATCACCATGGCGGCGGAAGGCATTACCTTACGCGGGGCGGTGGCATCTGCAGAATTGCTGTGTATCTTACGCATAGGTTGCCCTAGCTACATCCAAATGTGGACTATGCAGAATTAAGAACTACAAAACGTGAACGCAAAATTCAGCGAATTTCAGGTTGTGGCCCGAACAGGCAATCAGCTACCGTGAAGGCTACTCAGCATGAAAGTTTCATGGCTTATCGATTTTTTTTAGAAAATCATCATTGCCTACTCGCTCTCCAAAGCGGTGCTCATTGAACTCTACCTTCAAAAAGTTAAATTTGATTTTTTTATCATTACCGAGGAAATGGATATTGCATAGAATGCATCCATCCCCGGGAAGAAACTCTATCCAATCAATGAAACTCGAAGAAAAAATCGAATATCCATCATAAGTTATGTCTCTAGCACCAATAAATAGCAGCTCAACTCCTCTATCATAAAGTTGATTGATTATCCTTAAAGTCAAATCACCCCACGGACCATCAAAAGTATTTACCTTTTCATACTTTGAAAAGTTCAAACCAACTATCATGCCATCATAAAACATCTCACCATAATCTTTCGGTCCTGACATATCCAAATAACGCAACAACCCCTCGGGAGAGAAGGTTCGCGCGAATTCAACGCTATTCCTGAAACGCAATCTAACGTCATCGCTCACGAGACATACCTCACGGACAAATGTATTGCGCAGTATCTTCGGCCTCGGCTTGCCCATCTGAGCAAGGTTTCGAAGTAGCCATAAGGCTGAAGATAATCCCAGCATCAGACACGGGGCCTATGACCTTACCGAGCCCACGTAAATACTCTAACGAGCCAGTTTCCCCCATTCCCGCCTCGATTAAAGTCGTCAAGCTTCTGCCTTTTATGTTTACAGTACCTTTTTCGGGAAGCCATCCTCTTGCCCTAGCCTGTTTAGCAACATTACCGCGGATAGCGTTATTTACCGATGCTGGCAAGTCCGGAACGGTCGTGTGACCATGCTTATTAATCCATTCCCCCGCAGGCCCAACCACCCCAACCTCAAACACATCCAGATCACCTCCCATACGAATTGCTTTGGCTAACGCAGCATTATCCTTATAGACATGTATTTCAAACAAGTCGCTTCCCGTCACAGCATCTACTCTACCAACGTAACCGGAGCCAAGGGGAACCTCGCTAGTTCCCCAGGACTGCTTTGTTTGATCAGACAAGCAAAAAAGAGCACAACGGAACCCTCCGGATCTTTGCCAAAACGTCGGGTTATCAGCATTATCCACACCAATCATTTTTCCATCAGGATCAACATATCTCACCGGGTTGTTATTTGCATACGAAAATCTATTGAACAGAAACGCATTACCCGCTTGAATACCAGCAGGATCACGACTTAGAAAAATACCAACATCTGACTCATAATATCTCGCCTGCATATATAAAAGGCCGCTATCCACATCATTAACATGCCCTGTAAAGCCAGGGCCATCGGCAGAATTTCCAAGTACTAGAGTTCCATCTGGGCGATATTCGAAAGAAGCAAGAATATTTCCATTAGTATCTGCCTCCATCAATGGAGTTCCATGATTATCCGTATAGACATATGTGACCTTACCAGCACTCGCACTTTCCATATAAAACAAAGCACGCGCCGCAAGCATGGCTATTAACAGCCAGCGCAACGTAGTAAGCATGCCAATAAAACGCCCACGGAGGAAGCGCCACTCCCCTTCCGCCAGGTTAATAGCGCCAATGCGATGATCATTAGTCTTCATCCTTCCTTCCCCCTGTAACACTCCATAAGATTTGGAGTAGCCGCTTCAACACTATAGATAAAAAAAGCCGGCACAAGGCCGGCTTTTCATCGAAACAAGCAAGTCGAAACTTACTTCGTTTCCTTTTCCATCAGCGTGGCGACCATGTTGGCCGGCACTTCCTGGTAACGGTCGAACTCCATGGTGAAGTTGCCTCGGCCGCTGGTGGCCGAACGCAGGAAGTTGATGTAGCCGAACATTTCCGCCAGCGGCACGTAGCCCTGCACGAAGGCCGACGGACCGCGCTGGCCCTGCTCGCTCACCGAGCCGCGACGGCGGTTGATGTCGCCGATGACATCACCCAGGTAATCGGGCTCGGTCACGACTTCCAGCTTCATCACCGGCTCGAGCAACTTGGGCTTGGACATCTTCTGCGCTTCGCGGAAGCATGCGCGTGCAGCGATTTCGAAGGCCAGCGCCGAGGAGTCCACGTCATGGAACTTACCGTCGATCAGGCGAGCCTTGAAATCCAGCACTTCGTAGCCCGCGATCTGACCCTGGCGCGATTCCACGCGGATCGCGTGCTCCACGGCCGGGATGTATTCGCGCGGCACGCGGCCACCGACGACTTCGTCGGAAAACACCACGCCCGAACCCGGCTCACCCGGCTCGAAGATGATCTTCACTTCGGCGAACTGGCCCGAACCGCCGGACTGCTTCTTGTGGGTGTAGACGTGCTCGACCTGCTGGCCGAACGCCTCGCGGAAGCTGACCTTGGGCTTGCCCATGTTGGCTTCGACGCCCAGTTCGGTGCGCATACGGTCGATGGTGATTTCCAGGTGCAGTTCGCCCATGCCCTTAAGCACGGTCTGTCCGGTTTCCTTGTCGACTTCCATCTGCAACGATGGATCGGCCTTCACCATCTTGTAAAGCGCGGTGGACATCTTGTCGACGTCATTGCGGCTCTTCGGCTCCACGGCCACGCTGATCACCGGGTCGGGGAAGCGCATGCGCTCCAGCAACACCGGATGGGCCGGATCGGTCAACGAGTCGCCGGTCTCGGTTTCCTTCAGCGAGACGAACGCGCAGATGTCGCCGGCGCGGACTTCTTCGATTTCCTTGGTGGCGTTGGCCTGCACTTCGACGATACGGCCGATGCGCTCCTTCTTGCCGCGCGTCACGTTCTGCAACGTGTCGCCCTTCTTGATCACGCCGGAGTAGATGCGGGTGAAGGTCAGGGTGCCGAACTGGTCGTTGATCACCTTGAAGGCCAGCGCGCGAACCGGTGCGTCGTCGGTCACGTCCTGCTCGCCGATGATGTTGCCGTCTTCGTCCACCATCGAGATGCCGCCGTTCTCGCCCGGGTACGGCATGTAGTCGACCACGCCGTCCAGCAGCTGCTGCACGCCCTTGTTGCGATACGATGAGCCGCAGAACACCGGCACGAGATCGCCCGTGACACAGCCCTTGCGGATGTACTTCTTCAGGTCTTCCAGCGACGGCACGGTGCCTTCGCCGAGGTAGGCGTCCATGGCGGCCTCATCCTGCTCGACGGCCGTCTCGATGGACTGCTCGCGCAGCGCGGCAAGCTGGCTGACCCATTCGCGGTCGCCGGCGGCCTGGAAGGCCTTGACCTTCGGGTGATCGGCGACCTGGTCCAGCGGGATGGTTTCCCACTTGCTGTCCTTGTCGTCGCCCAGCCAGATGTAGCCCTGGCCCGCGATCAGGTCGGCCATGCCGATGAATTCGTCGTGGCTGCCCAGCGGAACCTGGCACAGCACCACGTTGGCGCCCAGACGGTTCTTGATGCCTTCCACGCAGTGCTTAAAGTTGGCACCGATACGGTCCATCTTGTTGACATAGCACATGCGCGGGACCTTGTACTGGTCGGCCAGGCGCCAGTTGGTCTCGGTCTGCGGTTCCACGCCGGCCACGCCATCGAACACCACCACGGCGCCGTCGAGCACGCGCAACGAACGGTTCACTTCGATGGTGAAGTCCACGTGTCCAGGGGTATCGATCACGTTGATCTGGTGACCTTTCCACTCGGTCGAAACGGCAGCGGACTGAATCGTGATGCCGCGCTTGCGTTCCTGCTCCATGTAGTCGGTCGTGGTCGAGCCCTTGCCGTCCTTCGTGTCGTGCACGTCGACGATCTGGTGCTTCTTGCCGGTGTAATACAGCACGCGCTCAGTGGTGGTGGTCTTGCCGGCGTCGATGTGCGCGATGATGCCGATGTTGCGGTAAAGCTTAAGCGGTTTCTGGCGTGCCATAGTGGCCGGCTCCGAAGGGACGATGGTAAACCGCTAATTATACGCGCAGTTCCTGTCCGATGTACCCATCTGGCGCATGAAACCGTGCTCCACCCTGGCAGGCTCAGCCCTGACGAGCCCGCCAGGATGCTTGCGCGGAGCCCAGCGCGCTGGCTGGCAGGGAAAAATGCGGCCTCTGGCCGCCTACAGCCAGCGGCGAGCGCAGTCGCTGCGCCGGCCCCCAGGAAGTGAGTTCTAAATCGGGCCGGCGGTCGAGTGCGCTTTCGGAGGCGAGCGACTCCAGATCGAGAGATTGCTCTCCCGCACCGGTCAACCAGTGCGCGGTGCGCGCCAGCGAAAGCCTTGCTGCAGCGCCCTGGCCGCTGTGCTTGCGTTCCGCCAGCGCGGCCAGCACGGCGGCCGCCATCAGGTAACCGGTGCCATGATCCAGTGCTTGAACGGGCAATGGCATGGGCTTGGCGCTGCCCTGGCGCATCATGCCGGCATGCGCAATACCGGTGCTCATCTGCACCAAGCTGTCGAAGCCGCGCCGTCCAGACCAAGGCCCCGTGGCGCCATAGGCGTTCAGACTGACGTCGATCAGACCCGGACAAAGCCGTAATCGCTCCGCCATGCCATAACCAAGGCGCGCCAGCGCATCCGTGCGATAGCCGTGTACCAGCACATCGCAGTCCGCAAGCAGTCGCTCGAAGACGGTCCGGTCGCCGCTATCGTGCAGGTCCAGCCGAGCGCAACGCTTACCTGGCGTGACCTCGGGCGCCAAGCCCGGTTCGTCCCAATCGGGCGGATCGATGCGCAGCACCTGGGCTCCCCAGCCAGCCAGGAAACGCGTCGCCACCGGGCCGGCTAGCACGCGTGTCAGGTCAAGCACGCGCACCCCAGCCAACGGATATAAAGGATCGAACGCCGGTAAGGGGTGTGGCGACGGCGCGCCTGCCTCGCGATGGATCAGCGGCTCGCTGTTGACCGCCCGCCCCTGCGGATGCTCCAGCCACTCCGGCAGGCTGCGCATCGTTGCGGCGCAGCCACCGGCCTCGACAACTGCCTGTTCGAGCGCATCGGCGGACCATGATCCCACCGCGGCAGCCATGGCGGTCTTGTCTGCATGTGGACCGAGCACGCGCTGCGCGGCTGCGCGGTGGGCGGGAGCATTCGTATGCAGACGTATCCAGCCATCCTGTGCCGCATAGTCGCCTGCGAGCGCATCCCAAAGCGGCGGTGGCGTCCAGCCTTGCGGGCGAATCGAATCATGGAACCACATCGACGCGAGCCTGCTGTCGACCTCGACGTGACCGGGATCGTGACCGTTCGAAGCGATCCAGGCGTGCAAAGCCAACCCTGCCGTGGCGATCGTTGCGCTCGCCATCGGCGTGACATGGAAGGTCGATGGCAACGCCCCGGCATCATGAAAGCGTAGCTGTTCCAATCGCTGCGCATCGCCGCCGAGCGCAGCCCATGCCTGCGCTGTCATCACCCTCGCCTGCTCGCTCATGCCGTCCGACCTTGTCGCAATCGCTTCTGTTGCGAGCGATGGTTGAGCGCACTAGAGTCGCCGTCAATCTTGATCGAATCGATCAACACGTGGATACGAAACGCTGGCTATCGGCCTCTGAAGCCATGAACTGGCTGGACGTGCGGCAGCAGACGCTGTACGCGTATGTCAGCCGCGGGCGCATCCGTGCGCGCCCCGATCCCGACGACGTTCGGCGCAGTCTTTATCACCGACTCGATGTGGAGCGCCTCGCCAAGCGGCAGGCCGGACGGCATAGCGCGGCGAGCGTGGCGGCCGACGCCATTGCCTGGGGCGAGCCCGTGCTGTCTTCGGGCGTATCCACCGTCGCGGATGGGCGCCTTTACTACCGTGGTGTCGATGCCGTGGCATGGTCGGCGCAGGCGAGCCTGGAGGATACCGCCGGACTGCTGTGGCAATGCGCGCCGCCGCATTTCGATGACGATGCAGCGATCGATACACAGCGCGGCACACCGCTATCGCGCGCATTGCTCGCTTTGGCTGTGGATATGCCGCTGGGCGCCGACGGTAACGACCGCGATCGGTCGATCGAGGCGGCGCGTCGGCTGATTTCGCGGCTAGCGCACGCGCTACTTGGCCCTACCGATGCAACCGCACCTTTGCACGAGCGTCTCGCCGAAGCCTGGCGCGTACCGCGGGCAACCGACCTGCTGCGCCGCGCCTTGGTGCTTCTGGCCGATCACGAGCTCAATACATCTACTTTCACTGCGCGCGTAGCCGTCTCCGCCGGCGCCTCGCTACAGGCGTCCTTGCTCGCTGGCTTATGTGCGCTGAGCGGTACCTATCATGGCGCCGCGGGACTTGCCGCCTGGGACGCGATCCGGCGCGTGCGGGACGAACCGGCCGAGCGCGCGATCGAAAGCATGGGCTTGCTCGATACGCGGTTTCCGGCTTTCGGCCACCCGCTTTACCCGCAAGGGGACGAGCGCGCCACCGCACTGCTGGCGCAATTTACCGCGCCATCGCACGTGCAGGCTTTGCAGGCCCAACTGGAAGCGCACAGTGGCGATAAGCCGAATATCGATTTTGCACTGGCGGCACTGGCCGAAACCTTCGGTCTGGACGATCAGGCACCGATGACGATCTTCACGCTAGCGCGCAGCATCGGCTGGATCGCTCACGCGCTCGAACAGATCGAGAGCGGCACACTGATACGCCCGCGTGCGCGCTATACCGGGGACTTGCCCAGGGCCTGATTGCTCACGCAGAGGTATCCAGTAGGGAGCCGGAACTGCTGTCTCCTGCTTTCAGCAACGCCTGGGACAGTGCCTGCATGGCCTGCTCCAATCGACCCAGCGTATTGGTTACCGCCAGCTGCGCCGCGGTAATGCGTGTCAGGCTGGCCGAGTCCCCCGGATGATTGTGTGCACTGGCGGAGGCCAGCTCCTGCTCCTGGCGCGCCAACAGCTTTTCCAATTGCTGGATCAACTTGAGCAACTCCTTGACCACCGCCGATTCGGTGCCGGAAGTAATGCTGCTGTCGGCTGTGGATGTCGCGGCATTCTGCTTTACCGGTACGTTCACGTGCGTGCTGCCTGACTGCGTGCTGCTATTGCCGCCGCTTTCGCCGGCCCGACCGGTATCGCTCGACGAAGGAACGTGGGGATCGACGGCTTTGGCTAACGAAATCATGGGATGTCCGGGTGGCTGGCAGTCCTTTGCAGGGACTCATCGGCCCGGACCGCAAGAACTTTACCGTCCGTCAAAACATGAATGTTAAATAAACAAGTCAGGTAAGTTCGCTTGCTATTAAATAGTGCGCTATGTAAATTACTTCCATGGTCACGAAGCTTCTCATCGATAAAAGCGACTTGCCGGCGCCGACACTCGACGGTCAGCTCTGCTTCGCGCTCTACTCGGCGGGACTGGCGATGAATAAGGTCTATCGCAAACTGCTTCGTCCGCTGGACCTCACCTATCCGCAATATCTGGTGATGCTGACTTTGTGGGAAAACCCGAGCATGAGCGTATCGGAGATTGGCGAGCGCCTTTATCTGGACTCGGCCACCTTGACGCCCCTGCTCAAGCGGCTGGAAACCGCAGGCCTGGTCGTGCGTCAGCGATCGCGGGAAGACGAACGGCAAGTCGTTATCAGCCTCACCGAACGAGGTCAGAAGCTGCAGGAAAAGGCCATTGACGTGCAGTACGGCGTGGTTTGTGCCAGTCAATGTGCACCAGATGAAGTGATGAAACTGAAGGGCCAATTGCAGGATCTACGGACCAAACTCGCCCGAAGCGCCTGAATTTTTTTCGAACATAAACATCGCGCGCTATTTAATAGCGCAAAATCAGCCAGGAGATCCAACCATGAGCATCGAAAACGTTCTGTACCGCGCCCAGTCCAAAGCAACCGGTGGCCGCGACGGCCGCGCCGTCTCCTCCGATGGCGTCCTCGACGTCCAACTGACCACCCCGAAGGAACTGGGCGGCAACGGCGCCCGCGGCACCAACCCGGAACAGCTGTTCGCCGCTGGCTACTCGGCCTGCTTCCTCGGCGCGCTGAAGTATGTCGCCGGCCAGCAGAAGAAGGTCTTGCCCGCCGATACCAGCATCACCGGCAACGTCGGCATCGGCCCGATTCCGACCGGCTTCGGTATCGAAGTAGAACTGACTATCTCGGTCCCCGGCCTGCCGCGTGAAGAAGTCGAAGCGCTCGTGGAGAAGGCGCATATCGTGTGCCCGTATTCGAATGCGACGCGCGGCAATATCGATGTGAAGCTGACGGTGGTTTGATCGGTTGCCGGTTTAAAGACGCCGGATCCCGGTATACACCGGGACGACGACGAAGGGGGCAGCCAACGGGTGCCCCCTTTTTGCGATCTTTCGCTACCGTTCCAACAGCAACGCAGCAGCCCGCTCGGCAATCATGATCGTCGGCGCATTGGTATTACCGCCGATCAGGGTCGGCATGACCGATGCATCGATCACACGCAGATGTTCGATGCCATGCACGCGCAGCTCGCTGTCCACCACGGCCCCTGCCCCTGCTCCCATGCGGCAGGTGCCGACCGGGTGATAGATCGTCTCGGCGCGTCGCCTGATGAATTCGATGTATTCGGCATCGCTTCGCAATACGCGTTCGGGGTAACGCGACGTGCCGCGATACGGCGCGAACGCCGGCTGGCCGAGAATTTCCTGCGACAGTTTCGCCACTTCGACCATGACCTGCAGATCGTGTCCTTCCGGATCGCCAAGATAATTCGCCTCGATCCGCACGGACTGGCGCGGATCGGGCGATGCCAGACGGATATACCCACGGCTGCGCGGATGCAGGTGGCAGGCATGCAAGGTATAGCCGCGCCCCGGTAACTCGCGGTTGCCGTGATCTTCCAATTGCGCGGGAATGAAATGGAACTGGATGTCGCAATGTCCGTCTTCGGCAAAACGACTGCGCACGAAACCGCCGCCCTCGGCGGCATTGCTGGTGCCAGGGCCATCGCGGCGCAGCAGATAGCGCAATGCGACAGCTGGCTGGTTCAAATGATCGTAGGTTTTCGGCCAGGTGGTACCAGTGACGCTGCAAATATCCAGGTGATCTTGCAGGTTCGCGCCAACGCCAGGAAGGTCCACCGCAACGGCAATGCCGTGCTCGCGCAAGGCTTGCGCCTGACCGATGCCGGAGAGCATCAGCAACTGCGGGCTATTAATCGCTCCTCCCGAAAGCAGCACCTGGTTCGCTTCGATACGGCTGCCATCGAGTAGCTCGACCCCAGTTGCACGGCCGCGATCGACGATCACGCGCGCAGCTTGCGTACCCGTACGAACGTGCAGATTCGGGCGTTCCAGCACTGGATGGAGATAGGCCATCGCGGCCGAGCAACGGCGCGCGGCGCGTTGCGTCACCTGGTAGAGACCGAAGCCTTCCTGCTGTGGGCCGTTGAAATCGTCGTTGCGTGGATACCCGGCCTGCACTCCGGCCTCCACAAAAACGTCCGACAACGGATGGTGGTAGCGCAGATCGTCGACGCCGAGCGGACCGCCTGCGCCATGCCATGCATCCTCACCGCGTGTATTGTCCTCGGTGCGGCGGAACCATGGCAGCACCTGCTCCCACGACCAGCGCATGTCGCCCGTCTCGCGCGCCCAGGCGTCGTAGTCTTGAGGTACCCCGCGGATATAGCACATGGCATTGATCGAGCTGGACCCACCGAGTGTCCTTCCGCGCGGCCACCACAGGCGGCGCCCCTGGAGTTGCGCCTGTGGTTCGGTGAAGTAATTCCAGCCGAACCATTGGCCGCCGTAGAGTTTGCGTAGGCCCCGCGGGTGACCGACCAGTTTGGCCAGGCCGATGGGCATGTGGATCAAGGGATGCCAATCCCTGGGCCCTGCCTCGAGCAGCAGCACGCGGTTTGCCGGGGCTTCGCTGAGGCGATTGGCCAGCACGCAACCGGCCGAACCGCCGCCGACGATCAGATAGTCGTAGACCATGGCCTTCCCTGTCGGTGGGTTGGGCCGATCATGAGGGACACGGTGACGATTGGAAATTTGCGGTGCAGCGTGATGGAACGAAGGGCGAGGACCGAGAGGGAGCCAGGAGAGTGGAACGACCGCAAAAAGAACGTGCCGCCCATCGGCGGCACGTTCTTTCATCCTTACCCTCAGCTACAACTTAATTGCCGAAGTCGTATCCCACTTCCAGGTAGACGGCGCGGCCGAGCGCGTTGTAGTCGCCCACATCGTAGTACGGCCAGTTGCCATTCGTATCGTCACGCGGCGGGCGCTTGTTGGCGATGTTGTTCATCACCAGCGAGATCGATGCCTTCGGCGTGACCTTATAGTTCACGCTGCCATTGAAGATCACCCACGGCTTGATATTTTTCTCGGTGCCGATGGCGTTCCAGCTGCTACCGTCGCGAATTCCGAACACCGTGGTGCTCCACTTGCCGATGTTCCAGGTGATCGTTCCACTGACCTTGCTCTTGAATTCGTCGGAGTTATAGCAGCACAGGTAATTGAGGGTCTGGTCACCCGCCTTTTCCTGATAGGTGTGCTTCAGTTCATCGTAGTAATCCAGACCGAACAGGAAGTCACCAGCAGCGCCAGCCTTCAGGTGGTAGTTCAACGAGGACTGGATACCGGTCTGGTACTCATTCGCCACGTTAATCGGATAGGTATCGACCTCGTTGATCGCACCCGGGTTGATCGGCGCGTTCGCTGGATTGCGCTTGACCTCGCCGATCACCTGTTGGCAGGTCGGCGAATTGATGTCGTACGTGGTCTGACCGTTCTCCGACACACCCAGACGGCAGTTGGCTTCCTGGCTGAGGATCTCATCATTACCCAGGGTCACCACTTCGTTGGAGATACGGATGGCATTGTAGTCCACCGACCAGCTCAGCGAGTTGTCCGGCGTCGACCACACAAAACCATAGGTAAAGGTCTTGGCCGTGATGTCCTTGAGTTTGGTATTGCCTTCGGACACACCCAGAATGCTCAAGCCAGACTGCGGGCAGCTGTCGTAGGTCGAAGAGTTATACCCAGCCTGGCGACACAGGTAGTAGTCGGTGTTGGTGGTATAGCCACTCGAGTGAGACGAGAACAGGTAGAACATGTCCGGCGCACGGAAAGCCGTCGCGTAGCTGCCGCGCAACAGCAGCGTATCCATGGGGCGGTATTCCAAGCCGAGCTTGTAAGTGCCCTTGCCTGGGGTTTGGCCGCCGTACTTATAGCGGTCGAAACGACTGGAGAGGTTAACAGTCAACGAATCGAGCACCGGTACGCGCATTTCCGCGCCTACCGCGTACGAACTGCGCTTGCCCGAGGCAACCGTGGTACCGCCAACGCCACGGAAGTAGCCTTCATCGGCCAGGGGGCTGGCCGAACGATTGTCAAAGCGCTCGTTGCCGTTCTGAGCGATCAAGGCGAAACCGACATCGCCGGCCGGCAGCGTGAACAAGCTCGGCGTATTAGCCGTGATCGTCTCGTTCTGCGTCCACGACATGGAACTGGCACGATCGGTCGCGGTGAACTGATCGTACAGAGACCGCGTGATCGGCTGGTACAGGCGCGAGAGGTTTGGCGCGTAGATAGCGTAACCATTCGCATCGGTGCCCAATTGGGGACCGAGATAGTACTGATCGATACCGTTGTTGGCCAGGAAGTCTTTCGAGTTGCGGATTACGTTGGACTGCGACCGATTGTAGTACGCATCGTAATTCCAGCTTGAGGAACCGATCTGGCCCTTGATACCAAAGGTAGCGTTATAAGTACGCGTGTAGACATGCTGGAAGGTCGCATCGGTTCCGACCTCTTCTGGAGCATAGATGCGCTGCCACTCTTCGTACTGACCGCTGGTCTGGTTGTAGAACGTGTTGTTCCAGAACGGACTGCCGCCCGAATAGGTCGGATTGCTAAAGCTGTACAACAACTCCGAATACAGCTCCGTGGTGTCGTTGAGGTGGTAGTGCATATTGAGCAGGCCATTGACGTCCGTGCTCTGGTTGCTCAGGCTTGCCTGCGCCACATTATTCGGGCTACCGCAGTAGTAGCCCAAGTTGGAACCGGCACGATAGGCGTAGATCGTGCTGTTGCGGTACAGATAGCTCAACGGTGCGCAGGTGGCCGCACCCGGATCGATGTAGTGCGCGTTATCGCCAGCGGCCATGCGCAAGAAGGTACGCGAAGGCACACCCGGCTTGGTCGGATCGTCGTTGTACGAGTCAATGTAGCTGCGCTGGTAGGCCCAGATCGGGTCTTCCTTCGACAACTGGATACCGCCGCTGATGTCGAAATCGCCCCAGGTGTGGCCCGAGCTCACTTGCAAACGCTTGTTCAGACCGCCACCGCTGGTGTAGTCGCCCACGCGGAAGGACACGTGCGTACCGTCGACATGATCCTTCATGACGATATTGACCACGCCCGCAATCGCCGACGAGCCGTAGATCGAGGACTGGCCGCCGGTCAGCACGTCGATATGATCGATCAGACCGACAGGGATATTGGCGATATCGGTAATGTTGTTATTGCCGTTGTATGCCAGCGGATAGCTGGCCATCGGACGGCCGTTGAGCAGGGTCAGGGTAAAGCCTGGACCCAAGCCGAACAGGCTGATGGTTTTGGCGCCCGGCGTGAAACCACCTGTGAACTGCGGATCCTGTACCGAGCCGTTGGCTATGGGCAACGCGCGCAGGGCCTCGAACGTATCGGCAAAACCTTGACGATCGATGTCCTTGGCAGTGATCGTCGTCTGCGGCGAAGGACCTTCGATCTGCGCGCGCGGAATCAACGAGCCGGTAACCTGTACGGCTTCGAGCTTTTTGACGTTCTTGTCGTCTTTGCCATCCGTTGTGGTGCCGCTGTCTTGACTGCTGTTGTCTTGTGCGGTGGCCTGCGGACTGCCGGCCGGCGTTGCTGCCGGAGCGTCGGCGGCAAGCGCCTGCGCGATCGACAGTGCCAAAAGCGTCGACGCGAAAGCGTAAGCGATTGTGTGTTTCATAAAGCGACGGTGCTCCCCAATAACGTGTTGAAAACGCCGTCGGCTCGACGGCTTGCAACGATCCACCCTTCCCTTTTATTGGCCGCAACACGCTGCACGACTTGAGAGGAGGCTCCCTGTGAACCTCCGCCATGCAACCTGTCCCCTGCGACCGACTGCTCCCTTACATCCCTAACCAGGCCGCCCTTTCAGGGGTTGCCGAGCCATTCGATTTCCGCCACCACCACGTCATGCGTCCCTAAGGCATGCCAGCGGTAGTAGCGGTAATTCCCCGGATGCGCGACGATGAACGCGCGTGTCTGTCGACGCCAGGCGAACTGCTCGCCATGACGACGGTCGACCGTCATCCAATGCTTACCGTCCACAGAGCCTTCTAATTCCCAGTCGGAAGGATCTGCGCCAGGCTTGGCCGACGACGTAAGCGTGTACATCTGCACCTGCTGCGCGGCCGGCAATTGCAACCGTACCGGTGCCTTGTGCAATGTCGCCTCCGTATCGGAGGTGTTATCGCTTATGGCCTTGGCGGCGGTTGCATCGCCGTCGATCGATACGCTTGCGCCGCTCTGGTCGGCCAGATCGCTCATCGGCGCGGGCGTTGCATCCCCAACAGTCAGCGACGGCAGGCGCGCGTCCGCACCGGTGCCCCAACGCGAAGGTGTCGGCCCCATATCGAAGACCAGATGAGCATTGTCGAGATCGCGCTGTGCGATCCAGGTCTTGTCGTAAGGCTTGCCATTGAGCGTAACGCTCTGGATGTAGCGATTGCGATCGCTCACGTTCGGCGCATCGATGGTGATCGTGCTGCCCGAGGTGGAATGAATCGCCATGTGCGGGAAATACGGTGCGCCGATGGCATAGGTCGGCGTGCCGACGCGCAAGGGATAGAAGCCTGCCGCGCTGAACAGCCACCAGCCGGACATTTCGCCGTTGTCTTCATCGCCCGGATAACCTTGGCCGATATCGCTGCCGGCATAGAGCCGCGACAGTGCATCGCGCACTTTGTCCTGGGTTTTCCATGGCTGCCCGGCCACATCGTACATATACAGGATATGGTGCGAAGGCTGGTTGCTATGACCGTATTGCCCCATGCGCACATCGCGCGCCTCGAGCATTTCGTGGATCACGCCACCGTAGTCGCCGACATGGAAATAGCCCGGCGCGTTGAAGAACGCATCGAGCTTGGCGGCCAATCCGTCAAGGCCGCCGTACAGGTTCGCCAGGCCCTGCCCGTCCTGCACACCGCTATCGAACGCCATGTTCCAGGCATTGGTTTCGGTGTAGTCGCCGCCCCAGGCATAGGGGTCGAAATTCTTGGCATCGATACGCCACTGGCCATCGGGCTTACGCCCGATAAAGAACCCGGCCTCGCGATTGAACAAGCGCACGTAATTACGCGCACGATTGCTGAAGTATCGCTCGTCGTCGGCGTAGCCCTTATAGGTGTCGCCCGGCACGGGATGGGCGGCCAGGTTCCGTGCCAGCTCGGCGATGCCGAAATCGTTCAGATACCCGGCCATCGACCAAGACAAGCCTTCGTCGGTGCTGTTATCGGTATAGCCGGTAAAGATCGAACGCTCCACACCCTTGCGACCGGCCCCACGGATGTCGCTGACGACCGTCGCATCCTTCAGCGCGGCCTGATAGAACGAGCGCACATCGAAGCTGGTAATTCCCTTGTTCCAGGCATCGGCAAACGCCACGTCGGCGCTCGTGCCAACCATCAGATCGGCAAAACCTGGCGACGACCAGCGTGCGATCCAGCCGCCATCGCGATACTGCTGCACGAAGCCGTCGATCATGGCACCGGCATCGTGCGGGGTCAGCAAGACATAGGCAGGCCATGCAGTGCGATAGGTATCCCACAGCCCGTTGTTGACGTATGGCTTGCCGGCAAGCACACGTGCGCCCGTCTGTGTCGGCGTATCGGCACCCGCATGCGCCGAGAACGGGCTGGCATAACGGTATTCGGGCTCCGCGGCACTGCCGACATTCTCGAAAGCCTCATTCGGATACATGAAGAGGCGATAGAGATTGGAATACAGCACACGCTTGTCGTTACCGCCCGCGCCAGGAATCTCGACGGTCTTGAGCACGTTGTCCCACGTGGCCGCTGCCGCCGCCTGCACGCCATCGAACTTGGCATCGGCAGGAAGCTCCAGTTCCAGGTTATGCCGCGCCTGATCCACGCCGATCAACGAGGTGGCGATACGCATGGTTACCGTCTTTCCGGCGCTCGTATCGAAACCGTACCAGGCAGCAACATGGTCACGGCCCTGGCCGGTCAAACGGCCGCTTTCAGTTACCGGACGATCGAAGACAGCATAAAAGAACAGTCGCGTCGCACCGGTCGAAAGCTGGCTGGCGACATCCGAATAGCCGCTGAGCGTGCCGTGTTGCGGATCGAGTTCGATGCCGCCCTTATCGTTGCGATTGTCGAAAATCAGTTGCGAGCGATTACCGGTAAAGGTGAATTGCATCATCGCCGCGTGATCGGTGGGCGTCATCTTCGTCACGATGCCGTTGTCGAACCTCACCTGATACAAGTCGGCACGGGCGATTTCGTTATCGTGCGAAAAGCTCATCGCACGCTTGGCGCGATCCAATACAGGCTCGCCGCTTGTGGCGGCTGCGGGCATCACCTGGAACGTCTGGCGGTCGCCCATCCAAGGGCTCGGCTCATGGCTGAGCGCGAATGCTTCGATGCGTGGGCGATTGTCCGCACCGTTGCGCTCCTGGTACTGGTAGATCCAGTCCGATCCGGCGGCGGTCGTCGGCGTCCAGAAATTGAAACCGTGCGGCACGGTGACCGCAGGGAAGTTATTGCCGCGCGAGAAGTGACCGTTGGCAAAACTGCCGCGGCGCGTATCGATATATTCGTGCGGCGACAAGGCATCGCCCGGTGCGGTGGATGTTCCCAGGCGGATATCGTCGATATAACCATGGAAAGCCGCGCTGCCAGCTGGCGCATCTGCCACTAACTCGATAGCCGAAACAGCCTTGCCTACGGCGACCGCGCCGACATCGATATCGATGCGGTTCCATTGGTTACCGTGCAGGATACGCGCCGCGCCTTGCGCGGCAGCCGTGGCCGCCGTACGGTACTGGTCCACGGCACCGAGGCCGGACAGACGCGTGCCATCGGCAAACAAGATGTCGACCGCCACGTGCTGCGCGGGCGCCGAGGCATCGTCCTCTTGCATCGCTGGAAAAATGGCATAGGACAGATGCATGCCCGCATCGACCTTGAACGATCCTGGCTTGAACAGTGCGATGCGCCGCGCGCCTTGCGCGCTCACCGCGTCACCGTCGTAGCGCAGAGCGTGCAGGCCGCTGAACCCGACTTCCGGCCGGGAGGTCAACACTTCTTTCTTTGCTGGACCGCCGACCACGGCAATATGCAGGCCATCGGCCTTGGCGGCGACAAGTGTTGCCTGATTTGCCTCGAAGGAATCGAAGAAAGCTGGCGACTTACCGACGCTGTCGCCTGCATGCAGCGATGTAGCCGACGCCAGCGCTACGGCGACACCCGCACACAACGCCGTCAAGCGCCAGGCCGACTTCGTGCCAGTGCGATAACACGGCGACAAATGCTTGCTCATGCCCTCTCCCCTCTCTCAAGGCGCCGTCCTGGCACCAGCGATTCAATCGATTGAAATCTGCTGCAAATAAAAATCCCAGTTACCGCCGCATCAGCTGTGCGGCGGTCCGAACGACGGAGGCGCATTCTTAAGATCGCTACCCCAGGCAGTATCGGCGCTGCTCTGCAAGGTGAATTGCACATGTCCACCATGTTCAATCACGCTTGCCGGGAACCACGGCTTGTTGTGCGTCTTGCCGTTGAGCGTTACCGCATGCACGAAGGGCACGTCGGTGCCTGCCTGCGGCGCATCGACGACAAGGTCGCCACCCTGGCGATGCACCACCGCCTTGGTAAACAACGGGCTACCGAGCACCAGTTCCGCACGACCGGGAATTTCCGGATAGAAGCCCAGTGCCGACCACACATACCATGACGACATTTCACCCAGATCGTCGTTGCCAGGAATACCGTCGGGCGTGTTCTTCCACAGCGAATTGACCACGATGCGTACCGACTCCTGCGTCTTGTACGGCTGGCCGGCGAAGTCATAGAGCCAGGGTGCGGCCACCGACGGCTCGTTATCCAGCTCCGAATGCAGCGGACCTGCCTTGGTCAACGCCCACTTGCCGTTGTCGTCGTGGAAGAAGCGATCCAGACGCGCAGTCGCCTTCGGGTAGCCGCCCAATTTTTCGAACAGGCCGTGGACATCGAACGGAATCATCCACAAATAGACTGCGGCGCTGCCCTCGACGAAGCCGTCATCCGACTCCGGCTTGAATGCCGGCCAGCTGCCGTCGGCATTGCGATTCTGGATATAGCCGCCTTCGGGCGCCGCATTCGGGTTGAAGATGTTGCGCCAGTAGCCGGCACGCGTCAGGAACTGCTTCTCGCCCGCCTTGTCACCCACCTGAGCGGCCAGTTGCGACAACGCGAAATCTGCGGTGACATCTTCGAGCGTCTCGGCCGCACCGGCCCAGGCATGCGACTGAGTGGCGATGTAGTGCAACTTCAGCCACTGGTCGAGCGAGGGACGCTGGCCGACGCATTCGACATTGCAACCGTCATCGGAGCTGTCATGCACGGTCGGTACCGTGGCCGCCTTCACCAACGAGGCGTACGCCCCCTTCAGGTCGAAATCGTGGCCGCCGAAGACCCAGATATCGGCCAATGCCGGTACGGCGGGGTCGCCGCTCATCACATGTGTACCGCCGCTGTTATGGGTCCAGCGGTCCCACTCGCCGTCGTTCTGCTTGGCCTGGTTATACAGGGATTGGGCAATATCGCTGCCGATCTTCGGGAACAGCCACGTCACCAATTGCAGATGCGAGCGATAGATATCCCACCCGGAGAAGTTCGCGTACTGGATCTTCTGGGAACCTTCAACGCGATGCGTCTTCTGGTCGAAGCCGCGATATTCGCCGTTGACGTCACTGTAGACATTCGGGTGCATCAGCACGTGATAGAGCGCGGTATAGAACGTGGCGCGCTGGTCCGGCGTGCCACCGTCGATGGCAATACGACCGAGCGCGTCGTTCCAGGCCTTGCGCGCGCTTTCGTGCAACTGCGCCAACGTCGTACTTGCCGGGATCTCGGCATCGAGGTTGGCCTTGGCGTTGGCCAGGCTCACATAGGAAATACCTACGCGCACCGTCACCGGCCCCTTGGACGGATCGAACGAGACCCATGCACCCGAGCCCTTGCCGGGTTCGGGGAAACCCTTGTCGCCGTAACCCGTACCGCCCTTGGCGGAAGTCTGGCCCGGCTTGACGCTATCGTTCTCCCAGGCACCTACGGCAGTGAACGGTCGGTCGAAATGAGCCACGTAGTACAACGTGTAGTAACTACGCTGATCGGCCTTGGCCAGGTAGCCACAGAAGTTGCCGCTGGTGACCGAGCCACTGATCGTTCCGGAGGCCTGATCTACCTGCACATCGGCATCGCTCGAACCGACTTCCGAATCGGAAGCGCGGATCAGCAGATTCGCCGGCTTACCGGACGGATACGTAAAACTCGCCATGCCGCTGCGCATGGCTGCACCGAGCTCCACCTGTACACCATCGGCAAGCGTCACGCGGTAGTCGCCCGCTTTGGCCTTCTCGTTCTGGTGGGTGAAATCGGTAGCGTAGGTCGTGTCTTTGAGGTCGGCCGACGGCGAACTCGTTACTGCCTGGGTGATCGGCATGAACGGCACGTCGCCACTGGCGCCGGCACAGCCGGCGCCGGATAGATGCGTGATGCTGAAACCACGAATGCGCGTAGCGTTGTACTCGTAGCCACTGGGCGATGCCGTGTGTGTATGTCGGCCGCGGGTGTTTTCAGGGCTCCACTGCAGCATGCCGAACGGCAGTACCGCGCCGGGAAATGTATTGCCTCCATTCGTGCTGCCGATCAGTGGATTGATCGCATCGGCCGGCGTATCGGCGCCCTGCGCCCACGCGGCACCTGCCAGCGAAAGACCGGCACAAACAAACAGGTTCAAAGCAAAAGAACGGGACATGAAGGCTCACACGCTCGGAAAGCTAAAGGGAAAACAGCCGCCAGGTGCATGGAACCAAAGCCGAGGCTCATGCATTTCAGGCGAATTTAGATCGATCTAAATCCAGCACGTAAAAAATGGCGATTCGGTCTTTTGAAGGTTGGAGTTCCCCGGGGTTTGGAGCGGCGTGTGAGAGATTGGACGTCTAGACGGCATACCAGACATGCAACTGACACGGACTCTACATCGAAATTTCACGGACCGCTACGGTCTAAAGTGTTGCTGCAATGCGGTATCGGAAGTATCTAATGAAACCAATTTATTGGACGCGTATCGGCGCGGCGAAACGGCTCCGTAAAAAGTCCACGAAGGTCTGCAGCGGTAAGGACGCCTGCCGATGTTGCGGATAAACCGCATGCACCGCCTGGGTCGGTGGACGCCAGTCATCGAGCACCGTCACCAACTCTCCTGCCTCGATCGCCTCACCCACGATAAAAGTCGGCAGATAAGCAAGACCCAGGCCCTGGATCGCCGCATCGCGTACCAGCTCGCCATTGTTCGCGCGCATGCGCCCTGTCACCGCGACGCGTAACGGCGGCGTGCCGCCAAACTGCCATTCGACATGGCGTCCGTGACCATAGAGTAGGCATTCGTGGGCGGCCAGTTCGTGCGGATGCGCAGGCACCCCATGACGGGCCAGATAGGCCGGACTGCAACACGTCACCATTGCAACCGGTGCAATGCTGCGTGCGATCAACGACGAATCGGCAAGACTGCCGATTCGCACTGCCAGATCGTAGCCTTCGCCGAGCAGATCGACGGTACGATCATTGAGATCGAGCTCCAGCGCCACTTCCGGATAGGCGGCGAGGAACGCCGGCAATACCGGACTCAAGTGCATCGTGCCGAAGGACATCGGGGCGCTTACGCGCAAACGCCCGCGCGGCACGCGATTGGTCCCGGAGATGCGCTGCTCCAGCCCATCGACATCCTGCAGGATGATGCGCGCAGCCTCCTCGTAGCTGCGCCCCAGCTCGGTCACACGCAAATGCCGCGTGCTGCGCGCCAGTAAACGCACGCCCAGCCGCGCCTCCAGCGCCATCACACGCTTGCTCACGTACTGCTTGGACAAGCCAAGCTTTTCGGCAGCTGCGGTAAAGCTGCCCGCGTCGAGCACATCGACGAAGAGACGCATGTCCTCCAACTGGCTCATTGTCAACTCCATGGCGACAGTGTTGCGCATCTTATGCCATTTATTAGCCAAAATGGCGACATTAAGATTCACCTATCGACCGCCGGCATTGGGCCGGCAACCTTCCTGAAGGGGAGTCACATCATGCAAACCCATAGCGCTTCCACAACATCTCTTATCGGCCGCGTCCTGCTTTCGGCACTGTTCCTGATCAGCGGCTTCGGCAAGTTGGCCGCGCCCGCGGCGACCAAAGCCTATATCGCCTCTGCTGGCCTGCCCTTGCCTGACGTCGCCTACTTGATTGCTGTCGCTGTCGAAGTTGGCCTGGGTCTGTTGCTGCTTGTCGGTTATCGCAGCCGCATCGTCGCCACGCTGATGGCCTTGTTCACTCTTGCGACCGCTTTTGCTTTCCACGCGCACTTTGGCGATATGAATCAGCAGATTCATTTCTTGAAGAACTTCGCGATTGCCGGTGGTTTGCTGCAAATCGCGGCCCGGGGTGCCGGAGCGTGGAGCCTCGATGGCCGCCTTGCCAAGCGCTGAATCTTTTTACTTTTTGACCAGGAGAAACGTCATGCTCGATATCCTCAAGGCGAATGCGCGCGGTTTGGCCGATCATGGTTGGTTGAAGTCGCGGCACAGCTTCTCGTTCGGCCATTACTACAACCCGCAGCAGATCGGATTTTCCGATCTGCGCGTGATCAACGACGATCGGGTGGCAGCCGCTCAAGGCTTTGGCCAGCATCCGCACCGCGACATGGAAATCTTCTCGTACGTGTTGGAAGGTAGCCTCGAACACAAGGACAGCATGGGTACCGGTTCGGTCATCCGCCCAGGTGACGTGCAATTGATGAGCGCCGGCAGTGGTGTCACGCACAGCGAATTCAACCATTCGGGCGATGAGCAGGTGCATTTTCTGCAGATATGGCTGTTGCCGAACGAACAGAACGCCAAGCCGCGTTATCAACAGCGGCATTTCACCGAGGCGGAAAAGCGCGGACAGTTGCGTTTGATCATTTCGCCCGATGGCGCTGGCGATTCGCTGGAAATTCGTCAGGATGCGCGAGTCTACGCGGGGTTGTTCGACGGTGAGGAAACCGCGGAATTGAAGTTGCCGAACCATCGCCATGCTTACGTCCAAGTGGCTCGCGGCAGCATCGTGGTCAATGGCCAGCGGCTGGAAGAAGGCGATGGCGCGCGCTTGCGCCAAGCAGAAGTATTGCGTTTGAGCGAAGGCAAGCAAGCCGAGGTGCTGGTGTTCGATTTGCGGCCGAATGAGCTGCCGCAGATGGCCTGACGAGAGGCCCTGCCAGGCTCTCTCACATGAAGTAAGTGAAAGAGGTGGGGAGTGAGCGAGGAGCAAAGCCGGTGCCAGCACGTGCTTTCTCTGGCGCCTCACTCCTCTCAACTCGCTCCTCGTATAATGGGGTCTCCCATCCCTCCACAAAGACCCCGCATGATCGAACTAGTCGGCTTCGATGGCGATGACACTCTCTGGCATAGCGAAGGCTACTACCAGGGCGCTCATGCCGAGTTCGAACGTATCGTCGGCCATTATGTCGACCTGGAAAACCTGCGGCTGCACGATCGCCTGCTGGAAACCGAGCGGCGCAATATCAAGCTGTTCGGGTATGGCGCCAAGGGCATGACCTTGTCGATGCTCGAGGCAGCGATTGACGTGACCGAGTCGCGTATCAGTGCCGCCGACCTGCATCGGATTATCGCTATCGGCAAAGATGTTCTCGCTCATCCGGTGGACCTGCTTCCGGGTATTCGCGAAGCGGTCGAAGCGGTCGCGTCCCGCTACAGAGTCGTACTGATTACGAAAGGAGATTTGTTCCACCAGGAGCAAAAAGTCGCCAGTTGCGGCCTCGCCGGGCTGTTCCAACGCATCGAGATCGTTTCGGAGAAGGACGAGCCGGCCTACAGGCGCGTGCTTGGCGAGTGCGCGGTGCCGATGGAGCGCTTCGCCATGATCGGCAATTCGCTGCGCTCGGATATAGCTCCAGTGGTCACGCTGGGGGGCTGGGGTGTCTATATGCCCTATCACATAACCTGGGCGCACGAGGCGGATACGGACTTTGCCGATAGTTCGCCCCGCGTCGTCCGTATCGATGGCGCGACCGGCATTCCGGGGGCGCTGGCGGAACTCGATCGGCGTGCGGTGGCTTGAATGGCCACGACCGCACCGGATAGCTCGCTCGATACGCTCGAACGCGACCGCGCACGATTAGCGGATTTCATCGAGCGACATCCACGGCTGTTCGTGCTGACCGGCGCGGGCTGCAGCACCGATTCGGGTATTCCAGATTACCGCGACACCGATGGCGGTTGGAAACGGCCACCGCCAGTAACGTACCAGGCCTTTATGGGCGAACTTGCCACGCGCCGTCGCTATTGGGCACGCAGCCTGGTGGGGTGGCGCCGCTTCGGTCGCGCACAACCGAACGATACGCATCGCGTTTTGGCCCGCCTCGAACAAAAAGGGCGTATTGAATTGCTGGTGACGCAAAACGTCGATCGCCTGCATCAGGCTGCCGGTAGCGCGCACGCTATCGATTTGCACGGCCGGCTCGATCTCGTCCGCTGCATGCAGTGCGAAACGCGCCTGTTGCGCACGGACTTCCAGGCAGCGCTGGAGCGCGACAATCCAGACTGGCGTCACGTCGAAGCCACCGACGCCCCCGATGGCGACGCCGATCTGGATGGGTTGGACTTCAGCGGGTTTGCGGTCCCGCCCTGCCTCCAATGTGGTGGCATCCTCAAGCCGGATGTCGTGTTCTTCGGCGAAAACGTGCCCCGCGAACGCGTCGATGCCGGCATGCGAGCTGTCGCACGAGCCGATGCGATGCTGGTGGTCGGGTCTTCGCTCATGGTCTATTGCGGCTATCGCTTCGCCTATGCGGCGGCCAAGGCGGGCAAGCCGATCGCGGCACTGAATCTGGGCCGGACCCGGGCCGACCCACTGCTGGCCCTGAAAATCGACCAACCTTGTGCCGCGGCGCTGCGTTTCGTCTTATAGTCGTCTTTCCGAGGAATGCTCGGCTTGCGTTCTATCGTTCTCCGGCCGGAAGTAACCGTATGAATGCACAAAAGCACGACATGACGGTCGCCACCGAACCGGTGGGCGAATTCCATCGGTGTTGCCATGCCATCGAAGGCTATCTGCAAAAGGCGGAACAGGCCCGACTCGACTTATTGCTACAGTACGATGCCAAACGTTTGCACGCGTGGCGTGTAAACCTGCGGCGCGTGACCGCAACCCTGGGCAAGCTAGCCAAGATTCACGGCCAGAGCATCGATCGCATGATCGATACGCTCAAGCAGTGTCGCGATGCCAGCGGTGCCAGCCGCGATCTGGATATCCTGGCCGAGGAAACCCTGCCCGCGTTTGCCGCCGATCATCCCAGCACACTCGCCTCGCCTGCCCTCTGGCAAAACCTCGAACGACAACGTACGCAGGCACGTAATACCATGCTCGATGGCTTGCGCGAAAGTTCATTGACCACGCTGATAGCCGACTTCAACGCCTGGGTGCAGCACCAACAGGCACCGAGCGACAAAGCGTTAAGGCATGCCGCGGCATCGGCCATCGCCGATGCCCACCACAAGCTGAGCAAGCGTGCCGAGAAAATCGATGGCGGTCGCAAGGCGCTGCACCGCATGCGCACGGCAACCAAGAAGCTGCGCTACACGATCGAGCTGTTTCAGCATGCCTATCCGCGCAAGGCCGTCGATACCTGGCTGGATGCGCTGTCGGAGCTGCAGGGCCAGTTGGGCAAGGCGCACGATCGCATGACCGGACAGGCGCTGGGCAGGACTCTGCTCATCGATACCGGCGATGAAGCTTTTGTGAAGAAACTGCGCCGTTGGAGCAAGCGCACCGCCCATCGCGCCGCGATCCACGCCGATACGTCTTACCGTCATATCGGCCGCCTCGAGGCGTATTGGCAACACTGATCCGGACGATGTCCGTCGCATAAAATTATTTTCATGCGAAAGATGACAGGGGACGCCCTTGTAATCGACATCATGGAACGCCACCCCTTGGCTTTCCCCATCGTTAGGAGCTCACATGGAATTTAGACGTCTAGGCGCATCCGGCTTCAAAGTACCGGTACTCAGCTTTGGCACGGGCACGTTCGGTGGCAAGGGCGAGTTTTTTTCCGCCTGGGGACAGACCGATGTCGCCGAAGCCAAACGGCTCATCGACATCTGCCTCGATGCCGGTCTCAATTTGTTCGACAGCGCCGACATCTATTCCGGCGGCGCGGCCGAATCGGTGCTCGGCGAGGCTATCAAGGGTCGGCGCGACAAGGTACTGATCTCGACCAAGGCCACGTTCCGCTTCAGTGACGAGCCCAATGACGTCGGCTCGTCGCGCCATCACTTGATCAAAGCGGTGGAGGGCTCACTCAAGCGTCTGGGCACCGACTATATTGACCTGTTCCAGCTCCATGGCTTCGACGCCATGACGCCGGTAGAAGAGACGCTCTCCACCTTGGACGACCTGGTGCGCGCCGGCAAGATCCGCTACACGGGTGTTTCGAACTTTTCCGGCTGGCACCTGATGAAATCGCTCGCGGTGGCCGACCGCTATGGCTACACGCGTTATGTCGCCAACCAGGCTTACTACTCGTTGATCGGCCGCGACTACGAATGGGAGCAGATGCCTCTCGGGCTGGACCAGGGCGTGGGAGCGGTGGTATGGAGCCCGTTGGGCTGGGGCCGCTTGACCGGCAAGATTCGTCGCGGCCAGCCGCTGCCGGAAGTCAGTCGCCTGCACAAGACCGGCGATATGGGACCGCAGGTAGACAATGAATATCTGTACCGTGTGGTCGATGCGCTCGACGAAGTGGCCAAGGAAACCGGCAAGACGATTCCGCAGGTGGCCTTGAACTGGCTGCTGCAACGCCCGACGGTATCGACCGTGGTGGTCGGCGCGCGCAACGAAGAACAGCTTCGGCAGAACCTCGGCGCGGTGGGTTGGAACCTGACCACCGAACAGGTCGCCAAGCTCGATGCGGCCAGTGCTGTTCCGGCAGTGTACCCGTATTGGCACCAGCAGGGCTTCGCCGAACGCAATCCGTTTCCCGTGAAGCTTTGAGCCATATGAAGGCGTCCCTTGCCCCGCGATAGTGGCGTGATGGATTTTGCGGTGGCGCCCCTCCCTCTCCCTGGCTTCACCGGGGAAGAGGGGGCTGGCGGTATAAGTGCGAGTACTGAAGCTTCGCTCAGCGCGCTCTCGCTCCCCTGGCGTTGCCGGAAACGGAAAACCGGGCAGTGTTATCCGAGGCTACCTAGCGGCGAGAACGAAAGAATTCCCGCAACATGTCCGCAGCCTCTTCGGCCATCAGCCCGCCCTGCACCTCGATGCGATGGTTATGGCGCTCGGAGATCAGCGTATCGAAAACGCTGCCGGCGGCACCGGTCTTCGGATCCGTGGCGGCATACACTACGCGTGCGACGCGTGCATGCACCAGCGCCATCGAACACATGGCACAAGGCTCCAGCGTCACGTAGAGCGTCGCACCTATCAGGCGATGGTTACCCAACTTGGCGCCGGCGGCGCGTAGAGCCTGGATCTCGGCGTGGGCCGTCGGATCGTTGAGTGTGATGTTGCGGTTCCAACCCAGACCGACGATGTCGTCATCGACCACTAGCACGGCACCGACCGGCACCTCGTTCTCCGCATCGCGGGCATGTGCAGCCAGTTGCAACGCCCGGCGCATATACCTTGCGTCGGTGTCGGAGAAGGAAACAGGTTGTCCGATGCTTTCGTCGGTCATGGAACGGCCGTCTTCGAGGCCGCGGTGGGGATCGGCCTCTGGTTTGTAATCGGCCGCGAGCATACTCGATAAGCGCAGTGGATGTATGGCTTGCGTATCGCAAGTCACTGGACCCAAGCAGAAAACCTGAGCCGATACCCGATAGCTACCGCATGGCCTTCAGCAGCAAGAGCATGCGATCGCGTACATCCCGCATCAGCGCTCCGCCTCGCACCTTGGCGATCGCCGCCTTGTCCGTATCGAAGGCATGCACAAGCTGCCCGAGGGGTTGCCAGGTCGAGCGCCATGCAAGCAACACACAAAGCGCGGCTAAGACGCCGAACCCCAGAATGCCCGATACCAGACGCCACGTTGCCGCATCCCTCCCCTCGCCGAGATCTGCGCGTTGATCCAGCGCGACCAGCGCGGCATGCCTCTGGTTCGACGATACCGGCATCGCCCATACGTGAATGTCCCTGGCGCCATCGCGCATTGCCACCATGCCGCCGGCGCTATCGGCCACCGCAAAGAGCGCATCGCGATGCGCTGCCAGCAGTTCGTTGAAGCGGATGTCCAATCCGCTGGCGTAGCGCACCGACGCTCCCTTCCCTCCGTCGGCGACAAGCACGACATCGCTATGCGCCAGCCGCGAAAGCTTGGCAAAGAATGCATCCGTAACCGGCTCGGCCAGGATCACATAGCCCTGCGGTGTCCTGCCACGCAACATAGGATGTATGGCCACCCAGAACATGCCGTCACCATCCAGCCACACCCCCTGCACTGGCTTGAGCTGGGTAATCGACTCGATCACCAGCGGGTCGTGCTGGATGCTCTGGCGCTCTTTGCCGACGCTGCCGATCGCTGTGATCTGCGCACCTTCGGCATCGAGCAGCAAGGCGACATCGTCGCCGTGGCGGCGCGTCTTCAGCAAATCGCTGACCGACAGATTATCCACCGCGCCACCGAGCTTCGGATCGGGAACCTGCGACTGGGTGACATAATCGACAAAGGCCGGATCGTCCGCCAGGGCTTGCGCGCGCAGTTGCAGTACTTCCAGTGCCTGCTCTTGCGCATCGCGCTCAATGCCTCCACTGGCGGCAAGCCGATCGAGCGAACGCGCCTGCGCGGCTATCTTGGCATTCCACAGTGCACCGGCTACCGCCAACACGGTACCAGCGGCAACGATGCTCCAGGCTTTCAATAATGCAAGGGTCGCGGGCTTCATCGTTGATTCTCCCGATGCAGTTCGGTCGCCACGCGCGACTTGATGGCTACTAATCGTTGCGCGATGTCGCCTTGGGGGGCATTCACCGCCTGGCTTCTCAGGCTTCCACGGGGATTCCAGAAATAAAGCGTGCCCGGTCCCGGCGGCACTCCGTGCAATACGAAGCTTCCGTTTGCCGTCACCGCAGCCATATAGGGCGTAGGCACGACCAGCAAATCGAACTCCATGAAGTGGTGCACATTGCAGCTGACCAGCACCGTACCGGGCTGGGCAAAGCGATGCTCCACCACATCGCCGACCTTCTGGAACTGGTGATCGAATACCGCGCCAGGCGTCGACGAATAAACGTTATGCAGCACTTGATCCAGGTTGGCGAACTTCACCGTACTGCCCACCGGTACCGCCATCGCGCCCGGTCGAAAATCCATGTTCACCGAGTAGACCGTATACGTACCTGGATGTATGCGTGGCACACCGGATTTGGGTACGAAGTACACCAGCGTATCGACCAGTTCGCCGGGAGCTATGGTCTGCCCTGGATTGGCCGCCAGTTCGACGTGGCCGGAGATGTCCGCACCTACGGCATGCGCGGCGGCGGCAAGTATGCCCAGCGCTATAGCCAGGCAGAAACGTTGAATACGCATAGATCCCCTGTAAGTCGCGTCGCTGATGCGGGTAGACCAGCGCGCGAGCTTATCGGGGACGTACAGATCAATCTAATTGATTGAGAAGATCGATGCGATCCGTTTGGCCTATGGCAAAGCCGTTACATTCGGTTGCACGATCATGCGCGAAGTAAAACGGGCCAGCGCGGTGCCCACGCGCACAGCTTGCCGCTCCATGCCGGGCTCGCGCAAATGCCCCTCATCGTCGAACGCCTCATGCGCATGTCCGAGTGCAACTGCATCGGGTATGACCACCATTCCCAGTTTTTCGAGCACCCCTCGGAATGCCAGTTGCGAGCGTAGTCCGCCAAACGGACCCGGAGAAGCCGACACCACCGCCGCAGGCTTGCCAGCGAACAAGGCGGTTCCAAGCGTCTTGTCGGGGCGTGGACGGCTGATCCAGTCGATGCTGTTCTTCAATACAGCCGAATAGCCGCCGTTGTACTCCGGTGTCGCCACCAGCAACGCATCGTGCTCTTCGAGCAACTGCTGCAAGGCCACCGCGCCAGGCGGCAAACCCTCCCGGACTTCGAGATCGCCGTCATAAAGCGGCAACTCGAATACGGCCAGCGACGGGACCGTGGTGACTTCCGCACCGGCATCGTGCGCGCCTTGTACGGCGACTTCGAGCAACTTGCGATTGAACGAACCCGATCTCGTACTGCCGCAGAAGGCCAATATTCGAATGCCCATGATAACCCTCTCGCCTCTCTATCCGGTGTGCCTGTCGTTCGCAGCAGTATGCCATTGACCGAGCCACCGAATGACGAAGCCCTGGGCTATTTGGGCTTGAGCGTAAACTTGATGCTCGCTTCCGCTCCTGCCTCGGCGATGAACAGAAGCTCGCCTTTCGCGCTCAAGGTCAGTCCGACTTCGATCTCGTCGATTTTCCAGTTGTTGGAACGTTGTGCAATAGCGGCGCTCAGCCCCATGACCGTATCCAGCGTACGATTCCATTGATCGCGCACGTCTTCGGCCCGAACGGTTACGACGCGCCGAAATGAAGCAGCGATCGATCCAAGTGAATGCTCTTCCGCCTGGTCGGGCGGAAGTATGGGCGGTGCTAGCGGCGCGTCCGGCACGTAGATCAGGATCTCTGAATCCTTGTCATTCATGTTTGCCGTCCTCTTTCAAAGATACGGGGTGGTATCGAGCGCAAACATGGCTTGCGCAAAGTTCAAGACGCGGCCGGAAGTAGCGCCAGTATCCGGGGACGGTTCGGAGCCGTTATAGATGCCGATAGCCGCCCCCCGGGGAAGTCTGACCAGGGCACCGGAATCGCCTGGATTACACGGGTTATCCATAAAAAACAGCACAGGAAACGTTCTTGTCTTATAAAAACCCAGCGAATTGCAGGCGCTGGCAACACGGCGACGCTGCGTACTGCTCCTGCATTCGACGTCGACGGGAATGCCTGCCGCTGGAAAGTTATGGATCGCCAATGGCGATGGCTGGATGCACGGAGCTACGGTCACGACGAACGCCGCATCGATGGGCTGCCAGAACGATCGATGCGAAAGACCCGTGCTGCCATCGCTGAGCGGCACGGAAAGGCCGGCGAGACTGGTCCCGACTGCGTGAGCCTTCGTTACTTGGGACAGAAACGGTATAGACGCTTATCTTTTCAACAAAATGATACGCATGTATATATATCTGATGGCTAATCAATGTTCCATCGGCGCACCAAGAATCATTCGCTGATATGCGGCCAGCATCGTCGGCTCTTCGATCGAGCCGTGATGATGGAGCTGACGCCAGACACCATCGATCCTGACAAACCAGCGCGTTGTACGAATGCGCAAATCGATCGCAGACTCCGGCGTTTTGCAAACACCTTGTTCTCGCCCGACAAACAGATGCCAATCGTTGCCGCCCTGACTGGTAAAGTCGTGAAATGAGACGCGCACGCTTGCCGGACCATCGAACAATTTGCCATACGTCGCTGCGATCGCCGGCCAGCCTCGCCGGATATCGCCGATCGGGTTGTCCATGCTCGGTGCCTCGCCGTCGGCCCAGTTCGCAGCAAGCCCGGGCAGATCTCGCGTGTTGAAGGCTCGGTAGAACTCGATCAACGCGTCGAGCGCGCTACCGTCGCCACGTAGCGGCTCGAATCCCATGATGCGGGTAGGCAACGTGGTCATGCTTCAAGATTCCTCGACCGTGTGGCTGCCACAAGATCGATCGCCAACGCGACGATCATTGCACCGGTACCGATAGCAAATAGCAGTGTGTAATTTCCGCCGCTTTTGATGAAAGCAAAGGAAAGCCCATAGGCAGCCGCAGCCTGACAAAGCGCAAAGAACACCGTTGCCGTGCCCCAGGCGGCTTTTTGCTGGGCCGGGTGATGCGGTAAGAGCTCGCCGATGCGCCCCAGCATCAAAGGCACTGTACCGGTCACAAAGGACCCCACGACAAGGCTCGATACGATCAGCCACGCCTGGCCCAGCCCAAGCGCGGGAATCGCTACCGCACCGGCCTCCAACAAGAACGCTAGGCGCAACGCGGCGGCAAAACCTGCGCGATCGGCAAGATAACCGGCAACGATCGGCCCGGCTGTAGCGCCGATACCGAACAACACCCAGTACTCCGAACCTATCTGGACCCCCTTGCCCAAGCCATGTGCGATAAAGTCCACGAGGAAAATCATGTGTGGAACCCAACCTGCGGCGTTCAATGCATATTCGACATAAAGGGCTCGCAATGCGCCAAGGCTGGGCGAATGGTTATGCGACACCGCTGTCGCCCCTGCCATCGCATCGTTCGGCCAGCCGCGCCAGGCAATCGCTGTCAGAACCAGAGACAGCCCGCCCAGTCCCAGCCATGCCTGCCGTAGCCCCTGCTGCAACAAGAGCGGCACCAGCGTGCCCGAGACGACGATACCGACGCCTATACCCATGAAAATAATGCCGCCCGCCACTCCACGCCTTGATGCGGGGACATGCGGCAACACCGCGGGTGCTGCCAGCACCATCAGCGCGCCACCGGCCAAACCGGACGCCGCGCGCCACACGAAGAACCAGACGAATCCAAGCGGATAGATGCATGCCAGGCACGCAACGGTGGCCAACACCATCATCGCTCGCAGTGTGATCCCCTGCGAAAGCCTGGCCGCCATCGGCCGGCCGAGCAGCGCGCCGGCTAGATAACCGGCCAGATTCGCCGCACCGAGATAAGCGGCCGCCGATGGCGCGAACCAATGGGCGTCGACGATCGCTGGCAACAAGGGGGTATACGCGAAGCGCGCCAGCCCGATGCCAATCAAGCTGGCACAGAACGCACATAGGATGGCTCGCCAGGTACGAACCGGCTGCAAGGGTGTGGCGGGATGTCGGGTTAGTTCATGGACGGTGGTTCGAGTCATAGCGGCCTTCCCTTATCGCGTGCGATGAGAGTAGGCTTCCACATCGATCATTTAAAGTGATTTGATTTGATAAGACCTATCTTAAAACAAGATTAGCAAGGTACATGAATAAATTCATATATCACATTGATTTTAAAGTGGTGAATGCATGGACATCTCGGACCTGAAGGTGCTCGAATCCGTCTCCCGGCTCGGGAGCATGAACCGGGCCGCCCAAGAGCTGCACACCGTCCAATCCAATGTGACGGCCCGCATCCGGTCGCTGGAGGAGGAGTTGGGTGTCGAGCTCTTCCTGCGCCATGCACGCGGTGTATCGACCACTGCTGCCGCCCAGCGGCTGCTCCCTTTTGCCGGGCGCATCATGAGCTTGCTGGCCGAAGCGCAAGCTGCGGCCCGCGACGATGGGACGCCAAGCGGGTCCTTGGTCCTCGGCGGTCTGGAGACAACCACGGCCTTGCGGCTATCGCCCATCCTCAGCCACTTCGCCAAAACCTACCCAGCGGTTCGCCTGGTCATCGCCACTGGCACGACACACAAGCTGCTGGACGATGTGCTTGGGTATCGTCTTGAAGGTGCTTTCGTTGCAGGTCCAGTCGATCATCCGGATTTGCATCGGGAGACCGTGTTTCGCGAGGAACTGGTCCTTGTGACGCCGCCAGCGATCCGTACTCCTGACGACTTGGCTCATGTCCCGGACTTGAAGACCATCGTCTTCCAGATCGGCTGCTCCTATCGCCAACGGCTTGAATCGCTACTGGCCGAACGAGGCATCGTCACTGCCAGACCGCTGGAATTCGGCTCGCTCGATACGATCGTCAGCTGCGTCGCCGCCGGTGTCGGTGTAACCTTGCTGCCGAAGGGCGTGGTCGCCAAAGCAAGGCGAGAAGGCAGGATCGCCATCCATGAACTGCCTTCCAAACAGGCTCAAGTAGACACCTTGTTCGTTCGCCGCGCAGATGCTTACGTATCGAGCGCCATGTCGGCCTTCTTGGATATTGCGCGATCGGACCCTGGCAAATTCGCCGCTTCCGGCTAGGTGTCGGCAATCTCGTTCTTGCCGGCATCCTTGCGCCATTGCGCCGGCGTACTCCCTGAACTGCTTGCAGGAACGACTTCAACGCGTCCGGATACACCACGCGCTGCACGTCGCGGCTGAAGCCGCTCCTGCAACACAGTGCAACTTCAGGCCGCTTTCTTGAACCCTTCCAACTGCGCGGCCAAGGCGCGCTGAAACGCGGGACGACCTTCACAACGATGTTTGTAGCTTTTCAATACCGGGTAGCTATCAAGAACGTCGGTGTGATCGAGAATACGTAGAACGTCGATCATCATCAGGTCACCGACGGTAAAGCGTCCTTCGAGGTATTCCTTGTCGCCGAGAACACGCTCCAGGCTGGCCAGCCGATCGCGCACCTGCTTTTCGATCTGCGGACGCCACTCCTTGGTCCATGCCTCCTGTGCATGAAAGAAGTCGAGGGAAGCGAGCTGCTGGATCCAGATTTCCACCGAGTTCAACGCGGCAAATACCCACGCCGTGGCACGTTCTCGATCGACGCGATCCGTCGGCAGCAATGCTTCGCTTTTATCGCCAATATAGAGGGCAATTGCCCCGCTCTCGAACAAGACCAAACCGTCCTCTTCGATCGCTGGCGCCTGCCCAAAGGGCTGCCGAGCCAAGTGCTCTGGCGATCGTTGCTCCGGCCCGAGCGCCAGCGTTCGAACCTCATAAGGCATTCCGGCTTCTTCCAGAGCCCATCGCACGCGAAACGCGCGCATCAACGGTGCGGCAAAATCCGGCACCCATTCGTAAGTCGTCAGTGTGATCATGGCTTGAATCCATCCTGCTGCGCTACGGCGAAATTTTCGGCGTAGACCTGTTGCTTGTTGAAGAGCGAGTTCCATCCACCAATATGGCTGTCGCGGCTGGCGATATTTGCAAATGGCATCTGATGAAAGGTCTGGATCGTTCTTCCGTTCTTTTCTTCCAGATCGACGGTCGCAACGGTCTCGCGATCCGGCCCTGAATTCGCGTCCCACTGAAACGTAAAGACGATCCGCTTGTTGCGTTCTACCTCGCGAATGACGCCGCTGGATTTCGACACTCCATGCTGCTTGGACACCATCACGATGCGCCACGGCCGGCCCGGCGTGAGTTCCCAGTCCAACTCGATCGTGGTGAACCTCTCCGGTCCCCACCAGCGAATTAGGTGCTCGCGGCTCTCCCAAAGCCGAAAGACGAGCGCCACGGGAGCATCGAACTCCCGCACAACAATCAATTCGTCGTCACGCATCTCGGTCATTGCTTACTCCCACCCTCCGGTGCTTTTGTGAGTTCCGCCAGATATGCATCCATACGATCGAAGCTTCCGGTCCAAAACTTTCGATAGGCCTGCAGCCAGTCATCGACCCGCTCCAAGGGAGCCGTCTCGAGCTTGCACGGCCGCCACTGCGCATTCCGCCCACGCGAGATCAGTCCCGCCCCTTCCAATACCTTTAAGTGTCGCGAGATCGATGGCAGCGAGATATCGAACGGCTCGGCCAGCTCGTTGACGGTCGCGGCGCCCTGGCTAAGACGAGCGAGAATTGCCCGTCGTGTCGGATCGGCCAGTGCGGACAATGCGAGACTGAGAGGGTCCTGCATACTTTATTTAGCCTTTGAGCTAATTAGCCTAATGACTAAATACGCTTCCCGGAGACCCAAGTCAAGGGGGATGGTGATAGCCGATGCGGGCCATACACAGCCATCTCTTAACCGCGAGCCACCTTTGAAACGCCCCTTGAAGGTCCAAGGACTCTCATTGGAAATCGGCCAGCTCATAGACCGGTCGAATTTCGATCTCGCTCGGCCCCGGCATGGGATTGGGGCAGCGTTTCACCCACGCGATGGCCTCCTCCATATCCTTGACCTCCCAAAGCCAGAAGCCGGCGACCAGTTCGCGTGTTTCGGCGAATGGCCCATCGATCACCTTCCGGCTGGGGCCATCGAACGCGACGCGCTTGGCCTGAGAAGTGGGTTTGAGACCGTCAGCCACGAGCAGGATGCCAGCATCGCGCAATTCATCGTTGAACCTGCCCATCGCCTCCATCATCTCGGCCATCCACTCAGGTGGAGAGCTCTCGTTCTCGCTGTCTTCCGTCGCTTTCACCAACACCATAACGCGCATTGTCTGTCTCCCGGGTTGAAGCCGGCTTCGCTGGCTCGTTATAAGGAAGACGATTGAAGCCTCAAGGAATCGACAACGCTTGCAAAACCCATCGGGTAAGACGATCCCGAATGACAGCCTTGCACGATACAGCCCGATCCGCCTCATCAAGCTCTTCGCATGATGTGCTCCTCCCCTGCTCAATCAACGAATGCAAGATCGGCTGCGAACTTTCATCGAGCGGTGTGAGCAACTGCTCAACTCACATCGATTATCGGTAAACGTCTGGCGGCTCACCACGCGATGCCCCTCGGGCGCTCGTAGTTGCTCGAATCGTACATAGAAAGATCCATTCCATCGACCGGAAAGGACACTCAGCGTGTACTCGGCAGGCAGGCCAGAGAATCGATTGATGATCTTCATGTCGTACATCGCAATGGCTATATCCCAATCGACGCGGATAGCTGAGATCGCGTATTGGAAAGCTTGAGTACACAATGAGACAAATCGATGTATCTGCCAAAGCTTGGTCAGGCATAGCATCGGAGGCGCTCGCTCGGCCTGGCCGATTCGAGCTACATCTGTCTCTAACTTGTATCAAGAAAAGGAGATTTCGATGAACTCGCTTCCACGCTGCAAGACAAAAGCCTCCTTGCTTCTGGCTCTCATGGCCATATCCACTTACAGTGGACTGTCGCTTGCTCAGGACACAGACGTTACCGCGCCCACCGAACGGATGACCTATCGCGACAACTATGTGTATCTGCAAGTCAAATCCGGAGATTACAAGCTTCTAAGCGGCACCTATGAGACGAAGGATCGAAGCATTACCAGCGGGCAGGATCCCAACGGAAAGAACGATCCGCCACACAGTTATGATGTAAGAGGCCATGATGGAGCTATTGGCTTCAGCGTAGGCAGGAAGGGGTCGAGCTCAGTCGCCGATTGGTTCAATCGCCTGGCTGGAGGAAATCGCAACACATACGGCAAAAGTCCCGACAGTTTGAATTTCGCTTTTACAGGCGATTTGAAACTGTCGATTCAGGGGCCCGGACTGAACCCCAATGAACCCGTGGTGCTGCCGGACATCGTGTTGGCTCAAGGTAAAAAGATGGCCGCCAATCTCTGGTGGTTTGGCGGACCCAATTGCACAAACGTCGGCAACGCTAACGTGGACAAAGCTACGTGTCGATCCTCCAACTACCCTTCAATGAAGTTCACCTTTGTGCGCGGTCAAGTAGATTTCTGGAATAACAACGCAAGCGACGAAGTCTACGTGTACATAGAGAAAGATCGTTGATGTAGCGCAGCAACAAAGCGCTCGCTCGAAAAAGCGAGCGCTTTGTTCTCTGAGTGCGCAGATGCGGTAGACCCGTTTGTGGTTCTAACCGAAACCTTGACGCTGTACTAGTGCGAGAAACACAGGCTAAATCCCCGGTCGCGATAGGCAGCGGTCAACCGAATCAGCCAACCGGCGATCCGCGCGCGCTTTTCACAATCGTGGGTACCGGCGCGCCGGCTTCGGCTAGTTTGATTACGGCAAGAATCTGGCTGCCGGTGAATTGGGACTTTTTAATAAATCCTTCCGGGCCAGAGTCTGTAAATTGGCCGACGCCCCACACCGACGCAGAACAAACCGTCTCATGTACATTATGGAGCCCACCCAATGATCGTGCGGCCGATCATATATAGATTCAATCCGACTACGACGCGCATTTCATGGTGACTACGGAATCGTAATCATCACTGCCCTTGCCAAGTATGAATGGGCGATTTTCCAAAATTTTGGGGTGAAAATCCAAACAGACGTCCCCGCGCCGCAATGTACATTCAGCCAGCCTTCCCGCGAGCGCTGGCAATGAGGATGACATAGCCACATGCTTCGCCTGCAACTTTTTTGTACAAAACAGGAGGGCAATCCATCACAAGGAGATCCCTATGCGCACAAAAATCTTCCCTTCGACGACCACGCTTACCTTTCCGATAAGCAGCGGCATGACCGTCGCAGTAAGTGAATTTTCATCTAAAATTTTTGCAACAAACGTATTTGGCCAACTCTACATATTCAACCGAAAGGTTGTGAACCTGGGAAGTGCGAAGCCACCCAGAATCTCCATTCAGCACGTGCTGCCTGACCGGCAGCTCCCTCTTGGTGGCGAGTTTACCACCATGGCGATGATCGATTGCTCTCGCACTGCACCGAAAGCATACGCAAAGGTAAGCGGGCAGCTAATCGTAATGAACACCGATACTGGTGAGGTAACAAAAACTCTACCTTATCCGGGTCTTGAGTTCTGGAGGCCTAGGTTCTCTGTCGATGGAAGCAAAGTTTACGTTCCTTTCTCTAACTCCATTAAGGTTTTCTCCGCCAACAATGACACGGAGCTGGCCCCGATCGATGTCGGCGCTTACTTCAAGAATCTCCTGTTATCTCCGGATGGCAAAAGGCTGATTGCAATGGGTGACCACGTTGCCGCCATCATCGAAACAGCAACTGGCAAGGTCGTTTCCGAACACAGGACGTCTTTCGGAGACGGATGGGTGTCTTGCATCAGTAGCGATGGGAAGAAGGTCTATATTCCAACGATAAGTGACGATGGGCGTAGTTACATTGCCGTTGTCGATTCCAGCAACCTCAAAGAGGTCGGGCAAATTGCAGGTGGCGGCGGCGGATTTATGGGAGACTTATTTGGCGGCGTGGCCAGTTCTCCTCATCACCCGTTCGCTGTCGCTTGCGATAACCATTTGATGTTGATAATCGATAGCCGCACGGACCAAGTCGTGGATGCGATTTCTATGTCGGGAGGGGTGGAACTTATGGATGTCGCTATTGACAAGTATCTAGTGTCCTACGTAAATGCCAGCGACAAATTTGTCGCTGCCCGCTTTTATGGCTAACTAATAGGTTGTCGGGCAGCTTTCCTCTGGATCCCCTGATCGAGAAGTTCTCGGAAGGGCACACAAGATAGCTCACAGCAGGAGCGACTTCAGCGGTGGCCACCTAGCCATGCGCTGCACGGTCGCGGCTGAAGCCGCTCCTGCAAGCTAGCTCAATTCCTATGAATTAATGCTCTCGGAGTGCACGGCGGGCTGATCGGCTTGTGTTAATCAAACACCATATTCAGCTCGTGCGATATCGGCATTGGGGCTAGCGTGGCGATGGCGGAGCGGGTTGGCTAATTTTCAACCCACTACCATCGGCAGGCGGCCCGTCACGATACTCAATATTTACCTCATCGTACGATCCATCCAATCTGAATGCTTTTATGGCGTACAAGCCTTCGCGGCTCGGCGGATCGAATAAGCAGCCCCAATTGCCGTTTTCAAGCAACTTAAAATCATCGGAATAGCAAACCTTGATAGGCGTAGATGCATCCTTCGAGAGTTCGATACGAGTGACAGGTTGCGCGTTGGCATCCGACACCTGAACGTCGAACCCCTCGTTCATGTAGAAAAATAGCCCATCGGGTGGAAATTTTATGAGCCCGACATGCACTCCTATTTGACCCAACTCATTGTCGTCCAGAGGGGAAAATGCGCTTCCTCGCCCCCCAGCCTCCCACATTGATGCTTGATCAAGAGCCGCGGCTTTCATAATTCGCTTTTGGGCACGAAAGCGCTCACTTACTTTCAGCTCGGTGAGCGCGGCGCCACCCGAATCTCCCGGCTGTGTAACTCCCCCCGGAGGAAAATCAGCAGGCACAGATCCTGGCCATTCGCCTAGGTACATAGGGGTCGTAAAACCAGTAGGTATGACCTGCCACCCCCTTAACTGCACAGTCGCCCGATGCAAATGGTGCCACTCGTTTGTTGCATCGCCTGACAGTCCGGACGCGCCGTATGCGACAAAGAAATCATCTTGATACGCTCTGTAGCCGTGAAACAGAGGAAAGTTTTGTACTCGATCATTTGATCTTTCCAACTCCAGCAGCACGATGTCCGCACGGCTTGATGGAAAGGCGTTCACGACGCTATAGAGATATCCAGACTTGACATCCTCCCCTTTTTGATAATTTCCTGGAGTGGTAACGGAGATACTTCTGGCGTCAAGCAAGTTGTTTTTGTCGTCAGTCCACAGGCAATGCTTTGCCGTCAAAACAAATGTTGACGACAAAAAAGAACCCGAACACTCACTCTCATTAACCCCGCCAAGATTGATGATCACCACCGCTGCCCAGGCGGGCACGTCATCTTCTGCGACTCTCTCACCGCCGGCAATATCGTTGGATATAACTGCGTGTGCGAGAGATATTTTTCTCGCGAACGCCTGCTCCGTCGCCCATGGCGATGACGTAGCGATGAGTCCAGCAAAAGAGAGTCTAAGAATTTGACCCACGCATGAAGCGGCCTTTGTCGGCATCGTCACCCTGCTCAGTATTGAGGTGAACAACAACTCAACCAGTCTGTACTGTTGAAACGAAATCGCTGCCAACGGCTTGCCAAGGAACGGCGCATTAGATCACAAAAGGAAAGAACAATAATTTGAAGGATCGCCAATTTCTTTTGGGTTCCAGGTCTCCCACAAACTTGCGTTACCCTGGGTTTGACCTCACGTCGAAAATAGTCATGTGCAACGCATTCGCGCGGCATGGCTACCCCTGAGCGCGTTACCCCTGTCGATCACTTACGCGCTCATTGCCCTCCCCGCCTCCCGGACACGCAGGGAGGGCATTCTTTTTTACACCCGCACTTCATCCTGCACGCAAGTCATCGGTGAAACGGCGCCGTGTGCAACCCCGCACAGAGGGACACAACAAGCCCTCAAACAAAGGATGCCCTCCGAGCCTCGTGCCCCGGCTTCGCAAGCCAGAAAATTCCTCTTCTGATCACCGCCTTGAGCCCCCTCGCCCCTCTCATCACCACGCAGTGCTATTAGTGTGGCGCAGCGGGTTCATCGATGCTTAGCCCGTCGCCGGGAACTACTCGCGTCGGATTGCTCGTGAGACTGAGGACTTCAATACTCACCTCATCATACGAGGTGTCCCCGTCCCGGTAGGCGCGTACCGTATAGACCCCTTCCTGCCCTTGCCCGGCGGGAAGGGGCAGCGGGCATCGATAGACATTTGGCGACACGGGGGTGAATTGGTTGCAGGTATTGATGACCGTTCCCCCTTGATCAACCAGGCCAATGCTTTTGATCGGCTGACGGCTGCCTGGCGTGACATCGACATCGATGGTTCGCCCTCCCGTGCAGTTCTGCCCATCGCGAGGCGCCAAGATCATGCCAATGTATTCACCCATCCATTGCATTGCATTGTGGTCCAAGGCCGCTGCTTCATAGTCGTCGCCGCTGCCTCCACTATAAACGCCAATGGCTTTCGCAACGGGTACCCACGTTGGAAAATGGAGAGACGACTGCATGTAGACGTGCGCCGTACCCCCCGAGTCCCCGGGTTGACCGAGCCCTGGGGGCGGAAATTTTCTGGGATCCAGATTCTGAGTGTACTCATCCTGTGAGTACATAACCCCTTCATACGCGGCTCCTTGATAGCCCTCACGGGCATCTACCATTCCAGTCAACTGAACGGTCGCCCAGTACAAGGCCAGTGTGTCATTTTCCCACCCGCCAGACCGCCTGCTATTTCCATAGATAACGGCGGGGACCTGAGGTGTCATAGACCTGTGAAGCGGTTGAGGGTTCCAACGATAGCCATGGTAAATCGGGAAGTTGCGCATCTGGTAGTTGAGAGGGGTCGCCAACTCTACGAGCGCAATATCGCCTTGATACGAGGAGTAGATATGAGCGGTGGGATAGCCATCCTCAATCTTGATTGTTTCCTTGAAATTGCCCGGCGTGATAACGGCGACGTTCTTCAGTTCAACATTACTATTGCTCATTCGATCGAAAATGCAGTGCCGCGCGGTCATGACAAACCGCGTCGACAAAAACGATGCGGAACACCCCATCAAACTGGGCACTTTTTGGGCTAGGACGATTGCGGCCCAAATGGGCACCTTCTCCACGGGCTGACCTCCCTGTATATCGTTTGACACGACTCCTGGCCTGATCGAGGTTGCCGCAGCGAACACATGAGACGTTATTGCAAGCCCAAGCAGGAACGTGGCCAACATGCTCTTACTCATGATCGTGATCCGTGCATCAAATGAATCGCCCCGGGTCTGCCGAAGGCTGCTGGTTGGTTTGAGTCACGCCGCGGCAGGTAACGCGCCCTCGGATTGATAGTACTCATCTTCAACCTGCGCAAGTGTGCGGTAGCCCATTGAGGAGAGTAAGCGTCGGTGCCCCCATCCACCCAAGCTGTCAGCCGATAAATCGTGGCACCGTCGTTTTGTACAGGTGTGGTAGGCAGATATAGATCGACTTTCTCGGGATTGCCTCCCCACAACATGGCACCTCCAATCAGCTGTTTGAGCGGATCAACCTGGCTTTACGTCAGTACCGAAGGTGCGCCGGATATCGGTGATCGTAGTTCCAAGCTGCAACAGCGCTACCTGAACCTTTTTCACCCTCGCTTGATCCCAATCAGGTACTCCAAACGTGCCATGCTGCTCTTATCTGACCATCGTTGCATGCAGCAAGGCATGAACTTGCTCGACATCCTCCTTGCTTGAGAAATCCACAAGGCAATGGACTACCGCAATCGCACAGCGCATGCCAACGATCTCTGTGGCAAGAGTATACGTGCCAGCCCCGTAAGAATTAGCTCAGGTGTATTGCTGTGGCGTACTCGCAGTAACCACCAGAAAGCCAGCGAGCCACCAAGCGGGCTCTGCGTTCTACATTAACATTCTCGGTATTTCCACCATTTCACCAAGGAACGGTTCGCCCCATGCGGTCGAGGTACTCCAGACCGGGCCTTCCTCGCTTCAAGAGCAGTACATTCACGATGTCGGGGATGGCTTCCTCAAGGCTGCATGGTGCTTCCGGCCCACCCAGCGCGGTGCGAATCCACCCGGGAGCCAACAGCATCAATGCACGGGTCTCCCCTGCATGCCGAGCTGCATAGCTGCGCATGTATTGATTCAAGGCCGACTTGCTGCCGCGATAGACCTCATGTCCGCCTTTCTCGTTGCTGGCGATGCTGCCTTGCCCAGACGACATGACGCCGATCAGGCCATTGGCAGGAACCAGGTCCTGCAATGCTTCGACGACGCGCATAGGTGCAAGCGCGTTGGTGAGCATGACGCGTAGGAACTCCTCCGTAGATACATCGGCAATGGTTTCATGCTGATGGGTGTTCGCCGTTCCGGCATTCACGAACAGAATATCGAAACTGCGACCGGAGAGACGATCATGCAAGGCGAAAATCTGCTCCTGTTCGGTGATATCGAGCTGCTCGATCTCGACGCAGCCTCCGTTTGCATCGGCTAAATCATGCAGTTCGGTTCTGGCATTTCCGCGTACGGTTCCGACGACGCTCCATCCCCTTTTGAGAAATTCCGCCGACATAGCGGCCCCAAGGCCACGCGACGCACCGATGAGCAAAATGCTGGGGCGAGGCTTACGGCTAGTTGAGTACATCATGGCTGCAACCCTTTCATATGACTGACAGCCATAGATTCTGGAGGTAGATCATAGCTTGCACCAGACGCGTGTGATGCAATAATGGATTGCATCAAGTGCACAGTTGAATCGAGGGCTGACCGTGATGCAAAACGTGGATTTGAATCTCCTCACATCGTTGGACATGTTGCTTGCCGAGCGCAACGTGACAAGGGCGGCACGCCGGCTTGGCTTAAGCCCCTCTGCCATGAGCAGGACGCTCTCCAGGCTTCGGATAGCCACAGGAGATCGACTGCTCGTACAGGCCGGCAGGACACTCGTTCCGACTCCTTACGCCGAGCAATTGACCGAGCATGTGCATGAACTTGCACGCAATGCCCGCGCCGTGCTCCAGCCCGTCAGTAGCGCCCTTGACATTGCGACCTTGGAACGTACGTTCACGATCCGGGCCAACGACGGGTTTGTCGATCTAGTCGGCCCCTCGCTAATCGCCGCGATCGCCCGGACCGCGCCCCATGTGCGCATCCGTTTTATTCCGAAGCTCGACAAGGATGCGCAGCCGCTTCGCGAAGGCATGATCGATCTGGAGATCGGGGTGATTGGAACCAAGGCACCGGAATTGAAGACACGGCTTCTTTTTCAAGACCGGTTCGTCGGTATTTGTCGAACGGGCCATCCTCTTTTGAGAAGGCCGGGCGCGACCGCCAAGCGCTACGCCAGCTATCCGCATGTGGCCGTCTCGCGCAAGCGCCAATTCTCCGGCCCGGTGGACGATGCCCTGGATCGGCTGGGCTTGCGCAGAACAGTTGTCATGGTCGTGCCGGCCTATGCCAACGCAATGCGGATCGTGCGGCATTCGGACCTTATCGGACTTGTCCCGGGTTCGTGCTTAGGCATGGGATCACCGGCTGACGCCGCCATAAGTGCCGGCCTTCAGCACTTCGAACTGCCGGTACGCACTCCTCCAATAAAGGTGTCCGCTATTTGGCATCCTCGACTTCACGCAGATCCCGCCCATCGCTGGCTCCGCGACACCATCTTGACGGTTTGCACGGACGCATCGTAGCGGAAGGTGGCGGACTGGTAATCGGTACCGTCAAGATACCCCTCCCATAGCTCCGGCGGACACGCAGTATTTGAATTCCCGAAGTACAAGCGTCCCTCGTCCCACTAGCCGCTCACATTGCAGTTGGTACAAACACCGCTACGAGTGAGCGCGCGCCAGGGCACTATGCGCCTATCCGAGGAGACCGCCCTTTGAGCAAGCGCCGATTTCATTGATTTCTTGCGCGCACGCCAAGTGCCCTGACCTACATCAGGGACTGGAAATAGATTCGAGGCTCATGCGTCTCAATATTGCCCAACAGCCTGTTATCAGCCGTTCCCCATGGCTGGCTGCCCAGGTAGCGATGCGCTTGTCCGACGAAACCCTCGATCTCTCGCCATCAACGCCTCCGGCACGTGCGGTAAGTCTGGTAACCATCTTGATTCGACGCAGGCGAATCCACCGCTCAAAATCCACAAGTCAATGCGAATAGACCTCACCAGTAAAACGTTGCGCCTTTAGACACAAGGGACTTAGACAATTTGAGCCTTCGAGGGGAAACGTCCGAAGTGGCACCCGTCAAAGTCGGCGAAAACCCTGATTGCCTGGCATTCGAGTCAACGCCGAGCCAAGCCCAATCTCATGTCTGGGAAGGTGTAGAGAGCAGACGGCGGGCACCTACGGCTGCAGAGCTATGGTGAAGGCGCACTCCAAACCACGAACAGTGCCATGCACTGGCGGCGAAGTCGAAGTGGTACGAAAATCCCTCAGCCTCCCGGCTATGCCGGTTCGATTCCGGCCTCGGGCACCCATTCGGAAGCCGTCCCTGCTAATGCAAGGACGGCTTTTCGTTGGCAGGCGCTGTTTGGTAGCAGGCGCCCCCTTCCCCCCTGTGGACAGAGGGAGGAGCGGTCTGCGGCCACTCTTTGGAATGACGCTAGTTCATTCCCACTCGATCATCAACAGGTCTCGCAAGCCCGCGTGGTTAAAGGGATTGGCTGTGATCGACATAGGTCGTTACCGTCGCTTTTACCGCCAGAACCGGACGTTTTTTGCCGGCGCGGGAGATGGAGCGATGCGTGAGGAAGCGACGTTTTTGACACCATCATCAATCAGAGTCAAAGATACCGGAAGATTGAATCTGTTCCCACTCTTATGATCCGCGGCCACGCTACTTCCTTCCCTGAATCAGCCGAAACGGTTCAGCCTGATACCGGGCATCGTGCAGCGCATCGTGATCGCCCTTCAGCGTGGGATGCGCGATGCGTCACCACATCCATCGTCGACGCCATATACAGCTTGATCGTCGCCACGTGTCGGCCGCAAGACAAGCGAGCACCCACTTAAAAGTGGTTCGTAGATGGCATCTCAATACTTAATCCACTATTTTTTTCATCTAAAGAAGCATTGAAGTTGGCACGATTAAAGATGGTTACCTCGTCATAGGACGTATCCCCCTCTCTATAGACCCTTATGCTGAAGGTTGCATTTTCATTGGCATGACTGAGCTGACAGCCAAGATCGCCGGTGGGCAGCAGCTTTATCTGGCTTCTCGAACAAACTGACGTAACATCATCACCGCGCTCGTCTTTATAGATGAGCGCAACATTTTTTACAGGTTGAGCCTTTCCGAGAGGATCACTATCGACATCGGTCATGGATACGGGAATATCTTCGCCACCATAGAACACTTGGCCATCGCGAGGGGCTGTAATCATTACGACCCGCTTACCGAGCCAGCGGACGACTTCATCGTCAAGCTTGGTGTAATAGGCTCGACCTTCGGGGTGTCCTGACGAGCCTACGCCAATGGCTTTTCTCAGTGGCGTGTTTTTCGGCAAATAATCGGAGCATAAAAAGGCGTGAACCGTTCCTCCCGAATCTCCAGGAAGAGCGTAACCGGCAGGAGGTAGCACGTAGGGAACTGTCGGCATGACGGCGTAACGGCTCAAACGGAATGCAGGCCCACCATACTTATCTTGCGCAGAATGCTCCTTCATCATCATGGCTGCCCACCTTAGTTTCTTGTTGATCTTGTCTTGGCTACCGCTCCTGAAAATGGCTACGGGCGTATTTTCCCGAAACGAGTAGCCGTGATAGAGAGGAAAGTTGTCAACCTTAGATGGCAGAGGTGTTTTCAATTGCAAAAGCGCGAGATCCCTGTCAACGCCAAGGGCTGTTTTCTCGCCGTTGTTGCCGACCTTGGCAAAATACACATCTTCAACGCTTGCGAAACCTTCTGCTTCGCTGGGATGGTGACTAAAATTTCCAGGTCTTGTTACATAGACGTCTTCTATCGGTACGCCATTCACACAATGCCAAGCCGTTAGGATGAATCGCGTGGAAAGTCGTGACGCGGAACAGTCGGCGACTGAGAGGTGAGCGACCGTTTCCACAAGCGCAGACCAAAGGAGGCTATCGCTCGGAGCACCCGCGCCATCCGCTACATCAATGGACGCTGGCAACCTGGCGGATAGTTCCCCACGAGCGTAAGGCATTGCAGAAGTTGCGCCGCCGAAAATAACTAGTGCTAACGCAAGGATAGCTTTTTTAAGATTTAGCACTACGCGTCTTCTCCAGTCGCGGGTAAAACGAAGGGGCTACGACATTCGCCGCTCAAGATACCCCTCCCATAGCTCCGGCGGACACGAAGTACTTGAATTCCCGAAGTACAAGCGTCCTCCGTCCCATTAGCCGCTCACATTGCAGTTGGTACAAACACCGCTACGAGTGAGCGCGCGCCAGGGCACTATGCGCCTATCCGAGGAGACCGCTCTTTGAGCAAGCGCCGATTTCATTGATTTCTTGCACACACGCCAGGCGCCCTGACCTACATCAGGGACTGGAGATAGGTTCGAGGCTCATGCGTCTCAACATGGCCCAACAGCCTGTTATCAACCATTACCCATGGCTGGTTGCCCAGGTAGCGATGCGCTTGTCCGACGAACCCCTCGATCTCTCGCCATCAACGCCTCCGGCATGTGTGCTAAGTCTGGTAACCATCTTGATTCGACGCAGGCGAATCCACCGCTCAAAACCCACAAGTCAATGCGAATAGACCTCACCAGTAAAACGTTGCGCCTTTACCCAGCGCACACGTGATGCGATAGCGGAAGGTTCCATTCGTCGCCCCGAGGGCAAGTAAATACATCGAAAAACACCATTTCTTGCGCCCCCGACTTCTCCATGTGATACTGGATAAACTTGCTGACCACGGTCTTCGACGTATTTGCAAGCACTTCGGTCTGCGTATCGGAAAAAAGAATATGCCTCTACTCGTTCGAGGCTTTCGATACTTTCGCGGACCTCGCCTTGACCACTTCATAGGGTGAGTTTGTCACGATCGTGCGTTGGCGCTCAGGGGAAATCGAAGACGACACGGATCTGCTTTCCCCACGAGAACGGCTTGCCGAACTGCCTTAAACGTCTGAGGCTTGGCCGATTGCGTGACCTATGCTGGAAGCAACGCCCAGACCGACCACAAATAACGAAGAGTGCAAGAAGGTGGTGCTCATTCGGTATCTTTCCTTGGCATAAAGCTGCGGAATGTCATCTATTTCTGCCGAGAAATACACATCTTCTACTTGCCAGGCACACAGTTGAGACAATTCGCTCTTATTCGTTACCTGTGCTACACGCAGCGACTGCGGCGAAGCCCGTACAACGTGAGAAAGGCGATCCAGCGTCCGCTCGAACATGGGACTATCCCTGCATGGCGAGGAT
>NZ_DATCRY010000133.1:0-13963 GCF_036568765.1 Dyella sp. | reverse complement strand
CCTGTCAATGACTTGGACACAGCGAAAACGGATCCTATCGTTGTGGGAGCGACTTCAGTCGCGACAAGGACTTGCGATAAGGCACGATCGTCGCAACGAAAGTCGCTCCCAGAAGAGCCGGTTTTTAGAGGTTCCCTGAAGTCGCTCCCACAGAAAAGCCAAAGTAGCTCCCACTCCTTTTCTTTCACTGCGCCTCGCCCGTGCCCGAACTCCCGGAAGTCGAAACCACCTTACGCGGTATCGCCCCGCACCTGGTCGGCCGTCGCATCAGCGCGGTAACGCTGCGCCGCGCCGACCTCCGCTGGCCGATTCCTCGCGAAATCGCCGAACTGCTGCCGGGACAGCGCATCGACGCCATCGAACGCCGTGCAAAATACTTGCTACTGCATACTCGGGCCGGCAGTGCGCTGTTGCACTTGGGCATGTCCGGCATGCTGCGCGTGTTGCCGCCCGATGCCCCATTAGGCAAACACGATCATTTCGATATCGCCGTGCAGGCTTCCGGCAAACAAGGCGCACGCGTACTGCGATTTACCGACCCGCGCCGGTTCGGCTGCCTGCTGTGGCAAGCGCCGGGCACCACGCACGAATTACTGGCCGAACTCGGCCCCGAGCCGCTTACGGACGATTTCGACGGCGAGTTGCTATGGCGTCTTTCGCGCGGACGCAAGGCGGCTGTGAAGCTGTTCCTGATGGACAACGCCGTCGTGGTCGGCGTCGGCAATATCTACGCCAGCGAAGCACTGTTCGCTGCCGGCATCGATCCGCGTCGCGCGGCGGGCTCGGTATCGCGCGAACGTTATGCGCGACTGGCCGCGGAAGTGAAACGGATTCTGGCGTGGGCGATCGAACGCGGCGGCACCACGTTACGCGATTTTCTCAATCCCGATGGCGCGCCGGGCTATTTCTTTCGCGAGCTCCATGTCTACGGCCGCGAAGGCGAGGCGTGCCACACATGCGGCACGCCGGTACGGCAGGTCGTATTGGGTCAGCGCTCGACCTTCTGGTGTCCGCGCTGCCAACGGTGATGCAGCCTTAAAGCGGCCAGCGAAATTCCACGTAGCTATTATTGAACGCCGGGTCGTTCATATCGCCTCCCAATGTCGCCGCCATGCCACCCGGCACACCCTCGGCTTCCAACGGCTGCCCCTCGACGAAGTGCGCACCCAGCGCCTGTAGATCGGCCAGACGCTCGCACAACATGCCCGCGCGATCGGTATCGCGATCCGGCACATTGCGGATGCTGATGTCGGGCCGGCCGAACTTGCGCATGCCGCGGGTATGGATCCACGAACGACCGGGCTCCTCCTCGCCATCGCGCATGATCAACAGATGCGCGCGCGTCGGTGCACCATCGGGCACCAGATAGCGCCGGCGCCACTCGTCGGCGCTGAACAAGCCCGCAATCTGCGGATCGAAAATGGCTGTGCCGCCGACATCCAGCAGGGCCGCCAGCACACCGAACGTATCGCGCAGATAACCCGTGGCCGGGCTATCCTCGATCTGGCCACGGACCACCAGCACCTGCGGCGCGTCCAAGGCGATGCGATAGGCCTCGGCGGCATCGTCTTTCAGCATGCGACCTAAGCTGCCCTTGAGCGGGTAGCCCTCCCATTGCCGCAGGGCGTTATGGTGATAGCTGGTCATGGTCACGCCCGTAGGCAAGCCGTCACTGCCGTAGTCCTGCATCGGTGGACGACCCGCTTCAAAACTGCCGAACACATAGAACTGCAGCAGGATCTCCTCGTCGCTCGGCTGCCAATGCGGGCGCTGCCAGGCGGGGATGATCATGGGCTTGCTCATAAGGAATCCTTGTTGTTTTTATGGCGAGGGCTTACTCGCCTTCGCCCAGCGGCAGCACGGATTGCTGCAATTCGATACGGCCGCGCCCTTCGGTGATTTTCTTGAATTCGGCCCGGCTCACCGAGACATAGCGGTCGTTGCCGCCGATCTCAACCTGGGGCCCCTCGGTGACGGCACGGCCCTGTTCATCTACGCGCACCACCATGATTGCCTTACGGCCGGTGTGGCAGATTGTCTTGATCTCTTCCAGATTATCCGCCCAGGCAAGGAGATAGCGGCTGCCTTCGAACAATTCGCCACGAAAATCCGTGCGCAGGCCATAGGCCAGCACCGGGATATTCAGCTTGTCGACCACGTCGGAGACTTGCCAGACCTGGGCCTTGGTCAGGAACTGCGCCTCGTCGACAAAGACGCAATGCAACGGGCCACGCGCTGCGATATCCGCCTGCACCAGGGCAAACAAATCCTCGACGTTGGAAAACTTGCGCGCATGGGCCTTCAGGCCGATCCGCGAGGCCACCACGCCGTCGCCGAAGCGATCGTCCAGCGCGGGGGTGAGAATCAGCGTGCGCATGCCGCGCTCGTGGTAGTTGTACGCGCTTTGCAGCAGCGTGGTGGTCTTACCGGCATTCATCGCCGAGTAGTAGAAATAGAGCTTGGCCATGGGTACCCCGTACAAGGAGCCCATGGTACCTCCTCGACCGCTCGCCCGCCTTACGGCCCGGCCGACGCCCCTGCCTCTGGTACCATCGGCGACCGTCTTCCGCCGCGTTCCGCCCATGCTCAATCCGCAACAATTGGCCGCCGTCGAACACTGCGACAGCCCGCTGCTGGTGCTGGCCGGCGCAGGCTCCGGCAAGACCTCGGTAATTACGCAGAAAATCGCCTACCTGATCGCCCGCAAGAAGCTTCCGGCGGCCAAGATCGCGGCCATCACCTTCACCAACAAGGCGGCCAAGGAAATGCGCGAGCGCGTGGCCAAGCTGATCAGCAGCGAGGACGCCGCCGCCCTGACCGTATGTACCTTCCATGCGCTGGGTTTGAAGTTCCTGCAGATCGAGCACGCGCGGGCCGGCCTGCGCAAGGGCTTCTCCGTGCTCGACGCCGACGATAGCGAAGGCATCATCAAGGAACTGGCGCCCAAGGGCATCAAGCCCGATGCCTTGTTCGCCCTGCGCAACCTGGTCAGCCGCGCCAAGAACGGGGGCCTTTCGCCCGCCGAAGCACAGGCCGCCGCGCGCAGCCCGCGCGAGATGGACGCAGCGATGATCTACGAGCTTTACCAGGCACGCCTAGCCGCATTCAACGCAGTGGATTTCGACGACCTGATCCGCCTGCCGCTCAATATCCTCGAAAGCGATACCGAATGCCGCGAGGCATGGCGCGAGCGCCTGCGCTACCTGCTGGTGGACGAGTATCAGGACACCAACGACGCCCAGTACCGACTGCTCAAGGCTTTGGCCGGCGAGCGCGGCCGCATCACTTGCGTGGGTGACGACGACCAGTCGATCTATGCCTGGCGCGGCGCCAATCCGGAAAACATCGATCAGCTCGGCAAAGACTGGCCGAACCTGCGCGTGATCAAGCTGGAGCAGAACTATCGCTGCGGCAAGCGCATCCTGCGCGCCGCCAACAAGCTGATCGCCAACAATCCGCACTTGCACGAAAAGAAGCTGTGGAGCGACCACCCGGAAGGTGCGCAGATCCGTGTGCTCGAATGCAAGGAAAACGAACACGAAGCCGAACGTGTCGCCGCTATCGCCACCACACTGGCGGAAAAGCACAAAGCACGCTGGCACGACATCGCCATTCTCTACCGCGGTAATTTCCAGGCACGCCCGCTCGAAAAAGCCTTGCGACTGGCGCGCATTCCTTACCACCTGACCGGCGCCCTGTCCTTTCTGGATCGCGCCGAAGTCAAAGATCTGTTGTGCTATCTGCGCTTGCTGACCAACCCCAGCGACGACGCCGCCTTCCTGCGCGTGGTCAACGTACCCAAGCGGGAAATCGGCGCGACAACGCTGGAAAAGCTCGGCCAGATCGCGCAGAGCAAGCATGCATCGCTGCTAGATGCCGCCCGCAGCGACGCCGTACTGCGCCAGCTTACGCCTCGACCGGCTTCGGCCCTGGCCTCATTTACCGAACTGCTCGATGAGCTACGCAGCGCCGCGCTACACCAAAGCGCAGCCGACCTGGTCGAAACCATCCTCAAGCGCACCGGCTACGCCGCCCAGATCGCGGCAAGCACTCCCGACGTCGCGCTGCGCGAACGCCGTCTTGGCAACCTTCGCGAACTGGCCGACTGGTTCCGCGCGATGCAGAAAGGCAATAACAGCGCTGGCGACCTTGCGGCCCAGCTGGCGCTGCTCAGCCACGCCGATCGTGACGAGCCCGGAAACGCCGTACGCATGATGACTCTCCACGCCGCCAAAGGCCTGGAGTTCCGCTTCGTCTTTATCGTCGGCTGCGAAGAAGGCACCTTGCCGCACGAAGGCGCGATCGACGAAGGGCGTATCGATGAAGAGCGGCGCCTGATGTATGTGGGCATCACCCGCGCCAAGGAAATGCTCACGCTGTCATGGTCGTCCAAGACCAAGCGCTATGGGGAAGTGCATAGCAACCAACCGAGCCGATTCCTGCATGAGCTGCCGCAGGACGATTTGCATTGGCAAGGTAAAGATCCAGAAGCAGATAAGGAAGTGGTGCGCGAGACGGCAGAATCGCATATGGCTAAGATTGCGGCCATGCTCGCTGGAACGCGTTGAAAACTTTGCCCCATCAATTCTTGTGGTGCCGCCTCCGGCGATACCGATGAGTTCTGGGAGAAAAGTTTCTCAGCCACAAGCCGACAAGGAAGATTCAAGCCTCTTCACCAGTGCTTTGCTTGCAGCATCTCCGCCAGACTTCAGGTCGATAAATACGTAATCGTCTCTCTGTTTCTGGCTGATAACGGTCCCGTGGCGATCGCAGGCAACTAATAGCGTGGCCAGCAAGCCTAAACCATATCCTATATATGCTCGTTCCCATCTGCCTAGAACCTCTGGTAAAGGCGTTCGAGCGCCTTTTACCACAACCGGGCTCTTGAGCAGCTATTATCCCGCCATGTCTTCGAGCACCTATGAGCCATGACGGATCCTGCCGAGCTATACCAACAGGCTATCGCCGCGTTTAATCGTCGCAACTGGCCCACGGTGCTGGACATCGCCTCGAAGCTTCTTCCTCTCGCACCGCAACACGATGGCTTACATTATATAAATGGCATTGCAGCCCTCGAGCTCCAACAATTCCCGGTTGCATCAAGGCACCTTGCCCAGGCCGCGCGAATCAGACCAGATCATGCTGGCTACGCGGTACAGCATGCACGCGCGTTGCTCGGGCTGCGGAAGACGAACGAAGCGCTGACGGAAGCTAATCGGGCCATGTCGCTCCCGACGGACGATCCCTCGGTGCTGGACACTCTCGGCGTCGTTTTTTCCCTATGCAATGCTTATACGCCTGCAGTCGAGGCATTCCGACGCGCAGTGGAACGCGCCCCCGACGCTCCGCAACTTCGCTTCAACTATGCGACTGCGCTAGTGGCAAACGGCGATATCGCCGCGGGCGAGAAAGAGGTGCAACGTTGCCTGGACATAGATCCCAGGGCCTGGAATGCACACCTGACGCTCGCGCAGATTCGCAAGCAGACTCCAGAGAGTAATCACATCGAGCGCCTGCTCGGCCTGTTGCCTGAGGCCAGGAAACACACGCAATCATCCATATGCATAGAGCTGGCCCTTGCCAAGGAATACGAAGATATTGGCCAGTATCCGTCAGCCTTCGAGCATTTGACTCGCGGCAAAGCCGCCGCCGGCGCGCATCGTCATTATCGTATCAGCCGTGACGAGCGACTATTCGAAGCGCTGATGGAAGCCTCCCCTCAGCCGCGAACCGTATCGGATGGATTCCCGTCGGACGAGCCGATTTTTATCATTGGCATGCCACGTAGCGGGACGACGTTGGTCGAGCGCATCATTAGCAGCCATCCGGAGGTTTTTTCCGCTGGGGAATTGCAGAACTTCGGCGTCACACTCAAAAGGATGTCAGGAAGCATTACCCCTGCACTTATTGACGACGATACCGTTCGGCGGACTCACAGCATCGATTGGAATCGCCTCGGAAGAGAATACATCGAAAGCACCAGGCCGCTCACCGGCTCAAGAGCGAGATTCATCGACAAGCTTCCGCACAATTTTCTCTATGCCGGATTTATTGCGCGGGCGCTACCGAAAGCGAAAATTATCTGTCTACGACGCAACCCTATGGATACTTGCCTGAGTAATTTCAGGCAATTATTCGCGCTCAACTCGACCTATTACGACTATTCTTATGATCTGCTGGATACCGGGCGCTACTACACTTTGTTCGATCGCTTGATCGCTCATTGGCAACGCGTGGTTCCGGGACGCATTCTGGAGGTCGAATATGAAGAGCTTGTCGAGGCACAAGAAGCCGGATCACGCCGAATCATCGACTTCTGCGGCTTGCAATGGAACGACTCCTGCCTTCACTTCCACGAGAATCAGTCGCCGGTTGCGACAGCGAGCGCCATTCAGGTGCGCGAGCCGATGAATCGGCGCGCAATCGATCGCTGGCGACGATACGAGCCGCAATTGCTCGAACTAAAACGACTACTGTTATCGCATGGCATAACGGTGGCATAAAAAACGGCCCCGTTTCCGGGGCCGTTTCTCATGTAGCTTTCCAGGCTCTTACTTCGCCTGACCGAAGGTGTACTTCGCCTCCAGATACATGGTACGACCGTAAACGTTGTACGTCAGCTCGTTGAACGGCTGCACCGAAGTACCCGGGAAGCTGTGATCTTCCGGCGGCATCTTGTTGAACAAGTTGTTCACCAAGAACGACAGAGCCAGATTCTTTATCGGGTTGTAGGTCACGCTAGCGTTGTACAAGACCCAAGGACGCAGGCGGCGAGCACCCGGCGCGTTGTAGTCGTCGGTAGCTTGCGCAATATAGTTTGGCGTACTGCCATAGCGATTGAAGTAAATCGTGGCACTCCATTGCTCGTTCGGAGTCCACGTCGCCGAACCGTTCACCTTGGACTTGAAGTCCGTGGTGTAGTACGGGTGCCGCAGATAATCCAGTTTCGGATCGCCAGGGTAGGCCTGGTACATATGCTTGAGCACGTCACTGTAAGACGTCTGCAGCGACAGATCGCCAAGCCAGCCCATCTTGATGATGTAGCTGAAGTTAGCGGTGATTGCGTTGACCTGCTCGTTGGAAACGTTCACCTTCGGGGTATAGATCTGCTGAATCTGCCCGAGAAGGCCAGCTTCATTGGAAGTACCGCGAGTGATTTTGGAGAACGCGTTCGCGCATGTTGCCGAGTTTGGATCGAGCTGCTGGATATCGCAGAGGTATTCCGTACGCGACAAGCCGTCGGCGCTTTCCGTATTTACTTCGTTGTTGATGTCCCAATGCAGGTAATCCACGCTGAAGGACATGCGCTCGATGGGCGCCCACACAAAACCGTACGTCCAGACGGTGGCCGTAATGGGCTGCAGCTTGGTGCTGCCGGACTGCTGACCGAAGTACTGCTGTAGATCGTACGGCGACGGGCAGTTGGCAATATTGTTCGGACCGTAACCCAAGCGGGCGCAGTTCAGATAATCCGGCACGCTGGAATAGAAGCCGCTGAGGCCCTGGAACTCATCCGACAGCGTCGGCACCTTGAAGGCTGTGCCGTAGCGTCCGCGCAACAGCAAGGACTCAAATGGCCGATACTCAAGACCAATATTGTACGTGCCGTGGTGCACGTCCTGACCATCGACGTGATAGTTGTCCCAACGGCCCGAGACATCCAACGTCAACTGGCTGAGCAACGGGGCGCGGAACTCGGTTGTCGCTGCATAGCGCGAGCGATGACCGGCACCCTGTACATCGGTGGTACCCCAGATTTCGCCGTCCAGCAAGCGCGGATCGGGAACGTAGGACCAGCCTTGGTTACCGCCCTCGAGCACGACGGCAAGACCGGCGTCGCCGCCGGGCAGGCTAAACAGATTTGCGTTGGTCAACTGACCGCGCAACATGTTGTCCCAGGTCTTTGCCCTCGTCGTGGTATAGCCTGTAAAGCTATTGAAGTCCGCCTGCGAGATCGGTGAATAGAACGCGGCGTAGTTTGGCGAGAACACCGGGTAGTAGTTGTAGATCGGATCCAGGCCAAGCTGCGGGCCCAACACGTGCGTGCGGAAGTAGTCGTCGATCGGGCCATCCAGGCGTTGAAGCGCGCGAGCGCTCAGCTGGTCGTCGGAGTGCGTGAAAGCCAGATCATAATCCCAGTTCGACTGACCGAACGTACCCTTGCCGCCCAGCGTCAGCATGTACGAATTTTCGTAGAACTTATTCATCACGTTCTTGAAGCCGCCGATTTCTTCCGGCGCGAACGCACGCTGAAGATTCACGAGTTGGCCAATGTTCGGATCGTAGAACGAGCCGTAATCGACGCTAGTACCCCACCACAGGAACTGCGAGCCGTTGCTCTGCTTCTGTTCGTCGTAGTTATAGAGCAGATCGCCGTAGAGCTGCAGGTTGTCGCTCACATCGAATGTGGCGTGCGTGTAGATGTTCGCAGTCTTCTCGTCGTTTTTCAGAGTCGCATAACCCGGGCTATTAAGCGAGCCGCAATAGTTGCGACCGCCACTGCGGGTGTACTGCTTTTCTTGACCCTGGAACAAGCTCGTCAAATTCGAGCAGCCGTTCGCTCCGTCCGGAAAGAAGTATTGGCCGGAGATAGGGTTGTATACCAGGAAGTCGCGACCGGCGACGGGTGGGCTCGAAGGATTACCCGTGTAGTATTGTTTGGTGATATCGCGATCGCGCGACCAAATCGGCTGGGTACTTTCGTACTGGCCACCAACGAGCATGTTGAATTTACCGACATTGAAGCTGTCGGCAAAGCTGATGCGGCGATCGGCACCGCCACCATCGGTTGTCCAGCCATAACGCACATCGATACTCGGCGCATCGACCTTTTTCTTGAGGACGATATTGATAACGCCGGCAATCGCGTCGGAGCCGTAGAGCGACGATTGGCCACCCGGAAGAATGTCGATGTGATCGACCATCTCCATCGGAATGCCGCTCAAGTTATTGAACGTGTCGCTGCCGTTGTACAACCCGGGGAAGTTACCCATCGGGCGTCCGTCGATCAGATACTTGGTAAAGCCGACGGGCAGACCAAAGAGGCTCAGCGTCTGCGCACTACCCGTGAACGATGCGGAAGTCTGAGCGCCCTGCACCGCTCCGGTGGCGAACGAAGACTGCTGCAACGCCTCGGCGACCGTGGTGAAGCCACGTGCCTTCATGTCTTCCGCAGTAATTGTAATCGTCGGCGTCGCTGTCTCGACCTGAGACTGCGGAATCAGCGAACCGGTTACCGTGACCGCTTCCAGCCTCTTGGCTTTGCTGCTATCGGGCGACTGACTTTGATCTTGGTTGTTCTGTGCATCTTGCGGCGCACCAGCGGCATACGCGCTGGAATAGCCGACCGCCAAGGCCACCACGATGGCGGCCGTAAGCTTGGACTTCAACATTGGCAACTCCCCTAGCTTTGGTGCATAAAAATTTCCGAGAAGCGCCTCCTCCAGGCTTCCCCTCCCCTCGGAACGTGGCACGACGAGGCTATAAAACTGTCCTCTTTACCTGACCCCAAATTCAGATAAGTCATGCTTGACAACTGTTTAACATGAACATTTTGTTCTCGCAACATTCTGCACCGCATGGTTTTGCGCACCCGCCATCTGCAGATAGTCACTCAACATCATGAAAGTAAAGGTTTTTCCCCTTGCTCTAGAGGGCAGCAACTTCGCTTGCACAAACCTTACAGCAGACTCATGCGAAATTTTCCTATGCTCCAGAAAGCAAAAAGGCCGCGCGAAATTCCCGCGCGGCCTTTCTGGTTGAGGGTGGAACTAACCGATTACAGCGAGAAATCGTACTCGGCGTTGAGCTGCACGTACCGCGGGTTCTGGAAGCTGGTCGGGATCAGGTAGGTGCTGTTGTTGAAGGTGACCGGACCGATCGGCCCAAGGGTCGGATCGGAGTTGTAGCTTGCGTTCTGGTTCTCGTTGACCGTCAACACCTGATGCTTGTTGAACACGTTGAACACAGTGGCGCGGAAAGTCAGGCCCTTCGCCCATGACGGCTTGTATTGGCCATTGAGGTCCAACTGCCAGTAGTTCGGCGTCGTGCCAATAGAGCCGCGAGGGGCGACATGACCATTGGCGCCCGAGGCATCGGTGCAGTACAGATACGGCGAGCCACCGTTCTGACCATAACCGAAGATCTCGTTGTCGATCGGAGCGTCGCCGTAGCAGTTTTCCGGACGGCCGGTCTGGAAGATGAAGTTGGCGCCGAGGGCCCACTCATTATTGATGTTCCAGGAGCCGAACACCTTCACCGTGTGGCGGCGATCGTTTGGCTGGTTGCCATTGGCGCCCGCCATGATCTCCGGATAGTCGAACAATTCCGATGTGCCCGTATCGGCCTGACCGATGTTCGAGTCCACCAAACCTTCGGAGTTACCCCAAGACTTGGCCCATACGTACGACACATTCAGATAGAACTTGTCGTCGAAGTTCTTTTCCGCCGTCAGCTGCAAGGCGTAATAGTCACGCTTGTACTTGGGCTCGCCGATATCCGACGCGCTCAGCTTCACCGGATAGAGCTGGTTGCTACCCGCCACCAGTGGCAATTGCAGGCTGATGCCGCTGCCCGGGTTGGCGATATAGCAGCCCGGCAAGGAGAGGTTGTCACTCGGTGGCGAAAGATCCGTCGGATCGAAGTTCATGCCGTAATGCGCGTTGGCATAAGCCGCAATCGGACGGAAGTCGCACAGGTCGTCCAGTCCGGTCAGCACCTTGCGGTAGATTGCCTTGGCGCCCAGGGTCCAACCAGCCAGCTGCTGCTGTGCGCCGAGGATGAATTCGCGCTGCTTGAACGGCTTGAGATTCTGCGTCGCCACCGATTCGGCATTCGGCGTAACACCGGTTTCGCCGTTGGCATAAAACGCATCGCCACGTGGCGTCAGACCCAGCGGCAGACCGGTAGTCGGATCGATGCTTGTGTAGAAGAACTGCTGTTCCTTGAAGATCGAAGCCGAAGCGCCACGCAACGCCACGCCTGCGTCAATCGGCAGCGAATAATCACCAGCGCTACCATAGATCTTCAGCGACGAATCGCCGTGCACGTCCCAGGCAAAACCCAGGCGCGGCTGGATGTTATTGCCCTGACGGACATAGCTCTGGCCCAGACCGTTCTTGTTGTTGAACTGGTCGTTGCGCACGCCAATACGAGCGATGAAGTTATCCGAGATATGCCACAGATCCTGAGCGTATTGCGCACGCTGGATGATGCTGACCCGCGCGCCCGTACCGAACACTTCCTGAGTAACGAAGTTATCGGCCGGATCGACGCTGTCGGTGTTAGGCAGCGAACTATAGGTATAGACCGCACCGCCTTCGAACGTGGTACCCGTGTTGGACGAGGTCACGTCACGCGTGTAACCGAACGTCAGATCATGGTCGCCAAGCTTCCATTCCAGGTCCAAACGACCGCTGGAACGGGAATCTTGACCGTTATCGCTGTTGATCTGACCGCCGGGCACGAAAGCGCAGGACTGGATCGGCGCCACCTCGCCATTCTTAACCGGGGTGCGCGCGTCGACGATGACCGGGCAACCGGGGGCCGATGCGGCATTAGCCAGATTGCCGTCGAAGCTCTCGACCACACCGTTAGCCGCAATAGCCGTATTGATGCGCTTGTTCTTGCTCTTGCCATACTGCGCGGTGAGGGTGAAATCATCCGTCAGATAGCTGGTGTACTTGAGGATGCCGGTCTGGCCGCCGGACTTCTCGCGGAACACGCCCTGTTGATCGAAGTGATACGGGTTGTTATTCGAATCGAAACCGTAGTTGTAGATGTCGAAGTCGGTGTGGCGCGTATCGTTGAACGCAGTCAATTCGAGGATATTGCTCTCGTTGATGTTCCAGTCCATCTTCAACAGCCAGTAAGGATCCTTCTCCTGAGCCGACTGAAACCCGCCACCGTTGGTACCGCCATTGGGAATGTACCCGGCATAATCCTGATAGTCCGTCTTGGTCTGGCTGACCAAGCCAAAGATAAACAGCTTATCCTTGATCAGCGGACCGCCCAACCAGGCACTCCACCTATTGGTGAAGTCGACCGGACCGCCGGTGTTGCTGTTACCGATGGCGAAATTCCGGCTGCCGCTGTTGATTTGAGAAATCGTGCCGTTCTTGTTGTAAATGGTTGGCAGGGTGGCCTGTAGCGAACTGGGGTTCCAGGTATCGTCGATACCGCCCTTCCACTCGTTGGTACCGCGCTTGGTCTGCACCGAGGTCACGCCGCCGGTGGAGTTACCATATTCCGGACCGAAGCCACCGTCCTGAATATTGATCTGATCGATCGCTTCGTACGGGACCTGTGCGAAGCTCAGGGAGTCGAACTGGTTGGTAACGTTGAAACCGTTGACATAGTACGAGTTCTCCGCGACCGACGAACCGCTGAACGACGCGAGATTGCCGAAGGCAGAGTCGCCCTTTGTCACACCCGGAGCCAGCAGCGCTACCGCAGTCACGTTGCGCGCGATCGGCAGCTCTTTCAGTTGGTCGGCAGTGAAAGTCGTCGTGGTCTGCACCGAGGCGACGTCGATGGCAGGCACAGAATTCGCCTGCACGGTGATCGAGCCGAGCTGCGTGGTATTGGCCGACGAAGCGGCCACAGCCGCGCTTGCGGCGTCCAGGTTAAAACCTGTACCCGCGCCAACGGTGATATCTCGAGTTACCTGTTGGCCCTTTTGAGTATAGGTAACGCGATAGTCGCCAGGATTGAGCGCCGAAGCGCGGAAACGACCCTGGTTGTCGGCCGTGACCGTACGCACCTGGCCGCTGCCCAAGTTGGTCAGCTGAACCTGCGCACCTGCATCGGCCGTGCCGTAGGCCGAACCCACAGTGCTCTGAGCCATAGCACCGCCGGCGTAGACACCGAGCGCCAAAGCCACGGACAAGACAATCTTTTTACGCGCGAAATGTGCGTATTTCATGGACATGATGTACTCCCCTCAAAAAAACGAGAAAAAACAGCCAGCCTAACTATCCCTATAGGGTTAGGAGTTCTGAATCGGCCTGTGATAATTCGCGCGCTCGTACCCCACGAAATGCGCTGCGAATTCCCTCCACATCGAAAGACCGCTGTGGCCGAGAATTGCCTATTCGGAGCAAATGTTCAAGTTTTGTTTTTTCTCACGAAAATCCCGGATTTTTCAGCTGTTTCGACAAGTTCTTGCGCGTCGAAATTTCATGCATAAAGGCAATTTCTTGCGGAGTATAAAAACCGATCTTTCTAGATTTTATAATCCAAAAAAATTAGACAACCATTTTTTCTTAAAATAAGAAATCATTTTTTGAAAACTATTCGACTTGGCACCCGAGCCGCCCTTGACCTGCCCGGCATGTGGCTCGGTTGCTTGTCATCGAAGATGTCGCGCATGGTTTCGGGTGACGGAAGCGACACCCTCCACGCCCTGGCCTACCGACAAGGCATGACGCGAATCCTTACCTCGCCGCGCTTAACGACGATGTGTTTGCATTTGGTTACGATTGCAACAAAATTCTACGATTCGACTGAATTTGCGCGGGCGTCGTCCGGACCGTCGACCTCTTCTTGCGATCTGTCATGCGGCGTCTCCGAGATGAATGCTCGGACTATTACGTCACTTTGACGCCCGACGGCGCACTCGCGCTGTCACCAGGATTGCGCGCTCAAATCAGCCGCTCCCGCTCGAGCTCATTCTTGAGATAGGCATAGTAAATCGGCGCGGCAATCAACCCGGGCAGGCCGAAGGCCGCCTCCATCGCCAACATCGCCACCAGCAGTTCCCAGGCCCTTGCACGGATCTGCGTACCGACGATGCGCGCATTGAGGAAGTACTCGAGCTTGTGGATCAGGACCAGAAAGCCCAGTGCGGCCACGCCAACCCATAACGATACCGAGAGGCCCGCCACGGTAATGGCGGTGTTGGAGATCAGGTTACCGATCACCGGCAGCAGGCCGGCGATGAAGGTCACCAGGATCAGGGTCTTGG
>NZ_DATCRY010000132.1:0-24384 GCF_036568765.1 Dyella sp. | reverse complement strand
ATACAGAGCGCACCGTCTTTCTGAAGGGCATGATGAGTGCCGACAAACTCAGTGCGAAAAACTGGAACTCGCTGGAATGGATGTACTTCCTGGATGGTCTACCGGATAAGGCGGCCTACGATAAGCTGCAGAAGCTGGATGCGGCCTGGCATCTGACAGGTACGGTCAATGCGGAAATCGGCTCACGTTGGTACGCACACGCGATCGCTTCCGGCATCAAGTCTGTTTGGCCATCGGCAGCCGATTACGTTACCGGTATTGGCCGGCTGTATCTCATCGTGCCGGTATATCGTGCACTCGCGCAGGTATCTCCGGACGGGTTAGCGTATGCAAAAACGATATACGCCAGGGCAAAAGAGGGCTATCACCCGCTGACGCAGCAAGCTGTGGAGGCATTGCTGGCGGAGAGTGGCGCACGCTGGGGTAGCTGATGAGCGAGGAAGCAGCGAGCCGTCTGCTAGCGATTCAGGGCAAGTACGGCATCAATGGCTCCGTTCAGCCGCTCGTCCCATGTCCCTGCCAGGACGCGATATGCGATTCGACGAGCATCGAGTTGACCTAGATACCACTCGTGTTGCCAAAGTCGGAATGCTTCGTCGCGTCGAGTGCCGTCTTGTATGAATGGCGCATCGGGTGCCAACAACAGCACAAGGCCATAGGGTCTGCGCGCGAGCTTCTCCAATTCAGGCGACGTACGTCCGAACATGGCCTGCGCATAGAGCATCGTGGTCAATGGCGTGGTGTCGCAGATGACATAGCGATGTGCCTCCAGCGCGAGCGCTTCCTCGCGTGCTATTTGCGTCCTGGCAATCAGAAGCATATCTTCCTCGGACAATGCTCCTTGCTTGAACTCCCAGAGTTCGCGACCGTATTCAGCCGCATGCGCCGTGCTCAGTCGCGATGCCAGCAGGCCGGCAAGGGTTGATTTGCCGGTGGATTCGCCGCCAAGTATTGCGACTCGCTCGACAAAGTCGCGATAGACGAGGGGGTCGAGATAGTTACGCCGGCCATGGGGATCCTTCCGCACGGCCGTGCCGGATATGGGTACGGCGACGCGATCCCGATCGACCATGACATGAGCAGCGCAGGGTCCGTCCGCATCGCGCTGTACTTGCGACAAGACGTTCGCGAAACCTTCGCCATAGGCCTCGCTGGTGAATACCACGTCGACCGATGCCTCCAGGATGTGCCGAAGAAGCCAGGCTACGAAGTGCCTATGCGTGTCGTCGGGAGCATCGTTATGGGGTAGTGTGGCTATCGGTAGCCCGCGCACCCGGCAGTGCTCCGCAAGACGCGCATCGTCGATCACCAGCCGCGTGGTATCCGGATACAGTGACGCCAGCCAGCGCTCACGATGTTCCGGCTCGCTGCCGGGAAATTCGGGCTTGGTATAGCTAATAACGATCAGTGCTTCGCATTGTTCCAGAGCCTGATCGAGCAGATGCTGGTGCCCGCGATGAAGTGGGCAGAACTTACCCACGGCAAGTCCCGTGGCGTACGGTTTCATGCGGTGGCGCTTTCTGGTCGAGATAGACGCAACCAGTGCCGCCAGGCGATCAACGCATTGATCCAGTAAGCTGAATAAAGCAGCGCGGTAAGCGTCAGGCCGCGTGAGGCGTAGAGGGGCACGGCAATGGTGTTGACCAACAACCAGGCAGGCCACGTCTCGATGCGGCGGCGCATTAAGAGCAATTGCGCCAGCACTGAAATCGCCAGCACCGAGGAATCGGCAAATGGGGCATAGGCGTCGGTAAAGCGGTGCAGCAGAGTGCCATAGATACAAGTTGCGATAATCGCGCTCGCTGCGATCCACACCAATGCGCGCGTCGAGGTATGTGCAATATCCTTTTCGGCGCGATCGCCCGGCTTGCACCAGTACCACCAGCCCACGATGCTGGCGCCGACAAAGAATGTTTGCAGAACGACATCTGCGTACAATCGCGCGGTCCAGAAGACAACAGCGAATAACGCGCAACCGATAATGCCGGTCCACCATGTATGCACGCTATTGCGTCCGGCGAGAAGAATCGACGCGGTAGCCAGCACATTCGCCAGAACTTCCATCAGGCTCATGTGCCGAGTCCGCCGGGCAGGTCGGTTGTGTACTGCAGCATCTTATCTTCCGTATCCAGGGCGGCGATGCTCACGCTGCCGCCAAGAAGCGCTGTGGAAAGGCGGGCTACCGCATCGGCGGCATAGCCCATCTCGGTGCTTGCCAGGCGCAGCGTCACCTCGCCGTTCATCGACTGGTGCACGCTGTAGCGCGACAGCGGCAGGGGCGCCAGGGCATGGGTCAGGTCGATATTGTTGATCCACCCGCCGCGGTGAGTACGGAACCGCACCGGGCGACGACCTTGCAGCTCCAGAATGATCGGCCCTGCATCGCTGTTGTCGATAGCGCCATGATCGCCAGTGCGATAGCGCAAGAGTGGCAGGCAGAAATTGAATCCGCCCGTCAACGTTATTTCGCCGATCTGTCCCTTGGGTAACTCCCGTCCTTCCGCATCCAGAATCTCTACATACATGCCTGGCTGTAGAAGAAGATGCCCGCCAAGGCCGGGATCGTAGACCCCCAAGGGGCCCGCTTCGTTCATCGAATACACGTCCAGCACGGGACAGCCGAATCGATCGAGCAGTGCCGCCTTGAGCCCGGGTGAAAGCGCCATGGATACCGAAAGCAGGGCCCGCGGGCGGTGCCTGAGCGACAATTCCAATAGCGCCGCGAAGGAAATGGGATCGCCCGCGATAACTTCAGGCTGCATGGCATCGATGTAGCGGGCACGGTCTGCCGGATTACGCCAGTCATCGGGGTGAAGATTGATCTTCGCCAATCCCGACTCATCCATGGTCGGTGTTACCGAGACATACGTGAAACACTTGCGTTGCATGCCGATCAACATCACGCCCATCTGACCGCAACCATGGCCAGGCTCGATGCCGAATCGCCGTAGCGCACGCTTGTGATAGGCAAGGTAGCGGCCGGCGACCACGGGATGCGACGGGAGTACCAGCGGGTGCCCTGTGGTGCCTGTCGTACGAAAATTGATCATGCGTTCTACAGGGACAGAGTCGGGTACAAAGCGCGCGATATCCGCCGCGAGGTCGCCGCGATGGACCGTGCTGATGGCGCGAAAGGATGCCGGCGACTCTTGTTCACGATAAAACGGCACCTGGGCATATAACTGGGCTGTGAAGGCTTCCAGCCATGCCGGTGGGTGGTTCGCCGACCAGGTAAATGGAGCAGTCGCGATGTCGCTCTCGTAAGCGCGCAATGCCTCCACTTCCTCGGAAAGAAGACGGTTTCCGCTGCGATTGCGAAAGAGCGGGGCGCTGGGATGCTCGCTCATATGCTTGAGCATGGCGCGTCCCGCCTCGGTCAGCGTGGGATAGCGCTCCGCATCGGTGGGCTCCTCATTCATTCGCGTGTCCATTTATCCGCGGATTCTTCGGCTGCCTTGCGCGCCAGGGCCTCACGGATGGCGCGAGCTCTGGCTTCAGCCGCTCGGCTGGCTTCCAGCAAGCGACGCCGTTCCACTCCGCTTACGCTGGCCAGCCGGTCAGCCGCCTGATTGGCTGTTTCGCCATGAGGCAGCAGGTCCAAGCGAGCGATCGTCGTGCGCGCGAGTTCCTCGCGTCGCTCGGGCTCGAAGACATAGCGCTTGGCGTCTGCCTCGGCTGCGAGTGCGGGAGCGGCTTCGACAAACAGCGTCCCTAACTTGGAAACCGGAAAATGACATGCACGCCATGCATCGTCGGTCAGCAGCCATGCCATGATGGCCGATAGCGTCAGTTGATTTGTCGTTACGCCGACAAGGTCGCCTGAAAGCGTCGCCAGCAATGCCTCGGAGGCCGGATGGCCATAGCCGATAAGGACATCGTTGACGACGGCCGCTACGCGCAATTGGCCGGCTCCGCCGTGCCGCGGCGGATCCAGAAAATCGGGTGGGGTTTCCACCAATCGACGTAGCAAACGCTCAAGGGAGGGGCCTGTCGACATGATGCTTATGTCCCAAACTTGGCAAAAACCTGGGTGGAGGGGCAATCGCTGCAAACTGCGGGGAGATTCGCCAGGCGGCCGGCATCCAGCCGGGCGCGTAGTGCGGCAATATCGCTCACCGTACGCACAGTGTGTGTCGGGACACTGTAGCCATCCTGGGTGAAGCTGCAGCATGCGATGCGGTTATGTTCATCGATGAAGACGGTAGGGCGGCGGGGTCCGCAGTTGAGAACAGGAATAGGCCGGCCGGCTGCCGTGGCTTCGATGCGCTCAAGATAGGAATCGTTCGCGCAGAGGCGCACACCGCGCTTGGCCATGCGCGCAGCCAGCGAGGGCAGGGTCATGCGAAGTCGAATGGCATCGTCGGGACGCAGTGCATGATCGGAATAGAATTCCGGTCGATCGCGTCCTCCCAGTTGATTGAATGTGATCTCTTTTACGCCCCAATCCGCGAGTCGATCGCACAGTACGGAAAACTCGGACAACGTGTCGCGCATCAGCACAACGTTGGCGCGTATAAGCGGGCTTGCCTGTGCGCCTGTCATGGTAGATAGCCGGTCGATGCCCTCGGCAAGCTTGGTCCAGCCGCCTGACCAGCCACGAAGCCGCTCATGTGTCTGGGCGAGCGCATCCACGCTTATCGTCACCTCGTCGAAGGTCTCTGCGACAGCTCGCGCGATACCTGGGCGAAGCAATGTCGTGCCATTCGTGGTGACGCTGATGCGCAGGCCATGTTCGTTGCGTAGGCGCTGGGAGAGCGCGAGCACACCGGGCCATAACAGGGGCTCCCCGCCGAGCCAGCTGATCAGGATGTCTTCGCCCGAGTCTGCCCGGTAAGCGCCTAGCAGTGCACCGAATCGTTCGACCTCGGCGGGGTCGACCAAGGTGCGCGGAAATCCAAGACGGCGATCGTAGGCGCAGAAGCTGCACGCGAGATTGCAGCGCGTTGTCACTCGCCACAGGACAATCATCCTGGCACCGTTGTCGATAGCGAACTGTAGTGTCGTTGACTGAAGTCGCGTGCGAAGGCGAGCAAGTCGGCCATGTCGCGTACGGCGTGGACCGCCCAGCCGGCGGTACGCGCGCGCAGCAAGTCGGTCATCCATGGCATTTTCGGCCCTCCTTCGAGGGTATCCGGCAGCGGCTTGAACAAGTTCAATGCCATCGTCCCACCGGCGCGCGCCGTGTGCAGCGCGTGGGCGGCAATGTCCCAGCCGCTGTTGCCGCGCTCGTCGTTGCCGAACATCGTAGTGATGCCGTCATCGGACAGGTGCAGGATGTGCACGGCGCGCGCATGAGGCGAGCGCGCCGAATAGGTATCGCGCAGCCTGTGGATGGGAAATGCGGTAGCGCCGCCGAAGAAACCCGTTAGTACACGAAGAATGGCGTCCTCCGAGCGCACGAAACCATCGGTGTGCAGGACCTGTTGCTTACCGCTCCACAGTGTCACCTGAACACGCGAGCCGGCGCGCAGCGCGGACAGCGCGATAACGGCACCGGCCAATGCCAGGTAAGATGTGTGCGTTTGAGGATTGGGCATGGAGCCGGAGCTGTCGACGTAAAGATCCAGATCCACCGGCTCGCTTGCCGGCTCGCGACCGGGCGCGTTGCCATAGGTCCGCTGCACCGTGGTCAATCCTGGAATGGGCCGGGGAGATTGCAGAAGGCTCTGCATCCAGTCCAGCGTATCCAGCGGATCGCCTAGTTCCCATGGCTCCAGGCCTTCCAGTTGTCGTTCCATGGCTTGGGGCTGCGGACGCATCGGGAACCGGATGAGATGAGGCAGCGCTCGTTCTCGGTAGTAGCGCACGGCGATGTCGTGATCGGTCAGATCCAGTCCGGCAGCGCGCAGGATTTCTCCATATTCGAACGGCTCGCGCGTCTGTCCATGGCTGGGGAGCGGACCTGACTCGGCAGGCTCGGATGTGCCGTTCTGCTGAGGCGCATCCTCGCCGGTAACCCTCGGGTCCAGAGCGGGATGCATCACAGGAGCAAGCTCGTCGTCTTCGATTCTGTCCAGTCCGGTGGGTTGGCTGCCTCTCCCGGCATGAAGCGTGTCCAGCAAAGCGTCCACCCGGGGATCGCTCACCGATTGCAGCAGATAGGGAAGCAGCAGTGCGGCAAACCGCGTGGCACCATCGAGCCAGTCGCCCGCATAGGCACGAATGACGCGCGCGCCAAGCCAGGCATCGCCCAGCAGCGCCGCATCGTCTGGAGAGCCACCGAGCGCGCCCGGTGGCTCCTGCCAGAGTTTTTCGTAGATGCCCATGTACAACATCCAGACTGGAGTGACGGGCGCATTCCCATGGTGGGCGGCAAGGCGGCGATAGATATCGGCCATGCGCAAGCCGGATTGACGTTGCAACCGATCGTTGATCAGCAGATCGGTATAAAGGTTGGCGACCATCGGTGCATGGGCTTCGAGCGTCGGCAATGCGCGGCGGATGCGTGCTAACAGCCGTGCCTGATCGGTCGCGGTTGCCGGGGCCAGCACGTGATGGCCGATTTCATGAGCCAGGATCTCCAGCGCATAGCCGCCAAGGTCCAGCCGCGCGATTTCCTGTAAATCGATGACGACGCGCTGATCGGCCAGGCGAATCATGGCCATGCTGCCGGTCAGGCCTTCGGCGGATGCTTCGGCCCGAGTCCAACACAACCGGGGATCCTGAAGTCGCGTGAACCGGCTCCAGGTCGCCAGCGCGGCCTGCCATGCCGCGTGCCAGAGAGCCATCGGATCGTCCGCAGATATAGGCTCGATGGGTTCGCTCATGATCGCAGTGGCACAATGCGCACATAATGCGACCAGGGCGAAGCCAGTGCGATGCCATGGGCGCAAGCGACGGCTCTAAGCTGGTTAACCGGCATGGCGAACGGTATGTCCATGCCCTGTATATGGATGCCCCCGGATATCCCGCGTACTTCGGGAGACGTTCCTGCGCCGGCTGCGGAAAATTCGCTGGCGGAGGCCGGCAACACGACAGCGCCGAAGGCGTCGGCGATGACAAGAAAGTATCGTTCCGCGCTTTGCATGACAAAACCGTCCGCGCAGATCCGAATGTTCGGTGGCGTGGCAAACGGTCCCCCGAATCCTGTGAAGCCACCTACCGTCTGCCCTTGAGCGTTCGCCTCGCCGGTGGCGGGAACCCACCAGCGATCGGCCAGTAAACGTTCGCGCAGCTCGCTCCAGCGAGTGTCGGGTGCGCCGAGGGCAGCCGCGGCGAGGGTTGGATCCAGTTCGGCGGCCCGGGCGAGTGCGGCTAGTCGCAGATGCGCCATGCCCGCGCGCCACGCACATAAAGCGCCGAGGTTGCGCAGATCGTTGAGTTGCCCACAGCGCTGCGCCAACGACGACATGGCGTCGATCCACTCTTCCACGCGCACGTTCTGCACGCTGCTCAGCTTTACAACCGCGTTGGCGATCGTTCCGAGCGTGTCCAGAGGCCATCGAGCAAGTAGATGCGCCGCCGGCCTTGCGAGCTGCCGCCAGGCAAGATCCACCCAGGACAGGCGAGCCTTCGGGCCGACCAGTCCCTGGCCGATCAGCTCAAGACCCAGGTCGAACGCGGTCTCGATGACGCCTGCCGTTGCCGGAGCATCCGCTTCGCTGACGGCTACACAGATCGGGTCGAGCGTGTTTGCAATGAAGGTACTGAAGGCAGCGGTGTCCAGGCCGGGTATACGATGCCGCGCCCCGGCGACCCGCTCATTGAGCAACGCGCGCCGGGACGCCAGTACATTTGCCAGCACTGTGGACACCATCTCAGCGCGCCTGCAACCAGTGCAAATAATTGGTATAGCGCTGGTGCAGATACTTGAGCTTCAACAAGTCGTCGTATAGATGACCGTAAAGCTTGCGCCCGTTGACGCGCTCCTCGATGAGTCGCTCTATGCGTACCAGCCGTGACCGCGTCTCGCGTTCGCTCACGCCGTCGAGTCCCTTGGCGAATTGTGTAGACAATTCGCCGACCGGGTCGTCGTGGTCGAGATTCAGGCGGTCGTATTCCGCGTTAGACGCGTCGAAGAGCCAGCGCAGCCAACTCAATCGGTCGGTACGATAGGCGGCATTTTCCGGCAGAGCGAAGAAGGGCGCGTCCAGATCGGGCTGTAACTTGTCGTTGAGCACAAAAGGCAACACCTGACGTATGTCGTCGAGCGCGACGGCAGTATTGCCTCGGAAATAAGCCGTCGCTTTGGCGAATACCAGCAACGTCATCAGGTTGCGAACGGACAAGCCATTGAGCGTCTGGCAACCCAGGTCTTTCATGCGATCGCGGCCACTGTCGGCGGCGGTCACCTGCGCCCAATCCAGGCCCGCCAGGCGCGCTGTGTCCTTGGTAAGGTACTCAAATTGCGCGCCCGCGGTTTCCATGAGTTCGAAGTGACTGCAGAAGAATTCGATGCGTCGGCGTACATCGTGCGGTACCTCGACAGCACGGATTTCCTCGCCCAATCGATCGGCCTCCGCCTCGGAGAAAATGATTTCCCTCGGCACCATTTCTTCGGGACGGATATTCTCCTCGATACGCAGCAGCATCTCGTCGAGAAAACGTGGGTTGAAGGCCAGCGCTTGCACAACCACATCGATACGGTCGCGCAAAGCCTCGATCACCTGATAAGTGCCGCCGCCGCGGTCGTCGTTGGCGGTCAGGTACCACGCCGATTCCGGGCATTCATAGACGTGATTGAGAACTTCGGCGTAGTTATCGCCCATCACCGTCAGCAGCGCACTTTGGGTACGTGTCGGAATGCGGTTGTACTCGTCGATGATCTTGACCCGCATGGACAGCCACTTGCGCCAAGCAATACGTATGTCGCCCATGTCCTGGGCGGCGACGAGGTCGGCAGGCAAGGGATTGCCGAGCAAGTCGGCGATAGTCATCTGCGGGTGACCGTGCTGCATGGCGCGGCGCACATCTTTCACCGGGTAACCGGCAAGTACCCCCATCAGAATGGCGCTGGCCGTCTTGCCGCGTCCCGGGCCGCCGACGAACAAGCATTTTCGCCGTGTCGCGAATGCCAGCAGCGGAAGCAATACGTAACTCGAATAGCTTTGCGCGGAAGGCAATGTAAGCGTGCGGCGCGTATCGCCCACCGCAAACGACACCGAAGGGCCGTCGTGATATTCGATATCGTAATGCGGGCTGATAACCGCATTGTTGACGATCCAGAAGTACGCCTGTCGCAGCTTTTCATCGAGGCGAACCGCCTGTTCATCGCCTCCGCTTGCCAGTCGCACTGGCCCTTCGTAGAGCTCGGCTATGTCAAAGGTTCGCGACTCCTGATCCGTCTTTGGATTGGTGGGTGCGCGCGATATCCGTTGAAAAAAATTAAACGTCGACACTCGATCCCCCGGTCGGCAGTCATACCTTATTTTAGATCATCCCCGCCGGCGCCGTAAGCGGATCATTAGCCAATCGGTCGATGCCGGCCCTTTGTGAAGCGATCGTCTCGGGCTCATATATTTGTTCCTCAGGAATGACGAGCGAACCCAAGTCACCCTCCAGGTGAGCGCGCTGAGCGACCACGAAATCGGTGACGTCCGCAATCGACAATGCCTCCCGTTCCCCGTACCGGCGCAGCGTCTCTCCCCGGAGCCCCAACTGGATGGCGCGCCGCTGCAATGGGCGGCCGGCTGGATCGTGGTCGGGATCCCATTGCATGCGTACCTCGGAAGAGATCACGGCATGCTGCCACGACTCGACCGTGGAAAATCGGCGCGGGTCGTAGGACGAGGGGATGGCGGAGCGGAGCAGTTCGTCGAAGAACGAACGTGGAAGCGTAATCGCAAGAATATGCTCCTGGCCTTTCTTGCTGGCCCACCCCGAGCGATGCATCATCCATAGGAAAGTGGGTTTGATCCAGCTCATCCGGTTGTAGCTGAAATCTCCGCCGAAACGTTGGTGATTTACGGCGTATTCTGCAATGGATGGCCGATAGGCTTGATATACACAGATCGTATCGGCATCGAACTGGGCGAGTATGTGACGGCCGCGATCGGGCCAGACACGGTATTGTTCCAGATATTTCTTTGTCCTCATGCAACGAAAAGCTTAGCCATTGGCCGGGCCCGCGTCGAGTGGACACCATTGCCGCAGACGGTATCGGGAGCGATCTAAGGCGCGATCCAGGTGCCGGTCCATTGCGACCCGGACCGTTGAAACTGGCACCGCCGGTGAGGTTCCGAAAGTACTTCCAGCCAATCCATCCGTTCTATATGCACTAGCAGAAGAGCGAAATGCTCCGATGGTTCGTGAGACGCTTGCTCCGATGGGGTGCTCTGCCAAGCCTCCATGGGCGATTGCAGTTTTGAGCCCGGCGCTACGGAAGAGCGGAAAAGCACGTGAGAACGGGCTTTCAGTTTGCGCCAGGCATCGATTCGACGTGACGCATCGGTGACCAGGTCGGCGCGTCCCTCCAGGCGAAGTTGCATACCGCCAACGGCGTCGAGCGCAGTCACGGCGACGCGCGGATCGTTCCGGATGTCCTCGATTTTTGAAGACCTGGCATCGGCCGTGAAGGCGATGGCGCATTCGTCCCGGCGAAAGTCACGTATCACTACCGTTCTCAGCCTGGGTGCGCCGCTTGGCGCAATCGTTGCGAGTTGCATGAAGTTGAATGGCGAACGCCTGCTGGCGGCTTCTTCAAGCTGGCTCCAGATATTGAGGAGTGTCGCATCGGCCGATGTGAGATCCACGTGTCTACCTTCAAGTGCGCTATCAATACGAGTAAGCGCCAACACTCATGTCGACGAGTCGGCTCGAAGGAAAGATAACTGCTAATCGACCTGTCGGCGAGAGAGCAAATATCGCCGCGAGGAGCAGGATGGGTTCGCCCCGACGGTGAGCATCTTCGCTGGTGCGACCGGTAGCACCGGCTCTAATCCAGTGCGTGGGAAAGGTAGGGTGCGTCGCCAGCCTGGCTTTTGAAAGCATCTTCGAGCCCATGTTCGAGCCACTTTGCCATGCCAAAGGGCTTTGGGGATCCATGCGCATGGGCCGACTCTTCCGCGCGAAGGCGAACATAAAGGTACTTTCCGCAGTAGCGGTATTGCAGTGCCGCCACGGCAGCGTCGTAGTCACTGTCTTCAACAGCCAGCTCCTTGGCGGTGACGCCATCGTGAGTGTAGTAGCAGACCGCATAACCAATCGCCATGGCTCCTCGCTTGAACACCAGTGTGGAGCCGCCGAGAAGCGCGCATTCCTTGTCGATATAAGACAGGGCATTTCTGTCCCATCTGACGAACAGGCGGCTTCCGCCAAAAAATCTATCTCGCATCGACAAAAGAGGGGACAGCTGTGACGGGACGACCGCCAGGCGTTCTGCAGAAGCTGCGTAAGGCAGGGATGGGCTATAACATACGTGCTTTAGCTGGAAGATCGGCTTGTAGCCGTGTCGATGGTAGAAATCAAAAAGTCCTGCAGAACCCGGTGCCAAAACGGATAGGCCTACTCCTTGGCTTTTCATCCAATCGTGCGCCCGGCCTAGTAGTTCCGACCCAAGGCCTTTCCTTTGATAGTCCGGATGGGTGGCGACCGCAAATATATAGCGGGCAGGAATCTCCAAGCCCGGGGACGTCGCAGTCACCGGAAGCATGGTCAGCATGGCGACCGGCTCCCCTCCGCTTACATTTACCAATGTATTGGCCGCTCGATACCTGTGACGGAAATAGAGCTCGATATATTCGTCCGGGTCGTCGAAGCAGGACTTCCAAAGACGCTTCAAGCCCGGAATCATGCTGTCTTTGGCGAATGCGATCATCGCAGCGGCTTGCCAGTCGTCTGAGCACGATATTTTTCGACCAGAAAAGTGGGGCAATAAGATCGTTTGGCCTGGCGTAGTCCGGGGTTCCCGGAGTCGTCCTCCCGGTTGACGTAGGTGTATTGGGCACAATGGTGCTCGGCAAATTGCTGATTGATCATCGAGTAGGCGCCCGGGGCAGTGCAAAGAGCTTTCTCTATGTGCACGAGATAGGTGTCGGCGTTTAGCGGCTCCCCGATAGAGTAAGCAATAACGCGACCGTCCTGGGTGCGTATCAATCCGCCATCGAATTCCAGATCGAAATAAGCGGAAAGGGCTGTTTCTGTTGCAGAAAGCTCCTCCTTGAGACTGGCGCACATGTCCTGGCGCCTGGACTCGTGCCAGGTGGTGTTCATGGCTTTGACATCGCTCATGTTGGATCGGTCGATCGATTCGTAACGCCAGTCAGGGTGAAGCTGTTTGAATTGACTAATATGATTCCGTTTTGCGTGTAGCTTCCTGCCTGGAAGAGCGATGAGATTCTTGCTTTCGTAGATGTAGTCGAAGTGATCATCGAGCTTCGCAAAGGTGAAGCAGCCGGGGAAGTTGTCTTCCAGGAATTTTTTCTGTGTTGACAAGACCGCATGGAATACCAGCGGCGTGCCGTCCTGCCAGGCAGATATGGCGAGTGCCTCGATGATGCCTTTTATATCGCCTTTGCCGAGTGGATAGAGGTAGCTCGGATACTGTTTGTAGTGGGCCTTCAGCAGCAAACATTGTTCGGCCCGGGCGACATCGATGTTGAAGATGTTCTTCCAGATATAGCTGAATCCAAAGCTGAATTCGCTGGAGTGCTGGACGGACTGACTGAAGTACTCATTCATCCAGTCTCTGTCGGAAATACGAACCGGCTTAAACGAGAACATGGGAACTCCTTGTCCAACGAAGTCGCTCGATGCGGCGCGCAGAAGGCACGGCCTCTTCCGGGGCCGAGCCATCCCGCCATCGCTCGCCTTGTCATGCCGTTATGGGAGCCCTTCTGCCGTCCTCCGACTGGCCGATGAGACCGATGCCGATCGAGTGCTCAAGGTAACGGCGCAATTCGTCTTCATCGAAGGTCGGTGCTTGGATACCGCTGCCCTCGAGAAAGGCGGAGGTCTTGTCGTGCTGCCACAGGTAGGTTTGCTGGTACATCTCGATAATGCAGTTGTCCTTGTACATCCGGTCGCGGAACAGGTTCAGCACGGGATAGAGCGGCGTCTTCGGATCGTCCATCCATAGGCTGCGCCACTGGCGGAACGGAACCACTGCGAACCGGAAGTCAAAATATCTCTCGAGCAAGGTGAAGAATTGCTTCAGGGAGACATTGTTTTCGCCGGAGTGAATCAGATTGAACTTCTGCGTCAAGGCGGCTGGATTTCTCGCGATATGCGCAATCGCCTTCGTCATATAGTCGACCGAGCTGAGCCCTTCGCGCAATTCATGAAGATCCGGCACCTGGCCGAGGGAAAGGCATGTTTTTACCAATCGACCCCACCATTGATAGTTGGCGCTCAAACCGGTCTTGCTGTGATAGGTGGCATAGCCGAGGCGGAAGGTCGCCAGCGGCAGTCCACGAGCCTGGGCCAGGTCCGCGATTTTCTCCATGACCCATTTGCTCTTCACATAACCGATGTCCGAGCAGATGGCTTCCAGGTTCTGATCGATGTCGTCTTCTTCGCTGACCGCATCGCGGCCAGTGATCCAGTAGCCCCAACTGTAAATGGAGATGGTCGACAGCAGCATGAGCGCCTTGGTCCTGCCAGTCGCCGCGAATCGAATGATGCCGATCAAGCCATCTACGTTATCGCGCTTCATCGCCGAATAGGGCTTGATGAAATTTACCGCGCTTGCAGAATGGTGAATGACCTCGACATCTCGGCATAGCGCGTCATAGTCATCCAGAGCCAGACCGAAGCGTGATGAAGCGATGTCGCCGGGATAAGCTTTTATGCGATCGATATCCGCGGCCGCGATAGGTACTTTGTACTCGTCGATCTTCTCCTGGATGCGCCGCATGGCCTCGGTCGTACTACGCGCACGCACGATGCAATGGACCGTTGCCCGGGTCGTGGCCAGCAGCTCTGCCAAAAGATGGATGCCGACGAAACCGGTGGCACCGGTGAGGAGCACATGGTTCGGGTCCTGCAAGCGATCGACGTCGAACGGTGCGCTGAAAGCGATATCGTCGGGAAGGACGACATCGTTCCACAACACGTCGGATGGGGTGTGGTCGGAAACCTCGTCGGAGGCCTGTTGCCGTAATCGAATTTCGGCAGCAAGCTGCTCGGCCGTAGGGTGGTTATAAATGTCCGTAATGCGCAGGGGCAATGCGTGTACGTCCGAGAGCGCAGCGATGACCTCCGCGGCCAACATGGAATGGCCGCCTATCTCAAAGAAACTATCGCTTCGCTGAAAGTCCGAGTGCTGCAGGGCCGCCTGGAAAGCTTCCAGTACAGATCGCTCAACCGTATCTTCGACTTCGTCGAAGGACCTTGCCGGGCCGGCGGCATGGACGAAGCTGGCAAGCAACGCAGCTTTGTCCGTTTTGCCGTTGGCGTTCAAAGGGAAAGTTTCTCGTACCGCATAGTGGCCGGGTGCCATGTAGTCGGGGAGGAGCGCGCGCGCGGTCTCCCTGATGCGCGCGACAAGGTCTCTCGGCGAAATCGATGCGTCCTCGGGAATCAGGAAGGCGATCAGTTCCCTGGGACTGCCTTCGGCAGGGGCGGTAGCTGTGACGCTCAGCTGGCGAATGCCCGGCTGCCGAGCGAGGACAAGCTCGACTTCGCTCGGTTCCACCAGGTGGCCGCGGATTTTTACTTGCTCATCCGCACGACCGAGGAACTGAACGCTTCCGTCGGGTAACCAGCGTCCCAGGTCGCCAGTACGATAAATGCGCTGCCCAGGCTCGAAGGGGTGGGGCAGAAACTTCTCTGCGGTAAGGCGCTCGTTATGTAAATACCCGCGCGCCAGGCAAGAGCCGGCGATATAGATTTCCCCTGTCATGCCGGGCGGCGCTTCACGCATGGTTTTGTCGAGAATCCAGATCCGTGCACCGTCAACAGGCGTACCTATGGAAGGCTCTTGGCCGAGGCTTGCGCTCGGAACGGGGTGAAAGGTGGCCCAGATAGTCGCTTCGGTGGGGCCGTAATAATCGATGAGGGAGAAGCGGACATGATCGGTATCGACCGGGTTGAGCTTCTCGCCTCCGGTAAACAGATACTTCAATGAGGAAGGATGGGTGCTGTGTTTGATGACGTCGGCAGCCATCACCGTCGGCACAAAGGCGTGAGTGATCCCTTCGCGGGCATAGAACCGCACCAGCTCGGCGGCATCGCGCCTGACCATATCGTCAAGGAGGTAAAGTCGCGATCCCGAGCACAGTGCGGACCAGATCTCCCAATGCGCTACGTCGAAGCCGAGCGCTGCCATGGATGTCGATCGGCATTGGTCATCGACCTGGAAGTGGCGGTTATGCCAGTCGACGAAGGCCAGCACGGAATGGTGCTCGACAACGACGCCTTTAGGCACGCCTGTCGTTCCGGAGGTGAAGATCACATACATGGGAGCGGTAGGAGAGACATCTCCCGCCGGTGCGAAGGGTGTCGATGTTTCCCTTCTTAGCGTGTCGATATCGACAACCTGAGCGGAAGTGCTTTGTTTGGCGTCGCGTGTCGAAGTCAGTAGCCACGGCGATCGGCTCTGCTCCATGATGTAGGTCTTGCGCGCGTCCGGGTAGGCGTGATCGATCGGAATGTAGGCTGCGCCCGATTTCAGAATGCCCAGGAGGCCGATAACGAAATTCGTCGATCTTGCCGCCTCGATGGGAACCAAATCGCCAGGCCCGACACCTTGCGTGACCAGAAAACGGGCTACGGCGTCGCTATATAAGGCTAGCTGCCCATAGGTGAGCGTTTCCTGGTTGGAGACCAGGGCAACAGATTCCGGGTTTTGAAGACGAACGGCATCCAGGACCGTCTTTGGCCTATTCATAGTGTCCTCGATAAGTAAGCGATACGGATGAAATTGCTAACGGCGCGGGGCGCGACCGAGCGTGCCTTTAAAGCGGCAGATCATGAAAAACCCCAGAGGGGTCATAGCGTCGTTTCAGCGCCGCAAGGCGCAGCCAGGCATCTGAGGAGAAGCACCGCGCTATTTCTGCCGAGCGGTACTCAAGATCGAACTCATTGATATAGCAGTGGCTGGCGATGGGCTGGAGTTCGTCGTAAAGCAGCCTGAGCCAGCGCATGTTGGCCTCATCGTCGCGAGGATCGGTCCACCTGGCGTAAGTGGAAAAATACCATCCGCCTTTGGCCGAAAAAGCGGCTTCCGGGAGCGGCCGATTTCCCTGCCATATCAGGAGTGGAAGCGTGGCGGACGAAGGTAGCGTGGGTAGATGCGATATCAGAATGCGTGCCGCATCTTCGGGGCGATCGGTGAGGATATTATCCGTTAGATAGCGCCCGGAACCGAAGGCGGCGTCACCGTGGTCATGCAGGGCAGCGAAGCTTATGGACTGCTCCTCGCTCGCGTCGTCGAGCGCCCACGGCTTAAGAACGTTGGCCAGCTTGGCATGCAGAGCCGTCGCTTCGTTGCCATTCTCGGCGAATGCCAGCGTGCTCACCGCAATCTCCCACCTGGGCTTCTGCGGCCGCGACGAATCTGCAGCCGGTACGACGGCCAGCATGATTTGCAGCGCTGGTTGAGGAGCTGCTTTCGTTATCGCAGAGAGTGCGTAGGGAAGTCCTTCAAGCGACAATCGCAGGTGCTGCGAGGTCATTGCGCCGGGTAGCGGATGGCATTCCAGTTCGAAGGACACCACGGCAAAGAACAAGGTTGGACCGCCGCCGCGCGCTGCCCAAAACAAATCGGGATTTTCTTCTGCGCTGGCATGTCGAAGCTTGCCATCGGCGGTAACCAGATCGAGTGCCTTGATCTGGAAGGCACTCATGGGCCCCCACATGCCGAAGTTGATGCCCAGGCCGCCTCCGAGCAGAAAACCGCCCAGGCCCACTGTACCGCTGTGGCCGGTGGGGAAGCCAAGACGATGTGCCGCAAGAGCTTCACTCAGAGCCCGGCTGGTGACGCCGGGGCCCACAACAGCGCGCCGGCGACCGGGCTCGACATCCAACGCGTGTAGAGCGGACAGGTCAAGAAGCACGCCATCCCGACGAAGAAATGCGTTCGCGAAACTGTGTCCACCACTGCGTAACGCTATCGAAAGCTTCCGCTCGCGAGCCATATTAATAGCGGCGACCACATCATCATGTGAGCGAGCGCGAACAATGTACTGCGGTCGGCGCGCAACATCGCGTTGGTTCCAGCAGGCATGGCGACGCCAGGCTTCATAATCGGGAGCATCTCTCTGTTGAATTTTTCCATTTAGACAGTAAGCGAGATCATCCACAATCGACGCATTGGGCTCTAATCCGGATCGCATCTTTCATATTCCCAGACAATACCATTTCGCCGTTATCGAATTGCCAGTAATGACGCTATTCAACTATTAGGCGGGTGCGACAGGGAGCGGGCTCAAGCAGACGAAACGGCGTACGCGAACGCCAAAAGACCGGTGCGCGCGGATTAATGGCCGATAACGAATGAGGTATTGGCTCTTGCGTAATTAAGCGAGCTCGCTTCCGTGAGTGGCAGTAAGTTAATGCACTTTGTTTGCCGGTGCCTGTGATCTCTATCGCAATTTAATGTGAGAAAATCGCGACAGCAATTTCTAAAGATGCGTAATGAAAAAGACAATTTGCGCAATGATTGTCTAATTCATTAATGTCTCGGATGCGTTTTGAAATGTGAAAGCGTGCAGAACTACGGGTCGAAATTCACGACCGCATTGTAGTCGGGCCATTGATTTCGGCGGACCGTGGCCTCTTCATCTCGATCCCACTGGGTGCCCAGTCTGGAAATATCTTTGTACTGACCGAGCTGCCGATAGTTGCGAATTTCAAAAGGCAGGCTTTCCGCGTTGAGCGTGGAATTTGCGTCCGCAATATGGAAATGCAAATGCGGGCCCGTCGATTCCCCGGTGAAGCCGAGCGACCCAAGTACTTTGCCCGTGGTCACCTTGTCGCCAACGGCCACGCGAATGCTGCCATTCTCAAGGTGCTCATAAAAGGCAAAGCGGCCATCGGGAAGACGCAGCGTGACATAGTTGCCCGCATCGTCCGCTGGCTTATGCGTTGTTCGCTCGGAAATCTTCGTTGGGTCTTGCATGCCGTCGCGCACGGCGACCACCGTTGCATCGGCTACCGCCAGCACATCGTCGCCAAAGCCATACATCTGTGCGGCGATGTCCGGATCGCCTCTGGTCAGACAGCCTTGCTCGTCGACTTTGACGAAATCGATAGCGAAGCGCCCGGGAAGTTTTGCGTGGCTCGCTATCGTGTAGAACACACGCCGGTGTCCGCGCGGCCACGCCGTGCTGTGGATGGCGACCCAGGGGCCTCCACGCAGGGGCGGCGCGATGATGGAAGGTTTGACGGTGCTCAGCTTAAGCGGGTCGGTGAAGACGGTGGATGTCGCGTCGGTATCTGCCACGGTGTACGTGATGCGATGCGTGAGCGCTGAAGTGTGGCCTCCTTCGGGTAGCGCGACATCCAGAAACACTACCGCCCGTTGGCCGGGTTCCAGGTATTCGGGTACGGCTTTTTGTTTGGGTGAGGTGCCGACGATCATGGTGGCGGCCGTCAGACTTCGGTCGCGAAGATCGGTCACCTGGCGACCGTCGCTGGCGTCGCGTACGGACAGATCGGTGATTTTGAGGCGGTCGTCGGAGAAGTTCGTAAGATGAACTTCGTAGCCAACATAGAGCGCGTCATTGAGATGGAATGGAACAGGAGCAACAGGAACTTCGACATCCAGGCCATTGCGAACCTCCTGGGCTTGCGCATATGCCGTGCCTGCCAAGGTAAACCCTATGCCGAGCATGGTCAGCGCTTTGCGCCGGCCGCTCGATGTGTGCGTCTTCGACAAACTCCGGATGAGAACTAGCCGTGCTGCCAGCGTCATGACGCGATTTCCAGGTAGAGGATCTGTCGCGCCTTCCCTGGACCGGGTAGCGGCCTTCCATTGACCGATCCAGAGATTATCCAGGCCGTCCTGGTTGGCCATGTGCCAGTCGGCATTGGCGTCCCGATTGGCGAAAACGTCGTCCTTTTGTGGCGATGTTGTCTTTTCTTGGGCGGCGCTTACCGATCTTGTCAGTCATTTATCCGGCGCTGCCCTACACGAATTCAGGATCGCTCCCTATCCAGGATGCTCGTGCCCATCGCTAGCATCTCAAGCTCTGGTGACAACGTGCTCGACGTTTGCCCGAGCGCCGGGCCGCTTCTCGACTCCGGGCGTGCTCACGATAGGGAATTCAATGCATTCTTTTAGCAAGTTCAGCGCGTGCCGAGTGGCGGCGCTTGGCGCTACGCTCTTGGTTGGCGCATGCGACGCCACTAACCCGCTCGTTACAAAAACACAGCGCGAGCATGAGGCGAAGGTGGCGGCCATTCCGAAATGCCAGACAAAGCTCGGCAGTATTTCCGTGGTCGAGCCAGAGGGCGCGGTGGCGTGGTGGTCACAGCAACAGTTGCCTTCACCGACCAAGTTGATCAAGGTATTTGTGAACAAATCCGGTTGTTTCACGTTGGTCGACCGGGGCATGGGCATGGGCGCCGCGCTGCGTGAACGTGCGCTGGCATCGGGTGGTGAGTTGCGTGGCGGCGCCAATGTGGGCAAGGGACAAATGAAGGCGGCCGATTACGTGATGGTGCCGGATCTCATTTCGAACAACCGCAACGCGGGCGGCGGCGGATTGGGCGCCTTGGCGAGTGGACTTATCGGCGGTCCGGCAGGTCGTATCGTCGGCAATATCAATATCAGTACGAAGACGGCCGATGTGGTGCTGACGGTAACCGATGTGCGATCGTCCGAGCAGGTCGCTCTGACAGAGGGGCATGCGGAGAAGAACGATATCGGATTCGGCGCTCGCGGTTCTCTGTTCGGAAGTAGCGGCGTCGGAGCCGCGGGCTTAGGAGGTTATGCGAATACCACGCAGGGCCAGGTTATCGCCATGGCCTATCTGGATGCTTACACGAAGCTGGTGACGGAATTAGGTGGCATGCCGTCGAACGCGTCGGCCGCCAATGTGCGCCAGTCGGGCACAGTGAACAAGCCTACGCATATGACGACTTCGGCCAATACCAACAGCAAGGTGGTGCGGTCGGTGACGCCGGGGATGACGGTCTACCCGACGGGCACCAAGGCCGGGATTGCCTGGGAGGTAGAGGATGAGCACGGCAATCGTGGATGGATGTCGTCGGAAGACTTCGATCTGGCGAGGTGAGCTTGCTTATAGAGCAGGCTTAATCGTTCGAGGGGGTTGTCAGTGATGTCGTTCGGGTTTGTATCGTGAAGAGCTTTCCCCTCACCCCAACCCTCTCCCCTGGCGAAGCCAGGGGAGAGGGAGCCTGACCGAGGCAAGCCTCAACACTCGACAGGCACACCTACTCAGGTCGCAAGATACCTCACAGCATCCGCTCCGGATCCTTGATATATGTCCCTGAGAACTCCAGCCGGATGCCGGCGATATCTGCTTTGAGCTTTTGCAGATCCAGCGTCGTGTTATCGCCTGCCGCTATCTTCGGCGCGGACAGAATCCAATCGGCATACAACGTAGGTTCGCTATAGGACGTACGGAACTCATCGGCGATGGCCGCGCGCACGTGCACGGCGGCGCCAGGCTGATCCGCGGGCAAGCCAGCCACGTCGTAGCGGAACGTCAGGTCTACCGGCGCGCCATGAAAGTGGAACACTTTGTATTCCTGGCCCAGCAGGCGCCGGTCGTCGTACTCGCCGGCGGTACGCACCGTGAACTCGATGGCCCCATGCGGGGGCCGTTTGCCGGTAGCCCACTCCACCCAGATATGGATTTCCTTGACACGAACGCGGCTGGTGCGGCCCCACCCCGATAGCGGGCTGTCCGTGGGCGTCAGGCGCACACCGATCTTCTGGCCGTCGAGCAGGGCATCGCATTGCGCGGGAGACAACGCGTACGCCGCGTGCTGATATTCCTGCGGCGCAGGTTTGAATTTCTCCAGCGCGCGCGCCTGCATTTGCTTCAGATCGGCAATGCCCTTGAGCTCGCCGGCCAAGTCGCCGATGCCGCGATAGTTGTCGCGGACGATGACCGCATCGTCCAATGCCCAATAGCGCCACGCTGCATCGTACTGGTACAGCACAATCAGCAATGCGCGTTGCACGTTCCGATAGTTGCCCCAGAGCACCGCCATGGCTTGGGCGGATAGCGCCTGCTGTTGCTTCAGGTCGGTAATCTCGCGTTTGACGGCATCGTGCTGGCGCGCGGCGATCTCGCGTTGCAGCTTGTTGCGAGCCAGCTCCTGGATCAGTGGCGGCAGCGCGGCCTGCGCGGTGGTCAGGGCGCGGCCGTAGATCACCAGGATCTTCAACTCCTTCAGATATTCCTCCGAGCCATTGACACCTTCTTTGATGGCAGGCGCGAGCTGTGTTTCCACTTCAAGCCAAAGTTGATCCCATTGAGCGGCGGCCGAAGGCGCGCCCTTGGCGTCGTCGGAAAGCGTTTCTTTGCTGATGGCGGCCAGATCGCTGGCGAACTTGCCCGCGTCGGCAATCTTGTCCGCTGCCGCCACGATGGCCAGGCACATTTTCACTATCTTCTCGATAGCCTGACCGACCTTGACCAGGGTCTTCATGATCTCGGCCAGCTTGGATGCGGTCTTGGCCACATCGGCTGCCGCTTTGGCCGCACCGGCTGCGCCGCTGGCGTTGCCGCCGAACATGGAGCCCACGCTCGCGACGAAGGTGAACACCGCGCCGACGATGGCCCACGCCGCTTCCGCTTCCTTGGCGGATTTCCATGCATCCAGGCCATCCTTGAAGGCTTTTTCGGCACGACGGACGTTGGCGTTTTGGGGCTCGATCGCGTCTTGTGCGCGCTTGACACTGGCGGTTGCCAGACGAAGGTTCTCGGCCAGCTGTGCGGCAACCAGTTGCTGGAACGCACCGGCATCATCTTTCTCGCCGAGTATGATGTGCGCCGCCTGCTTGCGCGCTTGCAGATCGAGCGCGCGATCGGACAGGCGCTCGTAGCTGCCTGCATAGGTCTGGAGTGCCGGTATGTGCTCCTTTGCCAGGTCGCCGTAAAAAGATGCACTGAGATAGGGCACTTGATCGGATGCCAGGCGTACGGGTTGCAGCAATTCGTGCACGTTCGCGGCAGGCAGTACCAGCGGTTGCCAATCGGTCCGGTCCGGCGTCAGGCGAAGCGTTTCCATGAGACGCGTGTAGATGTCCGCAGGCAGTGCGCTCTTGCCCTGGAGGGGTAGCAAGATGGCTAGCATGTCCCGCAAGCGACCGCTCAGTTCCAGGCCGAGCTCGCCCCGGCCCTGCGCGCCAAGCTCCTGCGACGCCAGCAGCATCCGTTCCAGCAATGGCAGACACGTAGCCATCGGCATCAGCGACAAGTCCATCGGCCATGCCTGGAAAGGCAGCAAAATGACGTCGTCGAGTCCCTCGTTCTTGTAGTCCGCCCAAGTCACCTCGGGTTTCAAAGGGTCGGTGAGATCGCCGGTAAGGGTCTTGCTGCGTTCGGCGCCGCCAACACCCCAGCGCACGATGCGTGTCAATTGCATGTGGCATTGGCCGGGGTTGGCTTGCCCCGTATAGAAGCCGAGCATGCTGAGGCTTCGCGATTGAAAGTGCAGGGCCGCGTTGGTCTCCAGGCGACGGGCGATCACCACGATGCAATCGAGCCAGTCGATGTTGACGATGCTCGGCATGTCGGTTCGCGCATCTACCGTGTCGGCGAACACCAGCAATCGATAATGACTGAGACCCGCTTGCGCGGCCTGGTCGGCGCGGCGGAGCACATCGATCAGCTTCACGTGCATGCCTCGTACTACCTGCCACCACTCGCCAGGCCGTACGACGTGCTCGAGCGGCCCGGTGGGGCCGGCCTTGTCGAGGATATCGTCCCAGTCGATGGTGCCGGAAACCGCCGCCGACACGGTCGGCGGGATCGTGGAAATGGTGCTCATGCTTGTTGCCCCCTGGTGGTCTTTCACAAGACGCTGCGCAAGCCGGCTCGGAGGCGCCCTCCGAAGGTTGTCGCATGGCGGGGGAGTATAGGCGCGTACTGAGCCTCCCCCTTCATCCGGCCCTTTCCAGTGAGATAACGGAGCGCGGGGTGGCCTGGCGGAAACCGCGCCACAGCGCCGTTTTCCCTTTCAGTCACCTGTCGGAAAAACTTTCGTTTCCAAGGCCATTGACTTTGCCGCATCGCATCAAGAAAATGCCCGCGCCCCACGGCGCATTGCGTGCCCTGTGGGCCTCTGTCCTGACTAACCAAGGCATATGGACGTTTACCCTAGTCGCAACGTCGACATCCGCGAGCATCGGGTGCCGGCATTGCATAACAAGCTGATTGTCTGCGGCGACCGCCTGCGGTCGGCCGGCGCTTTCCTCGACTAGGGAAGACCGGCCTACTCCTGAGCGGCTGCCAAAGGCGCCGTAACAGGAGATGGGCCATGAAGCTCCTTCGCGATTTTTTCCGTCTGCGCACCGCGGGCCGGTTCCTTTTTGCCGGTCGTCGTGCCAACGCGCGCCATACCGTCACCATCACCGTGCCCGCACCCCTGGACGCCCCGGTCCAGTCGGCCTTGCAGTACTGAGTTCAAGGGCGGCACCGATGAAGCTGCTCACACTCTGCAAAGGCTGGCCTCCGCCAGGACGAATGCGTCGGCCGCTCAGGCGGCCTTGAGCAGCGGGCGACGGTATCCCGCGGGCACGTGCCCGTCGGTTAGTTCCTCCGCCCGGATTCAACGCATATCCGGAAGCGAATCATGATGAAGCATTCCACCTCCGCCGAGACCAGGGCGAGCGGCAAGGGCGCCAACGCACCCGTGCGCCCCGCAGTCGCCCTCGAGGCATTCCGCCACAACGAATCGCTGCTGGCCGCGCTCGATACCAGCGTCGCCGGCCTCAACGAGGAACAGATCGCCGAGCGTCTGGACCGCGACGGCATCAACGAGGTCTCGCACGAGAAGCCGCCGCACTGGGCGCTGCAGCTCCTGCACGCCTTCAAAAACCCGTTCATCGTGGTGCTGCTGGTGCTGGCCGGCGTACAGCTGGCCACCGATCCGACCACGCTGACGGGCCCGACCATCATCTCGGTGATGGTCTCGATCAGCGTGCTCCTGAGCTTCGCGCAGGAGTTCCGCTCCTCGCAGGCCGCGGAGAAGCTCAAGGCGATGGTGCGCAATACCGCCACCGTGACCCGCCGCGCTTCCGATGGCCATAGCGAGCGCATCGAAGTGCCGGTGGTCGAGCTGGTTGCCGGCGATATCGTGCATCTGGCCGCGGGCGACATGGTGCCCGCCGACCTGCGCCTGCTAAGCGCCAAGGACCTGTTCATCAGCCAGGCCATCCTGACCGGCGAGTCGCTGCCGGTGGAGAAGGCCGCGCCTGGTCAGGCAAGCCATGCGGACGAGCTGGAAAGTTCGGCTTCCGTGGACAGCCCGCTGGATCTGGGCACCGTCTGCTACATGGGCACCAACGTGGTCAGCGGTACGGCC
>NZ_DATCRY010000131.1:0-3320 GCF_036568765.1 Dyella sp. | reverse complement strand
GACACCAAACGAACGGGCCGACCCGGTTGGGAGGCTCTGTGGCATGGCTGGGCTCGCCTGCAAGAACGCATGGAAGGCTATCTGCTCGCTAAGCAGATAGCCACCAAGATGTGATCAAGAGACAGGGCTTTGCCGGGGGAGGGCTTGGGGTGAGGGGGGCTCCTGCGCCACCTGCGAACTCCAAGCCACACCTGCTTTGTTAGTATCCCGGACCAGCCAACAGGGAAGCCGCCCATGCAAACCGCACGTCTCGCGCTCGTCCTGCCATTCGCTCTCGCCGCATCCTTGTCCGCTCAAGCGACCGACGCACCACCGCCCTCGGTCAGCGTCCTGCACTGCGCCCACCTGGTCGACACCGCCGCAGGCAAATTGCTGGGCGAAACCACCCTGGTCGTCGAGGGCAACAGGATCAAGGAAATCCACGCAGGCACGGTGGATACGAAAACGTACAGCGATGCCGCCACGGCGCGCGGCGCCAATTTCAGCTATCGCAATTTCACCCGCGGCACCTGCCTGCCGGGATTGATCGATGCACATACCCACCTGACCAGCGAAACCAGCCCGACCGGCTTTACCGATCAATTCCGGTGGAACATCGCCGACTACGCAATCCGCTCTACCGTGTACGCCAAGCGCACGCTGCTGGCCGGCTTCACCACCGTGCGCAACCTCGGTGACACGGCCAACGAGTCGATCGCCCTGCGCAATGCCATCAACGCCGGACTGGTGCCTGGCCCACGCATCTTTACCGCAGGCCAGGCGATCGGCACGACCGGCGGACACGCCGATCCGACGGACGGCTATCGCCAGGATCTGGCCGGCGATCCGGGTCCGAAGCAAAGCATCATCAACAGTCCCGAGGACGCCTGGAAAGCGATCCGCCAGCACTACAAAGACGGCGTGGACGTGATCAAGATCATGCCCTCCGGCGGCGTACTGGACGAAAGCGCCAGCGTCGACAACGCGCAAATGACCATCGAGGAAATCAAGGCGATCGTCGCCGCCGCCCACGACTACGGCTATACGGTCGCCGCGCATGCGCACGGCGCCGAGGCAATCCGGCGCGCGGTGCTCGGCGGCGTCGATTCGATCGAGCACGGTACCTTCATGAACGACGAGGACATGAAGCTGATGAAGGAGCATGGCACCTGGTATGTGCCGACTATCATCGCCGGCAAGTATGTGCAGGCCATGGCCGAAAAAACCGGCTATTACCCGCCGCAGGTTGCCGCCAAGGCGCGCCAGGTCGGGCCGCTGATCCAGGCTACCGCCGGCCGGGCCTACAAGGCCGGCGTGAAGATCGCCTTCGGCACCGATGCCGCGGTCTACCCGCATGGCCAGAATGCCAAGGAGTTCGAATACATGGTGCAAGCAGGCATGCCACCCATGTTCGTTCTGCAAGCGGCCACGACTCATGCGGCCGAACTGCTGCACAAGCAGGATCAGCTCGGCCAGATCGCCGTGGGACGGGTCGCCGACGTGATCGCCGTGCCCGGCAACCCGATCGAGGACATCACCGTCATGCAGCACGTGGAATTTGTCATGAAGGACGGGGTGGTCTACAGCGACAAGGACTAGTCGCCGCGGTAGCATGTACGCCATGAACGATCAGCAGCCCAAGACTACCCATTTCGGCTTCCGCGACGTCCCCGTGGACGACAAGCAGAAGCTGGTCGGCCAGGTTTTCACATCGGTCGCGCGTAATTACGACCTGATGAACGACCTGATGTCATTGGGCGTCCACCGTCTGTGGAAGCGCCATTTCGTGGCCGTGAGCGGCGTGCGCCGCGGCGATCGCGTGCTGGATCTGGCCGGTGGCACCGGCGATATCGCCGCCCTGCTCAAGCCGGTGGTCGGCGACGAGGGCGATATCGTCGTTGGCGATATCAACGCCGCAATGTTGAATGTCGGCCGGGACCGCCTGACCGACCGCGGCCTGGTCGCCGGCCTGCAGTGGACCCAGCTCAACGCCGAGGCCCTGCCGTTCGCCGACAACAGCTTCGATGCCGTGACCATGGCCTTCGGGCTGCGCAATGTCACCGACAAGGACAAGGCGCTGGCCGATATCCATCGCGTGCTCAAGCCGGGCGGCCGTGCACTGGTGCTGGAATTCTCGCGCGTGCAGAACGAGCTGTTCGGCAAGCTCTACGATTTCCATTCATTCAAGATCCTACCCAAACTCGGTCAGCTGTTCGCGGGCGACGCCGACAGCTACCAGTACCTGGCCGAATCGATCCGCAAGCATCCGGATCAGGAAACGCTCAAGGGCATGATGGAACGCGCCGGCTTTGGACGCGTGGATGTGCGCAATCTGACCAATGGGATTGTGGCCATCCATCGAGGGTATAAGTTCTAGGAGTGATCGGAGAGGAATAAGTAAAAGCAGGTTTCCGCACTTACGCCGCACCACGCCTTCATTCACTCCTCTTCACTCACTTCTCCCATGACTCCTCGCTACCGCTCCCTAGCCCTTCTCGGCGCCCTTGTCGGCTGGTTCGGTCTGCTGCTTCAGCTTTACCTCACTATCGCGCTCAAGCGCATCGCCGGCGAAGGCATCGGTGCAGCCCTGTGGCTGTACTTCGGCTACTTCACCATCCTGACCAATATCCTGGCTGCACTGGCACTGAGCGCCGCCGCGTTGGCGCCAGGCACAAGCGCCCTGGGCTTCTTCCAACGTCCGGGCGTTCATACCGGCACCACCATGAGCATGATCGTGGTGGGCCTGGTTTATAACGTCATGCTGCGCAGCCTGTGGCATCCGCAAGGGCTGCAGATCCTGGGCGACAACATCATGCATGTCGTAATGCCGCTATGGATCTTGCTGTATTGGTGGCTGGCCGTGCCCAAGGCGACGTTGCGCTGGTCGCAGGTCGGAGCCTGGTTGCTTTATCCGGCCGGTTATTTCGCGTATGCGTTGCTGCGCGGCGCCTGGGATGGCTGGTATCCCTATCCGTTTCTGGATGTGAAGGCGATCGGTTACACGCAGGTATTTATCGATGCGCTGGTGGTGCTGGCTGCGTTTTTCCTGATCGGCCTGGTGCTGATTGCACTCGGCCGCTGGCAAGCGCGCCAGCGAGCGTTGCCAGCTTGAGCGCCTTCTTCCCCACGGCGATCAAAGCACTCATGTCGCGACGAAAGTCGCTCCCACAAAGACAGGAAAGCCTGGCCTAGCGGTGTGGGAGCGACTTCAGGGAACCTCTAAAAACCTCGCAATCGCCCGAACATAGCGAAAGCGGATCCTATCGTTGTGGGAGCGACTTCAGTCGCGACAAGGACTTGCGATAAGGCACGATCGTCGCGACGAAAGTCGCTCCCACAGA